>JAGORY010000026.1:743-14397 GCA_018062585.1 Candidatus Peribacteraceae bacterium | reverse complement strand
GCAGAACAGCCCGAAAAAAGGCTGCTTTCCGCTCATCATCATTCACCCTAAGCCGACGTAGCTCAGCTGGTAGAGCAACGGTATCGTAAACCGTGGGTCACCGGTTCAATTCCGGTCGTCGGCTCCACTAAAAAATCATGTTACCGGTTTGTCGGCCGAAGCTCCCGCCGTTTTTTGTAGAGACGCAAAATCTTGCGTCTCTACAAAAAACGATCAGATATCTTTCAGACGTATCGCCTCAACCATCTCTCGGCAGATGTCGCGGATTTTTTCGCTGTCACCTCTTGCTCCCACGATCCTACTGCCCACAATGACGCCATCCGCAGCAGCTGTGACTGCAGCCTTCGCCTGTTCTACCGTATTGATACCAAAGCCAACGCACAACGGAAGTTTGGTATATTTCCGGGCTCTTTCAATCAATCCGCGCATTCTATAGCCATGGACTGCATTACTGGATCCGGTTACTCCGAGGTACGAAACAACATACAGGTACCCTCCTGCGACTTTCGCGATGGCTTCCAGACGCTCATCGGTCGTGAGTTCACTGATGAGAAAGATAGGCGCGATACCGTACTTTTTCGCGGCCAAGACCGCATGATCTGCATGTTCCAGCGGCAGATCGGCAATCAGGACCGATGCGACGCCACTCTGTTCGCAAGCGTGATAGAATTTTTCAACACCTCGTTGCAGCACTAAGTTGTAGTACACGAGAAGCCCAATTGGAATGTCGGTGAAGGACTGGATGTCCCGGAGCATCGTGAAGCAGTCATCGATACCTATGCCCGCCGCAAGCGCCCGGGTACCAGCCGCTTGTATGACGGGCCCGTCCGCTGGCGGATCACTGAACGGAAACCCAAGCTCCAGTGCGTCCGCTCCGTTCTGGACGAGCAGCTTGATCGTTGCGAGCGACTGTTCCTTATCAGGATCACCGAGGACCACGAAAGGAATGAAGAGCGGTGCGCCTTTGTTTGTGCGTGCCGTTTCGTAGGGATTAGAGTGCATGGTGTGTGAGGTACCGAGATACATGATCGATATCTTTATCGCCCCTGCCGGAAAGATTGATGAGCAGCACGTCGTCTTCTTTGAGCTTTGGTGACATGTGCTGGGCGGCTGCTATCGCGTGCGATGACTCGAGAGCCGGGATGATCCCCTCTTTTTTTGCGAGCAGAAAAAAAGCGTCTACGGCTTCACGGTCCGTAGCCG
Organism: Candidatus Peribacteraceae bacterium; assembly: GCA_018062585.1. Taxonomy (GTDB): domain Bacteria; phylum Patescibacteriota; class Gracilibacteria; order Peribacterales; family Peribacteraceae; genus JAGORY01. The sequence goes on along the minus strand of JAGORY010000026.1, from coordinate 13,194 downwards.
ATACATATTCCACACGACCTGAGTCTTTAAGGAAGCTGTGTTCCGGTCCGACACCCGGGTAATCGAGACCCGCCGAAATGCTGTGTGCTTCCAGAATCTGACCGTCCCGATCCTGCAGACAATAACTGTACGAACCATGCAAAGATCCGGGCCGTCCTAAAGCAAGAGCAGCGCCGTGCTTGGCCGTGTGTAAGCCTTCGCCAGCTGGTTCCACGCCCACGAGCCGAACGCTAGGATCATCGAGGAACGCCTTGAACATGCCGATGGCATTGCTACCGCCCCCGACGCACGCGCAGACGGTATGAGGTAGGCGCCCAAATCGCTCCAGACACTGCACTCGGGCTTCATCACCGATGACACGCTGGAAGTGAGCGACGAGTGACGGAAAAGGATGCGGTCCGGCGACGGTTCCGAAAACGTAGTACGTGCTGTGACTGTGAGCCGTGTAATACCGCAGCGCATCATTGATCGCATCTTTGAGGCTCTCCGAACCGGATTCCACCGAGATTACCTCAGCACCGAATAGCTTCATCCGCTCCACATTCGAGTGCTGGCGGCGCATGTCTTTGGCACCCATGAAAATCTTCGTCGGAAGTCCGAAGAGCGCACCGGCCATCGCAGTGGCGACACCGTGTTGACCGGCGCCTGTTTCGGCGATGAGCATCTTCATTCCCATGCGCTTCGCAAGCAGCGCCTGCCCGAGGACGTTATTTGTTTTATGTGCGCCGCCGTGCAGAAGATCCTCGCGTTTCAGCACGACGGTACAACCCAATTCCACACTCAGGTTTTTCATGTGCGTGATGGGTGTCGGGCGTCCTGCGAATTCCTGAAGGAGTACGCGGAGTTCGTCCTGGAATTCCACATCGTCTTTGTAGCGCAGGAACGCTGCTTCCACTTCCGAGAGCGCCGGAATGAGAAGCTCTGAGACGTGGAATCCGCCAAATTTTCCAAATGTTCCAAGGGATTTCATGAGAGTGCGGAGAAAAATGCGGACATACGATCATGATCTTTTATGCCCGGACGGGTTTCAATGCCTCGTGCCGTATCAACGGCAAAGGGACAAATGGCATCGGAAGCACTTCGAAGATTCTCATGAGTCAGTCCGCCGGCAAGAAACATTTTTGATCGGACGCGCTCCGGCAAAGCCGCAATCGCAGGGATATCCGCAGTGCCCTCTCCCTCGGCTTTATCGATCAGAATGTACGGACAGTATGCGAGAAAGCCTTCGAGAAGACTTGCGTCCGGAACACCGCGAAACGCCTGAATGACAGGAACGGAGAGTGCCTTGGCCTTCTGGAGGTCCGGCTCGCCGTGCAACTGGACGACATCGAGCGTCAACTCCCGAGCGTGGTTTTCAATCTCATCAACGGAATGATCGGTAAACACTCCGACCGTTTTTGCGCTCCGGACGTGACTGCGAAGAGACATCGCCTGATTGATCGTCACCGAACGTTTCGATGAAGCCGCAAAGACGAACCCGATATACTCGACGCCGAGCGCTACGGCTGCATCGATATCGACGCCTCTGGTCATGCCGCAGAATTTGATGCGCGGTCTCATGGGGATGGGAAAAGTGTGCGGAGGAGCAGATCGGCATCATCGGATTGTAGCAATGCCGAACCGATGAGGAGCCCTTGTACATGCCGCTCAAGGCGCTGAATGTCCTCCCGTCTGGATATACCGCTTTCGGAAATGACGGGACGATCAGATACGTCACTCAGGAGATCCGAGAGCCTTTCGGTCGCCGTGAGATCAATGGTCTGCGTCACGAGATCACGGTTGTTGATGCCGACCAGCACATGGCTTCTTTCGGCTTCAGTTAGGGCTGACAGCAAGGATGTCATATTCGTCACATCGTCAACAGTATGGAGTTCGATAAGAACGTCGAGACCGAGTCCGATGGCATGCAGTGAGAGTCGCCGCAGCGTTGAGGGATCGAGTAGCGATGCGATAAGAAGGACCGCATCCGCGCCATGATACGCCGCCGCATCGATCTGACGTTCCCCGAGAATAAAATCTTTTGCAAGAAGTGGCAGATCTGTGCGACCACGGACGAATGACAACAGATCGAATCCGCCGCCGAACGTCGCCGTATCAGAGAGTACCGACATCGCCTGCGCGTGCCGGTTGTACGTTTCGATGACCGCCGGAATATCGCGTTTCCGCAGGAGCCGTCCTCCCAAAGGAGACACCGGCTTTATCTCAGCAATGAGAGACGGGTGTCTGCTCATGACCGCTCCGACGAACGAACGTCTGTCGGCCCGCTCCACGCTGTAGGACGGCAATGAAGCGACTTCTCGTACTTTGCGCGCGATAATGTCCGAGAGAAGGCTCATGAGAGTGTGGTAGAAAGACTCCGATACTGGAGAAACAGTGCTTCGACGGAACCAGACAGCAGCTTCTCCCGGGCAAGCGCGTAGGCCTCATGCAGCGTGGGGCGCAAGCCGGCAAGCACGAGAGAGTGCGCTGCATTCAGCAAGACGAGGCGCCTCATGGCTTCCGTGCCGCCTCCGCGCGCGAGGTCGAGGAAAATCTGCGCGTTCTCGGCGGGAGTGCCTCCTTCGATCATCGCTGGTGGCACCCCAGACAGCCCTAGGTCGGAGGGGATAAAGAATGATTTACTGCCCGAGGGAGCGTCGTAGACCACGGTGGGAGCTGAGGCCGAGATTTCATCGAGTCCGTCCATGCCAGCAACGACGACACTCTTCTCCGTCCCGAGAAGTGTCAGTGCATCAGCGAGCATTCGTGCCTGCTCTGAGCTTCCGGTACCAAGCAGCTGCCTCGAAGCCGACGCGGGATTGCAGAGCGGACCCAAGAGATTGAAGATCGTCGTTCGTCCATGCGTTTTCCGGAGCGAGGCAACATGCCGGAGGGCAGGATGATGGAACGGAGCGAAGAGGAAAACGATGCCACATACATCGAAGATTCGCCGTTCGTTGTCGGGGCTCAAAAGAATATTCACACCGAGGAGTTCTAAGAGATCAAAGCAGCCGCAATTGCCACTCGCTGATCTGTTGCCGTGCTTCGCTACTTTTCCGCCGCACGCCGCGACGAGAAAGGCGACGATGGTCGACGTATTGATCGTTTTCTTCCCGCTTCCACCAGTACCGCACGTATCGAGCAGCGGACCAGAGAGATGCACGGGCACCATATGACTGCGAAGAATCTTTGCCGAACGACTGAGTGTGTGAGGAGTGATCGGGAGTTGGATGAATGCTGTGAATGCCTGCTTTCTCTGGTTGTCGGGTGTTGTTTCGCATAGAAGAACGTTCAGAAGGTTTTCTATCGAATCGTCCAAAGAAAGAAAATTCTGCAGAATGCGTTTGCCATCCGGCGTGCCTATGGATTCGGGATGGAACTGGATGCCGAAGAGCGGCAACGTTCTGTGTTCCATCGCCATCACGATGCCGTCATCCGTGAACGCCGTGACCGAAAAATCTGGCGGGATCGTTTCTTCCTCAACCCTGAGCGAGTGGTACCGCATCGCCGGAAATCCGTTCATAAGCCCCGTAAAAAGACTACTCGTGCCTTGTAGTCGGATCGAGGAAGATGTTCCATGACACACCGTCGGCGCTCGGGAAACGACTGCACCGAAATGCGTACCGAGCACCTGGTGCCCCAAGCACACGCCAAGAAGCGGGATTCGCTCACGCTTCGCGAACTCGATGAGAGCTTCCGAGATGCCCGTATCGCGCTCCGTGTAGGGGTTGCCGGGGCCCGGACCGATGACGATGTGCGTAACACCAAGAGCCGACACCTCATCAACCGTGATGGCGTCATTGCGTACCACGAAGGGGTTTCCTCCGAGTGATCCGATCTCTTGGTAGAGATTGAACGTGAACGAATCGTAGTTATCGAGAATGAGAGTTTTCATGATGGGGAGGAGAAAGCACCGGCACGCGCAAGAGCTGCGAGACAACTTCTCGCTTTCTGGAGACATTCGTCGTCTTCCCTCTCAGGAACACTGTCCTTCACGATGCCCGCCCCAACCCGAAGACTGACGGTGTCATCCCGAAAAACCATCGTCCGGATAGTGATCGCGAAATCGAGGTTCCCGCTTTCATCGACGTAGCCGAACGCTCCGCCGTAGATGCCGCGGGGCGAACGCTCGAGTCGGCCAGTAATTTCGATAGCCCGTATCTTCGGCGCACCGGTCAGCGTTCCTGCCGGAAATACCGACCGCACCACGTCGAGCGACGTTGTATCTGACCTCACACGAGCGACGATGTCAGAAACGAGGTGATACACATGCGCGTACTGCTCGATGCGGAAAGCGTTCCGGACCTGCACCGAACCGATTTTTGCGACTCGACCGACGTCGTTTCTGCCTAAGTCCACGAGCATCTGGTGTTCCGAGTGTTCTTTTTCATCACTGAGCAATTCGCGTTGCATCGCCGCGTCGGTGTCCGGATCGCCGGTACGCTTGCGGGTCCCCGCTATCGGCCGGTACAGAATCCGGTCGCCCTCCACGCGTACGAGTGTTTCCGGTGACGCACCGACGATTGTCAGTTCCGGCGTCCGGAAGTAATACATGTACGGCGACGGATTGATCTCCCGCAAGTGTTCGTACACACGGACGGGCTCCACGGGACTCTTAACACGCAATTCCTGGCTCAGCACGGCCTGAAACACTTCGCCGGCCAGAATCTGTTCCTGTACGAGCTGAACGGCTGCGCAGTATTCCTCGCGGGACGTCTGACGGTAGGCTTCCGGATGCACGGGGGGTTGGGGGAATCCGGACTGAACTGGGTCTTTGGTTTTACGATCATCATAAAACGGCGATGCATGGATGACGGACTGCATTGTCTCGAGATCTTCCGTGGTGTCTTCGTGGGCGGTCAGCGTCACCTCCTGCTTCCGATGATCGATCATGATCAGCACTTCCGGCAGAACAAACATCGCATCGGGAATCGCAGGATCCGGCACCAATGGAAGTTTCTCAAAGTACCGCGCGGCTTCGAAGCTGATGAAACCGATATGCCCCATGACGAGACGCCGATGCCCTAGACTCGATCCTGCATTCTTTTCGAAGATCGAGAGAACATCCTGCACCGGACCGTCCGGAACAAGGTGGGAGCCGTGCACTACACCGTTTTGCACTGTGACGACATCCCTTGCGCCGAGCGCCAAGAAGGAGAAATCGTTATTACCCTGACGGTCCGCTGATTCCAGAAGAGCGCAGTACTGCCGTCCGGCCCCGAGTGTACGGAGGAGGTAGAGCGGATCGCAGTGCTTCGGCTTGATGGTGACGGACGTATGAGCGAAGTGCATGAACGTTGGGTGGAGATACAAAAAAAACCCTCCCGCTTGATGGGGAGGGCTGGATGCGAAACGCAAAGACCCTACCGCACAGCGGACTGTGTGAGAGCCTGCCACCAACCGAGCCGACGTGGAGTGTTGTACTGATGCATCGGTACAACGATACACGGCTTTTCTCGTAAGATCAATTCGATTTTCTAGAGAGACTCTTTATCCAGACAAGTCACAGCACAACGTTCTTCTTAGATTATCAACCCCTGCCCCCGTGCTAAAAGTCCGGAAATTTGGTATACTGGTTGGATTCGTTTGAACAAGAAAGAACCATCAACTCAAAAACTCACACCAACCCACCCCAAACCAACATGACTATCGAAGCTTGCATCGCCCATGCGATCCACAAAGATCTGGATATCCTGGAAGCTCTCCCAGACGTCTACGAAATGCCGATCGAGGACTTAGAGCCGCATATCGACGGCTACATCCAGAACCTTCAGCAGAGCCTCGTAAAGACGATCAAGACCCTCGGCGAGCCTTACATCAAGTCTAAGGACGCCGCTGGCCTCTGCATCACGTGCCTGAGGGCCGGGGTGACGCTCCCGCCTGAGATGATGCTCAAAATGTGCCACACCATCCTGCAGCTCTCAGCAATCGAAGCCCGCTTCATCGCGGACAACAATGAAGGTGTCAGCGTGTACTACATGAAGCTGACACTAGCGTAGGTAATAGGTGAGAGGTTATAGGATAGAGAAATAGTGAGGCTTTGGAGTGCCCAGCTTTAGCTTCCTATCACCTATAACCTATCCCCTATAACCTTTACCGTTTGGCAAACTGCGGTGCGCGACGTGCGCGCTTGAGTCCCGGCTTCTTGCGCTCTTTGATGCGGCTGTCGCGGCGGAGGAAGCCTGCGTGCTTCAGGGTCGTGCGGTGACCCGCATCGATCTGGGTGAGAGCACGGCTGATGCCGAGGCGGATGGCGTCGCTCTGGGATGGCTTTCCGCCACCCTGGACCGTCACCTCGACGTCGACTTTCTTTGCCGTGTCCGTGAGCGCAAGGGGCGCCATGGCGTTCTCTGCGAGCGTCGAGAAGAAGTACTTCTGGAAGGTTCCGCCGTTCACGGTCATCTTGCCCTCGCCGTCTTGGTACACGCGCACCTTAGCGATGGCGCTTTTCCTTTTGCCGAGGGCGTAGTAGTAGGGGCGAGACATGATTTAGATGGAGAGAGGGAAAGTAACCGGCTGCTGCGCCTCGTGATCGTGGGCTGGGCCCGCGAAAACGTGAAGCTGCTTCAGCGTATGCGGACGGGTGGCGTTCTTCGGAAGCATCCCCTTCACTGCGTGCTCGATGATTCTCTCGGGGTGCTTGGCAAGCATGTCCTCGATAGGAGTCTCGCGGAGGTGACCGAGGTAACCGGCGTGGCGGAAGTATTTCTTCTGCGCCATTTTGGAACCAGTGAGCTTGATTTTCTCGGCGTTGATGACAATGACGTGATCACCGCAGCGCATGTGGGGCACGAAGCTGGGCTTGTAGCGGCCACGGAGTACGTTGGCGATCTCGGTAGAAACACGTCCGAGGACTTTGTCCGTCGCATCGAGAATGAACCACTTGGGAGCTGCCTGTTTTGGGAATGAAGTTTTCATAGAATTAGGCTTTCTTGGTAGTAACTTTCTTCTTCGGAGCGTCGGTCTCCTCGGACTGTACGACTGGAGCTGCTGCGTCGACGAGGCTGATCTCGACCATGAGGGCACCGTCTCCTTGGCGCTGACCGAGTGGGGTCATGCGGGTGAAGCCGGACGGACGCTTGGCGTAGCGCTGTTTCAGCACCTCTAGCACTTTGCGGCAGGCATTGTCATCACAGACCATATCGTTGATCTTGCGGATGGCGAGGTCGTTCCTCTCATTCTTCCCAATGGCGATGACACGGTCGACGAGCGGACGCACAACCTGTGCGCGCTTCTTCGTCGTACGGACCGTCTCGTAGAGGAGAATGGACGTCACGAGATTCTTGAGCAACGAACGGGCCTGATCGGGCTTTCTGCTGAGCCGTTGACTGTGGTTCTGGTGACGCATGGGACGGGCAGTCTACGTGGAAAGTGCAAAAGTGGATAGTGGAAAGTTTAGGCTTACTCGTCAGAGAGCGTGAGCCCGCGCGTTGCAAGTGTCTGCCTTACTTCGTCTAAGGCCTTCGTACCGAAACCGCGGAAGTTACTGAGTGTGGCGGGGTTGCACTTCACGAGCTGCTCGATGCTGCCGACGCCGGCATTGATGAGCGAGTTCAGGGTGCGGGGCGAGAGGTTGAGGATTTCGATGGGGGTGTAGCTCTCTTTCACCGCAGTACGGTCGGTCTCCGGAGCTACTTGGCTCGTGCGGGTGAAGTCAGCCATGAACTCCTTCTCCACCGTCTCCTGATCCATGCCGAAGAAATTGAAGTACTGGGACAGAACCTGAGAGGCGAAGCGGACGGCTTCATCGGCAGACAGAGATCCGTTCGTGACGATTTCGATGACGAGTTTCTCGAGGTTCGTGCGCTGACCGACGCGGCTGGACTCTACTTCGAAGCGAACACGCTCCACAGGACTGAAGATCGTATCGATGTGGACGAGTCCCGGTTCGTTCCGGTTCTTGTTCCTCTCGGAAGCGGGCTGGTAACCGACCCCCTTCTCGATCGTGAGTTCCATCTTGATGGAAGCGCCTTTCTCGAGCTTGAGGAGTGGAAGATCCGGGTTCAGGATCTCGACGTCCGAGCTGGCCTTGATGTCACCGGCCGTGAGGATCTTGGGCCCCTTGCCCTCGAGAGTCGCGACTTCGGCGTCCTTGTGGTGCTTGCGGAGCTTGACCTGCTTCATGTTGAGCGCGATGTCGAGGACCGACTCGCGGACACCCTTCACCGTCGTGTACTCGTGGTTGGCACCCGAGACGCGGATAGAGCTGATAGCGGCACCCGGCAAGGAGCTCAGGAGAACGCGCCGAAGCGAGTTACCGAGTGTCATGCCGTAACCCGGCGGCAGCGGGCCGACCGAGAAAATGGCGTGTGTCGCATCCCCTTTCTTCACCTGGACATGCGTGACCTTGGGAAGGCCGATCTCTTCCTGGATGATATGCATAGTGGACGGATGAAACTAAATAAGAGAGAGGGATGAGTCTTTTTAGCGAGAGTAGAAACCAATCACTTTGCGCATGTCGATGCCCATTTCGAAGTGTTTCTCTTCGGACGGGATAGCTTTCACTTCAAAGCTCAGTGTCACCGGATCAGCCTTCACCCAATCGGGGGCAATGTACTTCTCGTGAGCCGCAAGGATAGGCCCAAACACCGGAGATGATTTGCTCGTTTCGCGCACCTTCACGATGTCCCCTGCCTTTACGCGGTACGAAGGAATGGTGACCCTGACGCCGTTCACGGTGAACAGTCCGTGTGAAACGAACTGGCGGGACTGAAGACGCGTCGTTGCAAAACCTGCGCGGAAGAGCGTGCTGTCGAGCCTGCGCTCGAGGAGCGTGTGCATCATGGCGTCGGTCTGGCCGAGCGTGCGGCTAGCTTCTGCGTACACGGAACGGAGCTGCTTATCGTGCACGCCGTACATGGCGCACACCTTCTGCTTTTCGAGAAGCTGCTTTCCGTATTCGGAGACTTTGGGCTGACGGCTACCGCGCGATGCTGCCTGCATTCCCGGCGGGTACGGCTTCCTTTGCAGGATTTTGTCGTACTTATCAGAACCGTAGACGTTGAAATTTTGTCTGCGGACGCGCCGTGCTTTGGGACCTGTATACCTCATAGGAAAAGGAAGGGTGGGGGTGGAAAGCTGATTTAGACTCTTCGCGGACGCTTGGCCCTGCAGCCACCGTGAGCGATCGGGGTGACGTCAACGATGGATTCGAAATTCACTCCCGCGATCTGGAGGCCTCGGATGGCCTGCTCACGACCGGGGCCAATGCCCTTCACTTCGATCTCGAGCGACTGGATGCCGTACGGGGAAGCGACGGTCATGGCTTTCTCGGCTGCCACTTTGGCGGCGTACGGGGTGGACTTGCGAGCTCCTTTGAAACCGCAGGAACCGGAGCTGGCCCATGCAAGCACTTTGCCCGTGAGATCCGTGATCGTGACGATGGTGTTGTTCTCGCTGGCGCAGACACAGGCACGAGCCTTTGGGACGTTGTGCTTACTCTTCTTCACCTTGCGCTTGCCTTCAGCGGCCGGAGCACCGTCCTTCCCTGCAGCAGCTGCATCGGCAGCAGCAGACGCCGAGGGGTTAGCCTCGAGGATTGCAAGAACGTTGTTTTTAGGAGCTTCAGCCATAAGAGAAGAAATGGATTAGGTCTTGGTAAGAGTCGTGCGTCCGGAGAGACCGGTCTTGCGCTTGCCGCGGCGCGTACGAGCGTTGCGACGGGAGGTCTGTCCGCGTACCGGAAGCTTTTTCTTGTGGCGTCCTCCTCTCCATGTACCGATGTCCTGCAGACGCTTGATATCGAGAGACACCTTGCGCATGAGATCTCCTTCCGTCGGCAACTTGTCGACCAATGAACGGAGCAGGGCTTCCTGCGTCTCGGTGAGCTTATCGGCCTTCGTATCCATCGCAATTTTGGCTTCGGTTAGCAATTTTTTTGACATCGGACGTCCGATGCCTTTGATCGCTGTGAGAGCGATTTCGATCTGCTTGTTGCCGGGGAGAACCACACCTGCGATACGGACCATAGAGAAGTGAAAAGTGAAAAATTAACCCTGACGCTGCTTGTGACGCGGATTCTTGCACACGATGTACCGCACACCTTTGCGGCGGACGGGTGCGCAATCTTTGCAGCGGGGCTTGATGGACGGAGCGACTTTCATGATTGTGGGGATGCGGGTGCGCTCTGCGGCGTGGAGCCGGGGGCGACCTGCGGAATAAGTTGTCCGTCAGCGGTGAGACGTGTGTCGTCGGCACGGAAGCGATAGACGATGCGCCCCTTCTTCAGGTCGTAGGGAGTCATCTCTACCTTCACGCGGTCACCGGGAAGGATTCTCACTTTGTTCACCCTCATACGTCCTGCTAAATGACAGAGGAGTTCGTGGTTCTTGGCTTCCTGTGAAGTGATGCGGACTCGGAACGTTGTGTTCGGATAGCACTCTTCAATGACGCCAATGAGTTCGATAACATCCTTTGACACGTGCGGGGTAAAGGGTGATGAAAGCCGAGGAATCCTACAGATCGCTAAACCTTCCTGCAACCCCCAAACGTATGAGAAACACAGTGAAAGCGAAGAAAGCTATTGCAGAAATAAATTTTTGTTGCATGGAAGATTTGGCATCCTCTTAAGGCAATCAGGAAAAGCAGGTGGGTAAAGAAAGTCAGTCAGCGGTTTGTGCCTCCGTGGAGCCGCGAGAGAAGGCTATTGAATAAATTAATGAAATGTAGTATAATGATCATGAAACAAAAATTCTTGATGCCAAAAAAAACATCCACAACGGCCTTGAAGAAGCGCGCTGTTCTCGGCGGCAAATCTCTGCCGAGCGGTCAGGAAATCTACGACCGGCTCATGTCGAAGATTGAACCGGAGCTCGTGCTTTCTAATCTGAAAAAGCTGGATGCGCCGTACAAGAAAGAAACGAAAGCCGCTCGCAAGAAGCGTTACGCGCGCTATGCCAAAGCATTCAAAGAGTATCGCTCCGAGTATAAGACGTGGCTCACAAAGCTCACGGTAGCAGTTCAGGCCTACAAACGCGCGGTCGTGAAAGCATCCGAAAGAGCATCCAAAGAAAAGGAGGTATCGGCTCTCTCCGAACTGGAGGCGCAGATGAAAGCTGCATAAAAAAATATCCATACCCACTCCCCTCTATGCGTACGTTCGCACACTTCGGAACCGACGACCAGGAGCACCGCCTGCTCCACTTGGCCGGTGAACTACCGGAGCCGGCCGAAACGCCGGAAGCGGCCGCATTGCCGGAAACGGTCGATACGCCCGTGATCACACCGGAGGCTATTGATGCGGAAGCAGCCAGTGTCGTCTATCTGGCAAACGTGGATATCGATGCAGCCGCAACACAGCTTAATGCCGTCGATACGACCGGTGTCACAGAAGACCCCAACGTCCAAGACGCAGGTTCTAACCTCTGGGCCGAGATGAGGGCGATGGATGAACAGCCGGACACGAGAGTCCCACTTGATGCTCCGGTCGATCCGCTTGGTGGAGAAAAGAACATTCCGGGTATTCCGGAGTCATTCGATACCAAAGAGAACGAGAGAGCTAAAACACCGGTCGTGAACGATACCAATGAAGGTTTCGGACCGGGCTACCCTGAGTTTGCAAAGAGACAGGGTGATCTTCCGAACGGTGGCGTGAAGGCTGATAGTGGTAATGAAGGTTTCGGACCGGGCTACCCTGAGTTTGCAAAGAGACAGGGTGATCTTCCGAACGGTGGCGTGAAGGCTGATAGTGGTAATGAAGGTTTCGGACCGGGCTACCCTGAGTTTGCGAAGAGACAGGGTGAGAACAGGGCATCCAAAGAAGCTGCGCAGGCCGCGGTTGCATCGATCGGTGAAACGATCCCCATGCCGGAACAGCTGGTTGCAGTCGATGGCTTCGGGGACAGTGAGGTCGACGGAATTCCGAAAGAAATGATGGATGTGCGGAGTACTCTGGAGGACCGAGTTCTGAACAGATTCGCGAAGTCATTCCCTGGGGTTCTTATCGACACCTACGACATGCCGAATGAATACGTCATCAATGCAAAAGACCCAGCGGTCATGGAAAAAATCAGGCAGCAGGCCGAAGCACATGGGCTATCTCCGAAGGACAATGGTGATGGCACGATGACGGTCACGATCACCGGTTTCGAAAAGGGAGTTGGATACACGGGTCCGGGTAATAGTCCGAAGGAAGCTACGCAGCCATCTGAACCCACGCTTGATGACTTCGCTGCACGAGACATGGAGAACTCGAAGCGAGATAATCCGGAGAAACCGGCAGTAGAACCTGAACTCACGCTTGATGATTACGCAGCACGAGACATGGAGAACTCGAAGCGAGATAATCCGGAGAAACCGAAAGCAGAACCTGAGATGACTTTGGATGACTACGCAGCACGAGACATTGAGAACTCGAAGCGAGATAATCCGGAGAAACCGGCAGTAGAACCTGAACTCACGCTTGATGATTACGCAGCACGAGACATGGAGAACTCGAAGCGAGATAATCCGGAGAAACCGAAAGCAGAACCTG
>JAGORY010000026.1:0-643 GCA_018062585.1 Candidatus Peribacteraceae bacterium | reverse complement strand
TACGCAGCACGAGACATTGAGAACTCGAAGCGAGATAATCCGGAGAAACCGGCAGTAGAACCTGAACTCACGCTTGATGATTACGCAGCACGAGACATGGAGAACTCGAAGCGAGATAATCCGGAGACTTCCACGGACGCTGCTCCAGCGGCCCCAACCGAAGCATCCGAATCCAAGGAAGTTCTCTCGGAAAATTATGAACGCGAAAAAATCGAGCAACGTGAGGGTCGTGAGGATGAAAAGCTCAGTGACGTATCATCCGGCAATCGGGACCAGTGGTCGACTATCGACAACGGAAAGACCGACGGTACCGGTAAGCCTTTCGTCTATAAAGAAGGCACAAGGACTATTGATGGCCAAGAACAGCGCGTACTCCTCGCCTACTCGCCAAACGGCGGTGTTCAGGTAATGGATATCAATACACACGAGTGGAAGTTCATGAACCAGATGACTCCCGACGAGCAGAAGCAGATCGGAGGTGCCGAAGGAATGGACGCTGAAGCTCGCGATGCCGCACTTGCCGCCGAACAGAAGGAGGATCCCGATGCCTTCCGGAAACGTATGGATCAGAACGGCCGCAACCTTACGATGGAAGAAGACTGTCTGAAAGACAGCAAGGCAAACTCTGAGTGGTTCAAGTCGC
>JAGORY010000025.1 GCA_018062585.1 Candidatus Peribacteraceae bacterium | reverse complement strand
CGCGCATCATGACCTTAGACGGCGCCCTCGAGTATATCCAGGACGACGAACTCGTGGAGGTCACGCCCACAAGCATCCGGTTGCGTAAGAAGCTTCTCAATGAGACGGATAGGAAGAGGGCGAAGAAATAGGCATAGATTCTCCTTCATCTATACACATCTTTTCTGTGTCCTACCTTCACCACGGTCACAGTGATAATGTGATGGTCTACTGCATAAATGATTCGGTACGGCCACACGCGTAATGCTCGAAAACCTTTATATTTTCCTTCTAACTGCTTCCCTGCCAAGGGATTTTCTTTAAGTACCTCCATTGAATCAAACACCTTCTGCGCATCTTTTTTTGCAAGAGTCTCGATTTGCTTCAATGCCTTCGCTTTAATTTCAAGCGCGTACATATCATAGCTTTAGCCTTTTCTTCGCCTTAGCAAAACTGACTGTGTCCTTGTGGAGGTTCCCCGCCTTCATGTCCCTCATCGCTTCTTCAAGTTCCTTGTCCAGCGCAGGGTCAGCCATGATTGCCATCGTTTCCTGCCATCCTTCATATTCCTCAAAGGACATCACAACCACCTTAGGAGTTCCATTGTGTGTAATGGCTACCGCAACGCCAGGATGTTCTACCTCATTAACTACAGCGTATAGGTTCTTTCTTGCCTCTGTTATCGTCATAAACTTGTTCATATACGTACATTGTAACGTACGCTTCTTCTGCGTGCAAGTTGTTTTACTAGGTTTCTCAATGTTGGTAATGCACCAGAAACATGTGGGTTGAGAGGGTAGGATTTGGCTTCTACTTGCTTTCCCATCATGACCCTCGATGGCGCCCTCGAGTATATCCAGGACGACGAACTCGTGGAGGTCACGCCCACAAGTATCCGACTTCCAAAGAAGCTCCTGAATGAGACGGATAGGAAGAGGGCGAAGAAGTAGTGGAAAACTTATTACAGTGTAAAAATGTTCTTCGAAAGAATAACAAATTTGCCAGTACTGGATTTACGAGGATTTCAGGAAATTTTAGAGATCAGCAAGATCCCGAGAAAAGTCTCTATCTTTGGGTTTGTTTGCATAACAGGGCAATTTCAATTCCGTAAATACCCTTTCCATTAAAGAGTCGCTATCATTTTCACTCACAAGAATATTTGCAGATCTGAGAAGATTTAGGACTTTTTGTTTAACTCTCCCTAGATCTTGTTCGCTAGAATTTGGATTGATAGGTGAAAGCATAGGTGCAAAATGTCTAGCGATAGCCTGACCTGAAAATGAATCCCCCAGAGGACCTATTTGATCCCACTCACTGTAGGCTTTGACGGCTTTTTCAAGTAAAATCGCTTCTGTACGTTCTCTGTAGTTAGGGATAGAGTTATCTGAAATCGGCAAACCATAGCGTAGAAGGTCAGCTGAAACTATAAAGCGAGCAGGATCGTCGAAAACAAGAGAATCACTATTATGTGGATGAGGTGGATTTGCGACAAGACGGTCATACTCGTCTAATGACCTATTAATTGCACGAGCAGAAGCGTCGACAAAAGCCTGATACTCCTCGGCTCCAAGCTTCATTTTAGGGGTAACATTATCAGCCTTTTCCACACTCTTAAGATTTCCTAATATTCTCGCTCTCAGCATCACTTCGTTGATTCCTGATTGTTCATTGTCTATCTCATAATACTGAGACAATTCTAGCAGTGCATCGTCTAGTGCCTCTCGGTCTTTGAGATGAGTATCCATATAATCGCCACTAACAAATGCTCGAATATCTTGTGAGTAATGTTGAAGCATTGCGCATGCCAAAGTCACACCAACAAGAAGCTCACGCATAGAAAGTTGCAGACTGATAACCGCCTTACGGTACACAGTTTGGTTTTGCCCTTCACGGTGTTCTTTCAGAATTTGAGCATCAATTTGTTGTTGGCTCATTCCTGAAAATCTTTGCCCATCTTCTCTAAGATGTCTGTTGACCTTAGGTTTCACATTGATCACAGATCTATATGAAGGTGTAGCATCTACTATTTCCTGAACAATATCAGCGGCAGGCCGCTCGTCTTCTGTACCGCCTTGTTCTGGCATATCAGTTCCTAGAGGCTTGTTCATAAATAAGTGGAAAATATTGATTATGCATCGTATGTTCTATTCGTTGCGATACTTTCAGGGGTAGCACTTTCTGATGGTTCTAACTTCTCTCTAACCTTTGCTCTGATATGCACAAGAGCCGCTGCAGTTTGCTGCACAGTAGTACAGCGTGCCTGAGAATGACCAAGAATATTTTGTACGGTCGGAGGAGCAGTAATGATGATGGTGAGATCATTGCTTATAGTATCTTTATTGATAACTACAGTTAAATACACACCCTCTAGCGGCGTTAGAATGTGCAGCTCATTTTTTGTAACTACCTTGTATCCCATACCCTCGTCATAAAGTAGCTGACAAAGATCAGAGCACTCCTGCATAGCAGGAATGCTTGGCGCTTTTGGTTCCATTCCGTTATGAGTAGGTGCGCTCACCTGATTCTCAGTTTGCGCTAATTGTTCTAGCCATCTAAATAGTTTTACTCCTCCGAGAGCAGCGATAGCACCTCCAGCAACCTTTGCAACATTACTACTCATTACCTCTCTTCGAGAAAGTGTTTCATTGCCAGAGGGTAATATGTCTCTGTGGGCGAGGCTCATAGCAGATCAATACTAAACCTTTGATGGTATTTTGTCAAGTTTGCTTATCAATATTTTCTGAAATTCCGATTCTAAAATAGAGATTTTTCTGCTATAATAATAAGATTCCTCACCAACATCCACACTGGAAATACTGAATTCCCATAACGGCATAGGTTTGACAGGGAAAACACCTCTACGTCGTCAGAGAATTCTGTCGAATATTCTGGTTGTTCTACTCATAATTTTCTCTGTGCAATTCGTTGCGAAGGTCTATGCGATGGCATTTACGCTTAGCTATTCGAGTGTGGAGAGCAAGAATACAAAAGGAGTTATTGTTGCCGACTTTGATAGCGATGGTGACCTGGATTACGCAGTTGGAAATCATGATTCTGCGCCACCAGTAGAAAACGATGTCTATAGAAATGACGGCGGTATGGCTTTTACGCGCATGAGTAACCTAGGATCATCGACGCAGTTCGGCCAATTTACTTCTGGCGATGTCGATAATGATGGAGATACAGATTTTTTTATCAGTAATTTTGGCCTCATTTCTATCTACAAAAATACTGGTCTATTTTCGTATTCCGTAGGGTATACCTACGACTACGGTATGTTAGTAGGACTGGTACGAGGAAGTCTCACAGATGTTGATAACGATGGTGATTTGGATATTGCTGTGAGTAGTAGCAATTCGCTTCCTCAGACGGTTCATATCAATGATGGTCATGGAAATTTCTCTATTGCCGCTTCGACGTTTCCGAGTACTACGTCGGCAATTTCTAAATCTACAGGAACAGTTCCAGCAGACTTTGATAGTGATGGTTATGTAGATCTCGCACTTGCTGGTGTGAATGTTTTCAGTGTCATGAGGGGCAGTGGAACCGGAGCATTTGTTTCATCTTTCACGCAAAGTCCTGCAGGAGATGCTATCAATGATATTATTTCAGGTGATATTGATGGCGATGGCGACATCGATGTACTGACGCTAACGACCAACGGTGCCACGTATGTCTTACACCCTTGGTTCAACAACGGCGCTGCGACGAACTTCACGGCAGGAACAACGACCAATATCCTCTCCTTTCCTAGTTCCATCTCTCTTGCCGATATCGATAACGATGGTGATCTTGATGCGCTTGTGGGAGGAGGCGGAGGAAGCCAGGCATATCTGAACGATGGTAGTGGTGTCTTCACTGCAAACGCTTCTGCTCTTGGCGCCGCGGACGGCACACTGGACGTTCATGTCGGCGATTTCGACGGCGACGGTGATCTTGACTACGTCGCAGGTAATGACGGTGGTGGATCTGGCAAAGAAAACAGAATCTACGCTAACGACCAAGCCGCCACCCTCGCCAACACCGCTCCCACCGCTCCCTCCGGACTCACCGTCACAAAGATCTCGGACAACGGTTCCACCGCCACTATTCGCCTCAGTTGGGGCTCCGGTTCTGACTCGATTACACCGACAAAGATGCTCCAGTATCAACCCAAAGTGGGCACGGGAACAAATTCCAACAACATTGTCTCCGGTGCAACCGCCTCCCCGAACTGGGTGAACCGCGTGATGCCAAACGGCCAAAGCCGCACCTACCTCCTTAACAATATTCCCTGCAACGATACGTACTTCTGGAACGTCGCCACCGTGGACACAGGATTCATGTCCACCTGGGGCACCGAAACAACATTCGACTTGAGTGGCAGCTGTGCTCTTACGACTGGCGGAGGCAGCTCCACCCCCGACACCGGCGGTGGCCTCCCTGCGTGGTTCTTTCATCAGACCAAAAAGGTGCCCATACCCGAAGAGATCTCGAATGGCATCATCACCGTTTCTGCTTTCACAGACCTCATCAGGAATGGCACTCAAGACGAACGCGAAATCACAGGATTCGTCGGTCTTTCCTTTACCGCTTCCGGTCGTACGATCACAGGAATTAGTGTGCAAAAAACTCAAGCTCTCGACACGTATGGAGCTACTTCCTTTACTCTTCCTCCCAGCGACGAACGAGGGTACTGGATTTTTGCCGATACTGGCTCTTTGCTCCTGAAAGACTTCAAGCCAACCACACCTACCCTCACCGGTTCCTTCGTCCTCCAAAGCAACGAAGAGAAATCTCTGTTCTTCGGCTTTGTTCCAGATACTCTGGTCCGCTATGTCCCGTGCATGGACATCGGCGAACCTACTTCAACTCCTCCGTCAGACACCGAAGCAGGGAAGCTCCTCGTCCGACTGGAAGATAGCTTCGGCCGTCCGATCCTGCGGGGCATCTCGCTCACCGGATCACTCATTGATCGCAGGAACTTCTTCATGGCGCTGCAGAGAACCCAGTGTCTGCCTCTCGAAACAAATGCTGAAAAGCTCGCGGCTACACTCAGGAAAAACTTCGCCGGAAAACTCGTCCTCCCGCTTCTCGATCTTCCGATCGACCTTCGCTCTCCGGACTCTGCCTTGGTTTACTCATTCCTGAGTCTTGGGATGAACGCCGACAGAGGCACTCTCGCCGGCCCCGCTGCCGATCTCTTCTCTCCGATCACCCGCAGAGAAGCCATTCAGTTGATCGCCGATGTGCTGAGCATGACCGAAGACACCCTCCTCTCCACGGGCTCTCTCCTCCCCGCTGATCTCCAACCCGATGATCCACTCGTCCCCGCATATCTCACCCTCAAAGATCTTGGCATTCTCCCTGAATTCTACGGCACCACCCTCGGACCGTCGCAGGGGATCACGCCCACAGAAGCTTCACTTCTCCTCGCCAGAGCTGCCTTCCGTGGCGGCAAGATCACACTACTCTCCACGGTTCTCGGCCCGAGCAATCGACAGACTTTGAAGCCTGCCGCAAAAACTCCTACCTTCCTCGCAAAGATTCCTTCGTTCAAAGTTCCTTCCTGTCTCACCGCAACTGACAAGCGTGCCAAAGAGTTTTCGTTCACCGATATTCTTCCTGGTCATCCTCTCTTCGCTGATGTTACAAAACTGCTTGAACGAGGAACCGAAAACACAGACAATCGTGTGCTCTGGCTCCTCACCGGCACCTCGCGTCCCACGGAGTACGGCATTCAGCGCGGTACCTCGAAGCTGAACCCGCAGGACCATCCGAGCAGTCTGGAGACGATACGAAGCTTGCTTGTCCTGAACTGTCTGACACCCGACACGCCGGATGAGGCGAAGAGCAAAGTGTTTGCGGGATCACTGTTCAGTAAGGTCCCGAGGGACATGATCAGCGGACTCCCGAGAGAAAGTTCCTTCGCCTCAAGAGTGCTCTACAAAGCGCAGGATCATCAGAAGACATTCGACCTGTCGCTCTTCAGCTACGCACCCGAGCTGCTCCTGAAAGAAGAGCGAGCACCAGCCGCAGCTCTCACACTCGAGGAAGCCGCAAGCCTCCTCGCCTCCGCACTGCTGCGTATGACGGTGGTGCAGGACCTGATGACCCCGCAGGCAGCGGAAGAACATGCGTCATCACTCCGTAACGCCATCGCCTCCGATCTCCTCGGCACCGAGATCGATTGGACGAATGAGAGAGTCCTCGCACTCACACCATTCACCCGTGAGATGCTCATTCATTTCCTCGCAACAGTTGTGGAACGTCGTCTTGTCACCACGCCGACCGTGACCGTGCGTCAAACTTCCCTCGGAGAGTATTGGTGGGAGAGGGTACGATAAGAACTATGCGCTCCTCTTCAATCTCCGCAGGCGAGACAGCTGCCCATCGTATGACGGAGGCGGTGCCGACGGCACGAGAGGACCAGACACTCCGCTCGGTCCACGACGATCTCTTAAAGAACAGTGCTGCCCACGATACCGTCAACTACGTGTACGTGTTGGACTCCAAGAGGAAACTCGTCGGCGTACTGTCGGTGCGGGAGCTTTTTTCTCATCCGCTCAGCCGCACGATCGGCGATGTGTGCAAGCGCACGTCGCTCGTCACGGTGCATCCCGAGACGCATCAGGAGCACGCGGCATTCCTCGCGTTGAAGAACAACATCAAGGCCGTTCCGGTCGTCGATCACGCGCACCACTTTCTCGGCGAGATCACAAGCGACACAATCCTGAGGGTTCTCCACAAGGAAATGCATGAAGACGTCCTGAAGCGCGCTGGTATCCGCCATCCGGCTGCCGTGCACGCAAGTGTTCTGGATCTATCACTCTTCATGTCGATTCGTCATCGCATTCCATGGCTGATGCTCGGACTTTTCGGCGGGCTGATTGCGGCCAAGATCGTCGATTTATTCGAAGTCACGCTTCAGAAGAATCTGATACTTGCGGCATTCATTCCGCTCATCGTCTATATGAGCGACGCCGTAGGCACACAAATGGAGGCGTACATCATCCGCGATCTCGCACTCGATACATCGTTGCCGTTTCGCCGGTATTTTTTCAAACATCTTTCCGTCGTTGTTGTCACAGGCGCAATTCTCTCTGTAGTGCTCTTTCTTGCCGCTGGGATCTTCATTTCCACCTGGCATATGGCACTCGTGCTGTCGCTGTCGCTCTTCGGAGCGGTCTTTTCGTCGGTGCTCACGGGACTCATCATTCCGTATGTCTTCAGTCGCATGAAATTGGACCCGGCGGATGCCAGCGGACCTGTCGCAACGATTATTCAGGACATGATGAGCATTGTGATTTACTTCGGGATCGCGACGATACTTCTATAAGGAAGGAGGGGTAGGTGTGGGAGGTATGGTAGGATTTTGCGTATGAGAAATTTCCTTCCCTACCTACCTTACCTACCCAACCTATCTCACCTTTCATTCTGTCTCTTCTTCGCAGTAACACAATTCCGGATGAGACTCGCCACCGTCATCGGACCCACGCCGCCCGGGACCGGTGTGATCGCACTGGCAATCTTTTGAACGGCATCGAAATCAACGTCGCCTTTTAGCACTCCGTCGACTTTGGTCACTCCGATATCAATGATGACCGCACCCGGTTTCACCATATCCTCTGTGATGAGACCTGGCTTTCCGACCGCGACGCAGAGGATGTCCGCTTGTAACGTCTGTTCTTTCAGATTCTTTGTCTTGATGTGACAGACCGTGACCGTGGCGTCGCGATTCAGGAGCATGATCGCCAGCGGCTTTCCCACTATGTTGCTGTGACCGACGACGACCGCATGTTTGCCTTCGATCGGAATTTTATAATGCGAAAGAAGTTCGATGACGCCTGCCGGAGTAGCGGGTGGCAGATGCTCGAATTCGGTCGAGAGAAACATCTTGCCGAGATTGTAGGCACCAAACCCGTCGATATCTTTCTTCGGATCTATCGCACGGATGATCTGCGGGACATGGGGCTGCAATGCTTTGGGGAGCGGCAGCTGCACGATGAAGCCGGTGACGTCCGCGTCATTATTCAGTTCATCGATAACTTCCATGAGTGCCGGGAGTGTCGTGGAGTCTTGTAGATGCCTGTGTTCATGACGCATGCCAACTGCCGTGCAGCTTTTGAGCTTTTGATTGATGTAACTCGTGCTCGCCGGATCTTCACCTACCTGCACGACGACGAGCTTGGGGTCTAGTTTTTGTACCTCCGGCTTGAGACGTTCTAGCAAAGCGTCTGCTACTGGTCTGCCGGAGAGAAGAAGGGCTGGCATGCGATGATCCTAGCGCAATACCGTTAGGCTTCAATACCTCCAGCACGCACAATTGCTTTAGCGGTACCGATAGGTAGATCCTTTTTGCCTACTGGCACTGTGACGGTACGACGTTTTTCTGGATGGAAAAGAATCAGGTGACTGCCCTTTTGCCGGACATCAATAAAACCAGCCTCATGCAGAAGACGCACGAGTTCAGCCTAACTTCTGCGCGGGAACTTTGGCATCAGGCAACAGTCACTTGTAGACGCGAATCAAATGTATGCGTGTCATCGACGACGTCTTCATTTCGCTCTCGCATGGTTTCGACATAGAGTGAGATCGCTTCCTTTGCCATAGTCTGCGCTTCTTCCAGTGTCTCACCAAATGTGACGCATCCAGGAAGAGAGGGTACAAGGACCGTGTATCCACCTTCTGGCTCAGGCCTGAAAATGATCTGGAAAACGAATGACATAACGCATCCATTGTACCACAGAGAGCCCTTTTGAAGCGATAGGTTTTACACCAGTTGCGAGTAGCAAAAATGACAAAATCGCACTGTGCGACCGTTTCTCGGGCTGATCACCGCACTGCTTTCAAAATCTCTTTCGCAACGTCGTCTTTTTCTCCACCAGTATCGATGACGATGGCGCTCTCATCCTCGGCACCTGCTTTTTCATAGAGGTCGTAGATGAGTTTCTGGAACGTCGTATTCTCGAAAACGTCCAGCTGCTTGCGTTTCATGATGCGTTCAAGGCACACGTGGAGAGACGGCAGTGCAATGATCATAACGTCGGGCTCTAGAAATGGCGTGTTTACTCTGACGAGCCAGTCAGGGTCCAGGCCAAGCGCTTCTCCGTAGATGAGCGTCGAGATGACGTATCGATCACTAATGACGGTTTTTCCAGCGGCGAGCGCAGGCTTGATGACTTTCTCGATGTGCCATGCGCGGTCGGCGCAGAAGAGGAGCTGGAGTGCGGAAGGGGACTCGATCGACTTGGCATTCAGCTGCTCACGGATAAATTGGCCGATGGGGCTACCTGTCGGTTCTGCGGTGAGTACGACGTCTTCTCCCCGAGCACGGAGTGTCTCAGCGAGGATTGCGCTGTGGGTGGTAGTTCCGGATCCGTCCGGGCCTTCGAGGACGATGAAGCGACCGAGCATGGTGGAAGTATAGGGTGACAAGCGGGTAGCGGGTAGCGGTTAGCGGGTAGGTTACAGATCCCGGCTCTTTTCTACCCGCTATCTTCTACCCGCTACCCGCTTTTCCTTATCAAATCCGTCCAATCAAATCATTCAGCGTGTGCGTGATGCCTTTGACAACACCCTTGAGGGGCATGTCTTTGAGCGAGTACACGACCTGCGTGTTCTCGGGATCGGTCTGGAATCCGAGGACGATGAAACCTGGCATGCCTGTGCTTTTCAGGAACTCTTCGCACTTTTTCTGGATGTCGGCGGTGTCCATCGGAAGGTTGGGTAGGTGAGGTAAGAAAGGTAGGGTTGGTAGGAAAAAACGCAATTGTGTCCGAAGAAGTTTCATTCCTGCCCAACCTACCTCTCCTGCCTAACATATTTTTAGAAATCCATTCCTCCCATCCCGCCTCCAGGCATCTGAGGCATTGCGGGTGAATCCTTTTTCGGTGCGTCGACGATGCCAACTTCGATCGTGAGGAACATGGCGGCGACGGATGCTGCGTTCTGGAGAGCCGAGCGCGTGACCTTCTTCGGGTCGATGACGCCGGCAGCTACGAGGTCTTCTATTTTCTCGGTGACGACGTTGTATCCCATTTTACTATCCTTGGCCTGCTTCACTTCGGAGACGATGACCGAACCTTCGAGTCCGGCATTTCCTGCGATATTCTTGAGCGGGTAGGCAAGCGCCATCTTCACAATGTCGATACCGATCTGTTCATCTTCCGTGTCGCCCTTCAGTTTCTCCAGTGACTTAAGCGCGTGGATGAGAGCTGCGCCACCTCCTGCGACGATGCCTTCCTCGGCTGCGGCGCGGGTAGCGGAGAGTGCATCCTCGACGCGGTGCTGCAATTCTTTCTGCTCGACTTCGGTAGCCGCACCGACCTTGATGACGGCGACACCGCCGCTGAGCTTGGCCATGCGCTCCTGAAGCTTCTCGCGGTCAAAGTCGCTCTTGGTCTGTTCGATGTGTCCTTTGATCTCCTCGATGCGGGCGGCAATCTCCTTCTTGTCACCGGAGCCGTCCACGATGAGCGTGTTATCTTTTGTGACGACGATCTTGCCTGCCTGACCTAAGTCTTCAAGCTTCGTGTTCTCGAGCTTGAGACCGACTTCCTCGGAGATGACGCGACCACCGGTGAGGATCGCGATGTCTTTGAGCATTTCTTTGCGGCGGTCACCGAAGGCGGGTGCCTTCACGGCGACGGCGCTGAACGTTCCGCGCATCTTGTTTACGACGAGTGTTGCGAGTGCTTCGCCCTCGATGCCTTCGGCGATGATGACGATTTCCTTCCTGCCCTTGGCGGCAAGCGCTTCGAGGATCGGAAGAATTTCCTGGATCGAGCTGATCTTTTTATCCGTAATGAGAATGTACGGGTTCTGGTACACCGCTTCCATACGGGCTGCGTCCGTGACGAAGTACGCCGAGATGTAACCGGAGTCGAACTGCATGCCTTCCACGTATTCCTTCTCCATGCCCATGGTCTGACCGGCTTCGACGGTGACAACACCATCGGAACCCACCTGCTCCATGACTTCGGAGATGATTTTGCCGACTCCTTTGTCCTGAGCAGAGATCGTAGCAACGGCGGCAAACTCTTCTTTCGTGGAAATGTCTTTCTTCTGCTTCTCAAGATCGGCGACGACTGCATCGACGGCTTTCATGATGCCGTTCTTCATCGAAATTGCGTTTGCTCCTGCGGTGAGGAACTTAAGTCCTTCCGAGATCATTCCTTCTGCGAGCACCGTTGCAGTGGTGGTACCGTCACCAGCTGCGTCATTTGTTTTCGTTGCTGCTTCCTTCACGAGCTGAGCACCCATGTTTTCCCATGGATCTTCAAGCTCGATTTCCTTGGCTACCGTGACACCGTCTTTCGTGATGGTCGGTGCGCCGTAGGACTTGGCGATGAGTGCGTTGCGGCCGTTGGGGCCCATTGTGACGCGTACTGCGTCTGCGAGCTTACGGATTCCTTTGACGATTTTCTGACGTGAGTCGTCTCCGAAGGTGAGAATTTTTGCGGACATAATAGTGAGAGTGAAAAGTTAAAAATGAAAAGTGAAAAACTGAAAGGAGTTATCGGACGATGCCGAGGACAGAATTCAGATGCAGAACTTTGAGTTCGATGTCTTTGCCGGCTTTGTTCTTTACCTTGAGGTCGTCTCCGGCGTAACGGCCGAAGAGCACGACGTCGCCGACTTTCAGGTACTTGTTCGGGTCAGGAGACACCGTTCCGTTGTCATTTATGATGCCGCCTTTTCCAAGCGCCACGATGACGCCTTCCTGTGGCTTCTCTTTGTTTGAGGTCTCCGGAATGACGATGCCGGATGCACTGACCTGCTCCTTCTCCAGAGGCTGGATGAGAACGCGGTCATTGAGCGGTTCGATCGTTACGGCTAGTTGTTCGACTTTTACGGAATCCTTGGGAGACATAGAAAGAGATGAGAAAGGAATGAAAAATGAATATATGCTCTGGGGGTTTTCCCGATGAACATATCTTAGCACTCTAGAATGTAGAGTGCCAACCTGAAATGGTCAAGACCTATTTGTCGACGCGTGCGAGTTCTTGGGAATTGTTTCTGAGCATGAATTCCGCATTGCCGATAGCAAGAAGCTCACTCTCAAATGCATCATCGTGTTCTTTGCAGAGTCTGAGGAGAGATGTCGCGACGTTTCGTATATTACTCAGTCGCCAGGCTTTTTGTTCTTCATTTTCAGAGAACGATACTTTCAGGTGCTGATCCTTCGGTGCCATGTTTTCGTCTGACGGAACCTTCACGACTTTTTTGAGCAATGCCTCTTTGACACGATCACATTCTGCCGGATGTAAGGCGACGAGTTTTGCGATGCGAATGATGTGCGGCCTCATGTTTTCTGGTACTGAGTCCAGTAGTCCCTTGAGATCTTCTGCTTCCGGCCGAGGATGAGCCACTGTAAACATTGTCACCGTCCCATACGTTCCAAGAGTCGCGAGGGAAAAACATGCCTGTATTTCGTCATCAAGCTGGGCTTGCTGTTCGACTGTTACCTGAATTTTCAGCGCTGCCCTCTTACGTTGACTGATATCAGAGTCAAGAACATCACTCGTTGCCGGAATGGATATTTTTGTATCCACAATCTCGGTAAATTCTGGTCGGTTCATGCTCGTAAGAAACAGCAGACTCATTGCAGCTGCCACATGTATGACGCGGTCGCGAACTCCTTGTGGTGTGCTTGTCGTGCTTCCGATTCTCAATTCCGGATATTCCGGTAGGGGCATATCCGGATCCTACGCTGCTTATGCATCCGCGCAAGAAATGAGGGGCATGTCGTTCGCGTATGTTTACTTTCTGCGGTAATCTCACGACTCACTCTTCGCATTTGCTATACACGTCGTGAGTGAATCGGTTCTTGTCCAGCCGCACGTACCTCCTGCCTGCTTTTCGCAGCGAGCGGTTTTGTAGCAGGCGTATTCCTCTTTAAAAATACACGTACTCATCATCGGTTCACTACTGGCATCAGAACAGATCTCACTACTACACCCTCCAATGGCGCAACCAATACCAACTACTGTCTCTGAGTCTGAGGATGAAGACGATGAAGAGAATACGCCATTCGGTGTCTCTGTTGTCATAGCACAAGCGCTGAGTGTAATGGCTGTAAAACTGAGCACGGGGATCATGCGGAGGAATTTAATTGTATTCATGGGTGAGGGGTAAGCAAATGCAACATGTACCGACACTTACTGTAGAGTGATATGACTAATCTTGTGTATCAAAACCATTGAAATGTTGTATTATTTTTTGATGGCTAGCCATGAGCTACGCCACGTGAGCGCATCCATGAAGCCACGTAAAACGGCTGCGCCGTCACGTGGCACGTAAAAGCGCGCGAAGCAAGCTTTTACGTGGTGCACTGTATTGGACGATGTTAGAACTGTGATCGCTGCAAATACGGCTAGGAGCGTATGTCCGTGATATCGAGAGTCCGATATTCAAGGAAGGCCTCTTTTGCGTTCCTTGCCTGTAATTCGTTATCCCCATTGCCAGAGCATGCATCCGCATACAACTCGTGCAGCTTCGTCCGTGAATACACGGCATACTTCAGCATGCCATCCGTGACGGTCATATCCGTGATGAAGTTAAAATGATCGCAGTGGTCGGCGCCGTTGAGTGTTTCAGTGTCGGGAAGAGAAACAATGACCGACGATGTTTCAGTAGCAAAATCTACCAAAAAGATCTCGCGATCTTCTGTGTTGATCCCGCCATCAATAAAAGGTGCCCATATATATTGTTGAGATGCGACAGCTTGGATGAGGTCTCCGCTTTTAAGATTGAAAAGGTCTTCCAGAGGGGAAGGTTCGACTGTCTTTGTACGAGCATTGTATTTCAAAAGATTGTATGCGACGGTATCAGGTCCGCTTCTTACCACAAGAAAGTAGAGAATATCCGGATAAGCTGCAGGCTGGCTCACGATCCTGTATAGTGGGAGACCCAGAGAGGGTGTCTTCAGACTCTTTGCCAAGTCATCGATAATCACCTCCTTTGCATCGGTATGTGGATCATTCCATATGAGTTTTTGACTAACAGTCTGGTCATATGGTCCGCCGTCGATCACAATCTTTTTTGTTACATTCTCAATGGAATATGTCGATGAGTCACTCTGTTCAATAGTGAGTGCCGGAACTTCTGAAGAAGCACATCCGACGATTAATACGGAAGCGCCCAGAATCACTGATGTTCTGATTTTTAACAGCACGCGGACATTCTATATGAATCGTTTTCTTTGTCGATTGATTGGCTGCGCCACGTGGGCGGAAGCGGTTGGGCAGTTCGACTCCGCTGCGGCTCCGCTCACTGTCATTCGACTCGCCTAATGCAAGAATGGCCGGAGCCCCGCAGGGCGACGACCATGAGCGAGCGAAGCGAGTCGAATGGTGCCCAGAAGAGGACTCGAACCTCCACATCCGTGAGGATACTAGCTCCTGAAGCTAGCGCGTCTGCCATTCCGCCATCTGGGCAATAAGTCTGAAACTGAGGGAAAAAGAACG
>JAGORY010000024.1 GCA_018062585.1 Candidatus Peribacteraceae bacterium | reverse complement strand
TTCGACCAGGCTTCTATTTCAACCGAAGTCCTCGATGAGGGAGTACGATCATCATATGCGAATCGTAGTCATCCTCATTATTATAGGAATCGTTGGTTGCCTGCTCTTCCAGGGCATTCGCTTCTTCATCCTTACGCGCAAAAGTTCCGAACTTGTGAAAATGAGCGCACGGTATGAACGGCGCCTCACGGAAGGCAAGCCGCGTATCTTGGTTATAGGTGACAGTACCGGCGTCGGCACGGGCGTTGACGATCCTACAGAGTCCATCGCGGGAATGTTCGGTACGGAGTTTCCGATTGCGTACATTCAAAATGAGAGCGTCAACGGATGGAAAGTCGCGGATGCGGTCAGAAATTTTCCGAACGTTCCGCACCAGGATTTCGATATTGTGCTTCTGCAGATAGGAGCCAATGATATTTTGCGTGCCACTCCGATGACAGAATTTACGGTCACTCTCGAAGAGCTCTTCAGAAAATCGACAGCTGCGGGAAAAAAAGTGTACGCGCTGCATTCCGGAAACATCGGCTTAGCACCACTTTTCCCGTGGCCGGTGTCTCGGATTATGCGATCACGGACGCTCCGCTATCGCGCTGAATACACACGGATCGCGGCACAGAACGGCGTTACGTATGTCGACCTGTATCATGAAGCTGAGGATGATCCATTCCGCGAAAAGCCAGAAGCCTATGCTGCAGATGAGCTGCACCTCACGGGAGCAGGATATGCTGAGTGGTACCGCACGATCAGAGAGGTGATGAAGGAGATCTGAAAATCGGCGTTCGGACGGCTATTTTTTCTTCTTTTTCTTCGGCTTCGGTGCGGGTAATGCCTCGGCAGTGATTCTGATGAGCTCCGAAAGCCACGTACGGTCTTCCCACCTGTCCTCTTCGATAAGCAGAAACGGTTTTGATCCCGGATACGGCGGAGCTTCTTCCGGCTGCTCGGCGAAATTCCTGCCCGCATCCGTTGGCTTCACGAAGAGCTTGTCGTCGCAGATGAGCGCTACGACTTTCTCATCGCAGTACAGTGCATATTCTCCGAACATTTTTCGGTTCCGCACGATGCCGGCCTGCGAAGCCTGAGCTGTGAGAAAATCGGCAGTGGACTGGGTCGTGGCCATCGTACAAGAGGACGGAGCGGGTCGTATTTTCTTACGTGCGCACTGTATCAGGCCCGACAGGGGAGTACTATTTGCGCGTGAAAATTCTGAAGCACATCATTCCGGTTCTCCTCTCGATCCTTCTGTTCGTCGGCATCTCGTTCTATGTGCGCGAACATCTGGATGCCTTCCGCTTGCTCATGCAGGGGGCGCACGGCTACGGCAAGGCCGCGTACGTGGGTCTCGGGGTTCTTTCGGTCGTGATACCGTTTGCTAGCATTCTGCCATTCGTTCCGGCGGCGGTAGCGCTCTGGGGTTGGCAGACGGCGGCAGTGCTGACATGTGCGGCATGGGTGATCGGCGGACAGATTCTCTTCGTGTTTGCGCGCACATTTGGAAAACCGTTCGTCACGAAAATGCTTCCGGAGTCGCAGATGACCATGCTCCAAGAACTTGTTCGCGATAAGGGATTTATGCACTCCGTTCTGATCCGGTTTGTTTTTCACGGCGATATCATCAGTTACGCGTTCGGCATCTTCACGCACATCAGTGGAGTGCGGTTTTTCTTCGTCACACTGCTCGCTTCCGCGCCGTCTGCGACCGCGTACGCGTACTACGGAAGTCTGCCAATCTCGTACCAACTTGGCATTGGAGGCATCGTGATTCTGCTCGTGTTTTTGTACTGGATAGGTCCAAAGCGTGTGCGGCTTTGAGGGCTTGGTACGGCTCAAAAGCTTTCCTTTTTCAAAACCGGAGAGTATACCGATCACGACTCCCGCTAGGTTATGAAGGAAAAATTGCTCGCAAAGGCCGATGCTCTGCTTGGGAAAAAGCAGGATAACGAACTGAGGCAGCTTTTGAGTGGTCAGGATTTTCACGTCATCGCCCAGGTGGTGGACAGTTTGACGCACGGTAAGCGCAAGACTTTCGCGTTGTTGCCGCCCGAAAAACAGGCCGAAGTGGCCTTGGCACTGAGTGAAGACAGTAAGAGGCGGATCTTCTCACGCCTGTCGGATGCGGTCGTCGCACGGTTCCTACACTTCAACGACGAAGACGATGCAACCGATATCCTGCAGCATCTGTCGGAGACGCGTCGTAACTCCATTCTTCTGTCGATGAAGGAAGACAAGCGCCGCAAGATCGAGAAACTGCTTCGGTTCGGATCAGAAACCGCAGGCGGACTCATGGATCTTAATTTCATCATCGTGCATCCTTCCTTCCTGTGGAGCGATGTCCTCGAAAAAATACGGAAGCACGTGGAGGAGAAGCGCACCATGCCGACGGTGCTCGTCCTGAGCCAAGAAGGGAAGGTTGAAGGCTTTCTTCCTGAGCGGGTACTTCTTTTCCCACCGCAGAAAGCCACGGTGATGGATCAGATGATCCCGCTCATGGTGGTGTCGCATAAAGTAGACCGCGAAAACGTCATGCAGCTTATGTCCAAGATGCGGTCCGAAGTAATCTGTGTCGCCGATGACAACGATCAAGTGCTCGGCATCATCCACCTTCGGGACCTCATGAAAGTGGCGCAGGCGGAAGCAACGGAAGACATCTATCGGTTCGCGGGTGTCGATGTCGACGAACATGCCTTGGACCCCGTGCTCCGAAAAGTGAGGCGTAGATACAACTGGCTTCTCATCAACTTGCTCACGGGGTTCATGGCGGCTTTCGTGGTTGCGCGTTTCCAGGATACGATCTCACGTTTTGCGATCCTCGCTGCGTACATGCCCATCGTCGCCGGCATGGGGGGCAACACGGCAACCCAAGCACTTGCTGTCGTCGTTCGAGGCTTGGCACTCGGGGAAATCGGCTGGTCCAAGGCGAAGCGCGTCGTCTTCAAAGAGGCATGCGCAGGTACGATCAACGGCGTCATCACCGGTGTCTGCGCCGCACTTGTCTCGGGATTCTTCGGTGCCCCAAGGATCTTAGGTCTCATCCTCGCGGCGGCCATGATCATCAATCTTTTCGTCGCCGGATTCTTCGGTGCGCTCATTCCGTTCGTCTTAAAGCGCCTCAAGATCGACCCCGCCATCGCGAGCAGCGTCTTCGTCACCACCACGACCGACATCTGCGGATTCCTCGCATTCCTCGGTCTCGCGACGATCTTCATGCACTAGTCAGTCTTTCAGCGGACATCGATGTAGGTATGAGTAGCGGGCTTTTTTAGAAACGCTTCGCCGAGGAAATTTTTGGCATAGATGAGACTGATTGTGAGGACCCCGAGCTTTTCGAATCTGCGTGTCGAGGACCAGTTGTAAAAGAAGAGAGAAAATTTTACGTGGCCGACTTTGCTGAGACGACGAGCGATATTCGCATCCTCTCCGTAGAACTCGATCGTTGTATCAAAGCCGCCCATCGCAAGGAGCGCCGAGCGACGTGCGGCAAAATTTCCGCCGAGGACCATGTACCCTACGATCCAGTACGTCGGCAAAACGAAGAGTACCCACGTTGAAGAGACAAGCCATTGCACAAGAGTGCTGCCATCGTAGTAATGGTACGGTCCGCTGTAACTGACGAGCTGCGGATTCTTCTCAAAGGCTTTCTCGATTTTCGTGAACCATTCCTTTGTCACGCGGCAGTCGGCGTCGGCCCATGCCAAAATGTCGCCGGTCGCGTGCTCTAGGCCGCACTGACGGGCGCGGGTCAGGCCTTTCTTCTCCTCACGGATGACGCGGACTCCTGGAAACTGAGCCGCAATCTCGGCGGTACGGTCGGTGCTCGCATTGTCGATGACGATGATCTCTGTCACGGCCGGTGTACGGTTGGCGACGATGCTTTTCAGGCACGCACCAATGTAATTCTCCTCGTTGTAGGCCGGAATGATGACGCTCAGGGTTTGCATAGATCTTCCGCAGTATACGCTTTTCGAGGCTTTTGGCCCTTTCCGATCATTGTTTTTTTGGCTTGTCTGTGGTAAAATAATGAGATTTATGTCCACAACTTTCTGCCGTCGGCTGGTTCTGTCGTTGGCGCTTGCAGTTGCTCTCCATGTGGTACTTGCAGCGTCGCAGCTGGTATCACCGGTGTTCGCAGCTCCTCTGCCGGCGTGCCCCGTAGAACAGCAGCCGTGCGGCAATACCTGCATCCCCGAACGCGATCTCTGCATCCTCGAGCCCATTCCCGGCGGACCTTCGTCGCTGCCCCCCGGCGGCCCACCGCTTGGGATTTTCTTTGACTACATCAACATGGGTCTCTGGCAATGGGCTTTCATGATGGGTGTCGCTATCGCGGTCCTGAACGGAGTAGCTGGTGGACTGCAGATCGTCATGAGCAACGGTGACAGCAGCAAAGTTGATGCAGGCAAAACACGTTTTCTCTCCTCGACATTAGGACTCCTCATGCTTCTTCTCGCTGGAGTCATTCTGGAATTCATCAACCCCATCGGATTCGATGCCATATGATGAAGCAACGTCTCGCCATTGTTGCGGCAGCATTCCTCCTCGCGGTCATCCCGCAGGTTGCGGATGCACAACTGTGGATTTACTGCGGCGATCTTCCCGGCTGTCCGTCCGGCTTCACGGAGCGTGTATCGGCTTTCATGGTGCTTCTTCTGACGCGTCTCCCGAACTACGTGTACATGCTTGGCGTCCTCTTCATCATGATCGGTGGCGTCTACATGGTCATAAGCGCCGGAGACACTGAGAAAGTCACGAAGGGAAAGAATACCATCATTTGGGCAATTATCGGCATTTTCGTCATGCAGTTTGCGGATACGGCGGTGAACCTCGTTATTGTTCCGGAAGCTCAGTCGACGCTCGGGGGCGCGGATCTGGTATCGAGTCTCGTGAAGACGATCATCGATGACATTCTCATTCTGATCTACATCGTCCTGCTCATCGTCGCGGTCATCAGCGGCATGCGCATGGTGCTGGCGTTCGGCAAGGACGAGGAGTTCACGAAGGGGAGAGACGGTCTCCTGTGGGCCGCCATCGGTGCCATCATCATCAATCTCGCTCAAGCCATCGCCAATGTGTTCTGTCTCGCTAACCCCAGCGTATGTTTCCTCAACTGATGATCGTTCTCGCCGGCATTCTTCTACCGACGGTCGCACATGCGCAGTACCATCTTTCGAATTCAGGTTGGGACTGTAGCGGTTTTCTGTACTGCACCGGTCCCGGTTCTATTCCTCCGGCTGACGTCGTCGTGCTCATCACTCTGAAGATTGTACTGGGCGTGTCGGCCTTCATTGCCGCCATCGCAATCATCGCGTTCTTCTACGGTGCTATCCGGATGGTCATTTCACAGGGGCAGGAAGGCAAAGAAGCAGGCAAGAAAGCGCTCATCTGGGCATCGTTCGGACTTGCGGCATCCCTGCTTGTGGGTGCGGTCATCCAGTACATCACGGACTACATCTACCTGATTCCGTAAGGAGAGGAAGATCTTCGACAGACGTTTTTTCGCTCTCGATCTGGTACGATCGGCATAATCATGACGCGCCAGTACATCACGACGGCCATCGACTATCCCAATGCGGCGCCGCACATGGGACACGTTCTTGAAAAAGTGATGGCTGACGTCATGGCTCGTTGGTTCCGGCTCCGGGGTGATGAGGTTCGGTTTCAGATCGGCACCGACGAACACGGCATCAAGATTCAGCAGACCGCGGACAAAGAAAAACTGACGCCGCGCGCACTCGTGGATCGCAACGTTCCGATCTTCAGGGAGCTCTATGAAAAGCTCGGTATTTCGGCCGATATCTTCATCCGTACGTCGGATGAAAAGACTCACTGGCCGACGGTACGTGAACTCTGGAAGAAATTGCAGGCGGCAGGTGTGTTAGAAAAGCGTACGTACACCGGCTTTTACTGCGCAGGTTGCGAAAGATTCCTCACGAAGAAAGATTTGGTGGACGGCATGTGTGATATTCATAAGGTAAAGCCGCAAGAGGTGAAGGAAGAGAACTGGTTCTTCAAACTTTCGGACGAAACCGCGTGGCTCAAGAAGTTACTCGCCAAAGACTACAAGATCATTCCGTCATTTCGGGAAAACGAGACGATGGCGCTTCTGGAGACGGGTCTTGAGGACGTGTCGTTCTCGCGTCCAACATCCAGCCTCACGTGGGGCATTCCGGTACCGGGTGATGAAGAACAGACGATGTACGTATGGTGCGACGCTCTCACGAACTATATTTCGGGTATCGGCTATTTCACCGATCATGAAGAAAAAAAGTGGTGGGACGATGCGACGGTCACGCACGTCATAGGCAAAGATATTGCTCGGTTCCATGCATTGATCTGGCCTGCGATGCTGAAACACGCCGGAGTGAAGGCGCCTGATCAGTTGCTCATCCATGGATTTCTCACGAACGAGGGTCAGAAGATGAGTAAGTCGCTCGGTAACGTCGTAAAACCGGATGAGGTACTAGCTCACTTCGGCGGCAATCCGGACCCACTCCGGTTCTATCTGAGTCATGAGGTGCCGGTGGGGAACGACGGCGACTTCAGCTGGAAGCGGATTGATGAAGTGTACGTGTCGAAGCTCGGAAATCAGCTCGGCAACATGCTAAACCGCGTGCTCGTGATGCTGAAAAAAGAAGACACCGAACTTACAGTTCCGGTCGGAAAAAAAGAAGACATCGATGCGACGAAAAAACAGTGGAATGATTTCGAATCAAAGCTCGACGCGTTCGATCTGCATGCGGCGCTTCAGGTTGTGGTCGTCGGAGTGGACGCGATGAACCGTGCGTTCAACAATGCCAAGCCGTGGACGCTAAAAGGAACTGAGAAAATCGAGGCGCTCAGCACGTTTGCCGAGTGCCTACGTCATGTGTCGCTCATGCTTCTGCCGTTCATACCGGGTACCGCAGAGAAGATGGCGTTGCAGCTTGGTGTTCCCTACGCCGGCGCGATGCTTGAGCGTGATTTCGTACTCACAGACGAACTGAAGAGCTGGAACGGCGCACAGGGCTGGAAGCGAGTAGGGGAGCCGTCCATTCTGTTCCCGCCATTACCGTAGACTGGGACGCCGCGTCCCAGCTGCGGGAAGTAGAGAGCGGGAATGATGACTCCAGGTGTCTTCTGTGGTATTATTGTCGCGCTCTCAGAAGCAAGATCCCGGAACTAGGCCACGAAGCTACGGTGAGGGGAGGAGCGACGAGAGCCATTACTTCTTTCTCTTTTCTTTTATGTTTGATCCCATGGCAGACCTGGCAAGTCCGGCAGGCAGTGACGATCCGCTTGCTCCTACGTCCAATTTTGGCGCTCCCGCACCGCAGCCTCGCCGTCAGGGCGCTGGAGGTGGAGCAGCCGCAGGTGGAGGCAGTAGCCGTTACGGCGAAGAGCTGCACTCCATCACGATTCGTGCACGCCAGCGCACGTTTTACATCGACTTGAAGCAGTCCGGCAACGGCAAGTTTTTCAAGGTCTCCGAGAAGTCTCGCGGCGGACAGAAGTCTACGATCGTCTTCGACGTCGAAGATCTTCCGGCGATGATCGCGGCACTTCAGGAAATGCAGACGAAAATTTAAAAAAAGCGAGTAGCGAGTAGCGGATAGCGGGTAGAACAGATTTTCTATCCGCTACCTTCTACCCGCTCACATCATTCTTCAATCGGCAGTACATACCCATTGATCGCCGGATTGCCCATCATTGTGAAGTACACGATCTTGGCGGCCTCGGCGCGGGTGATGGGGTTGCCCGGCCGGAACGTACCGTCGTCGTAGCCTTGGACGATCTCACGGGAGGCGGCTGCCCTGACGTAGGACGTGAACCAATCTTCCGGAAGAACGTCGGAAAATGAGACTGCAGCGTAGTCATCAAGTTCATTGAGCCCAGCGGCGAGATTGAGAATCTTTAAGGCCTCGGCTCGGTTCACCGGAGCATCGGGCCGAAACGATCCGTCTTCGTATCCATCGACGAAGCCGTAGTGCACGGCGCTATAGATGATGCGTCGCCTGAAAGCGGTGTCGGCACTTTCATCCATTGGCGCGTCGGCGCGGACATCGGTAAATGTCATCTCTTCTTTGTCGCTATCAAACCGAATCTTGCTGCACGTGCTGAGCATTACCATCTTTAAGAATTCGTAGCGAGTGACAGATCTGTCTGGGAAGAAAGATACGAACCCGTCCTCGTCCGGAGCGTATCCGCGCAGAATAGGAATTGCATCCGGCAGAATACGTGTACGGCTTAAGCGTGAGACAACGGTTTCAGCCCAGTGCCCTTGCATGTCCGCAAAAGAGGCATCGTAAGGTCCGTAGGAAAGGCACGCATTCTCCTTAGGGTCGCCGCTCTGCTCCAGTTCTGTCTTGTCATCCACACCGTCGCGGTCAGTATCCGTCCGGAGCGGATGTGTGCCGCGTGCCAGTTCTTCTGCATTCGTGAGTCCGTCACCGTCGGGGTCGTCGACCGTGGTGGGTGTTGCCTGGCTTGTATCGAGGCCCACGAGTTTTTCCCATTCGTCGGGAAGATTGTTGGAGTTGGCATCGACTTGGTATTGTGAATTGAGAGGAAACGCGTCCTTGGAGTCGATGACCCCATCGCCATCACTGTCCTGATTTTGCGGATCGGTTTTTTCCGCGGCTTCGATGCCGTTCACCCAGCCGTCGCCGTCTGCGTCGTACGTCAGGTCATCCGTCGGATCGAGAGGATTTCTTTGTCCCGAAATTTCCGAGCCGTCGGATTCGCCGCCGCTGTCGGAATCGGCATTAAATGGGTCGGTTTCACCGTTGTCCAGGGTGTCGTTGCCGTTTGCATCTTCACTCGCATCCGTGAGTCCGTCGCCGTCGGTATCGAGTGTCGAGGAAAGGGCGTTTGCATGCGGAATATTCGCCGTCAGAAGCAGAAGCGAAAAGAGGTATGCCGGTAGCTTGAACTTTGGATGCATCACAGTTTTTTGTTGCCACGAATGAAGTCGGCGCCGCTCATCGGCTTTCCTGATGCTGGCTGAACTCGTTCGACCGTGAGCATCGTTCCGTTCAGGCATTCGACCGTGAGAGACCCCGGCACAAACGACGTTTCCAAGATTTTCGTCGTACCGATCGTGACCCCCGGCCACGGTGTCAGCGCTCGGACCATGCGGTCGATGTGCTCGGCGGTCATGGTTGCCGGAACTGCCACTCCGTCGGCTTTGCTGAGCTTGCCGCAGAAGGTAGCTTTCGTCGCATCCTGCGCAGTCTCCGTGAGCGAAGATTTCAAAGTGGTGAGGAGCAACTCAGCGCCCAGTATTTTCAGTTTGTCGTGGAGGCTTGCCGATGTCTCGCGTGCGTCGAGTTTCATCGATGACCGCGAAAGAATCGGTCCGGCATCCAGCTCTTTCACCATTCGTTGCACGGTGACACCGGATTCCGGAAGCCCTTGGAGAATGGCATGCTGCAGCGGAGAAGCGCCCCGAAGTTGCGGCAGCAGTGATGCATGGACGTTCACGGCTGCGACTGTCGGCCAATCGAGAACGTCCTGCGAGAGGATCTGTCCGTAGGATACGACCACGAGGAAATCAGGACGAGTGGGTAGTGCGTAGTGGGTAGTGGTTAGTGTGTTGATCTTCTCGGGCTGGAGCATCGGCAGTTGCAATGTTTCAGCCGCAATTTTTACTGCCGACGGTGTCAGTACCTGCTTTCTACCGGTGGGACGATCGGGTTGGGTGATCACGAGTTCGACCGTAAAAGCGGGATCTGCCGCTAGCGCCTGAAGCGACGGGACCGAGAACTGAGAGGTGCCGAGGAAGACAATGGACTTGGGTTTGGAGAGTGACATCGGAAAGTATTGTAGGTGAGGGAGGTAAGGAAGGTAAGGAAGGTGAGGTAGGGAAGGTAGGGAAGGTGAGGTATGCTTTTTCTGTGAGTCATCGGAACGTTCAGCTTTCCGGCATTGTCAGGACCATCGTCGCGCGGTTCATCGTGGAAATTCCGCCGACTATTGCGATGGGCACCAGTATCACCGAGGTGAAGCTGAGTCCTGATCTGCAGTACGCGGATATCTACGTCAGTGCGATCAAAGGACTTCCGGAAGCCATCGAGTACCTGAAGCTCAAAAAAGGCCCGATCCGCAAAGGCATTGCAACCGAGATCAACGCTCACACCGTTCCCACACTCCGGTTCCGGGCGGATGACCGCGGCGAGAAGGCCGACAAGCTGGATAAGCTCATTGAATCGCTGTAAACATCCAAAATCTAGTTCCAAATTTCAAGATTCATTGCTTTTTGGAATTTGGCATTTGGAACTTGAAATGTACAAAGTGCTACCGCGTCACAAACCTACGTTCACAGGAAGGGGAACAGTCTTGAGAGTGCCTCGGGCGTGTCTATACTCCATCCCTTATGATCGAACAGGTTCTCCTCGACCGCGCACTCGACATTATCAAAAAAGCCAAGCGTCTGCGGTGTGTCTGTCACCGTAATCCCGATGGTGACGCAATCGGAGCTATTACCGCGATGGCACAACTTCTGGAAGCCAATCTCCCGGATGCGATGGTGGAGCTTTACTGCGTCGATCCCGCTCCGCCGACCTTCGGTTTTCTACCGCTCGTGCATAGGATTAAGCAGGACCTCAAGCCAGACGTTGGCGACGTTTTCATCTTTCTGGATTCAGCAGAACCCAAGCTCACCGAGTACCACGAGACGCTGCCTCAGATCTTCGGTGGCGAGTGGCCGTCCGTGTGTATTGATCATCATCCGACGAATTCGCGCTATGCCACCGTGAACATCATCGTTCCTGAGGCGTCGTCGACGTGCGAGATCCTTGTCGACTTCGCCGATGGCGTGGGTTGGACCATGAATCCGGACATCGCGACGTCACTTCTCACAGGGGTCTACACCGATACCGGCGGACTCGTGCACAGCAATACTACGGCCCGCGTGTACCGCACCGTCGCTCGGCTACTGAGGGCAGGAGCGCGGCAGCAGGCCATCGTTCAGAAAGTATTTAGGTCCGCCAAGATCTCAACACTCAGACTCTGGGGCCGCGTCCTCGAGAAGATCTCGATCACGCCCGAAGGCGGCGCCATCTCTGCTCTCACAGAAGGGGATTTTCGTGCAACGGGTGCGGATTACTCCGAGCTCACCGGTGCTATCGACTACGTGAATGCGGTACCCGGCATGAGGTTCTCACTCATTCTCGCCGAGCGCGCGGGCAAAGTGAAAGGATCTCTCAGGACGCTCCGTGATGATGTAGACGTGTCCAAAATGGCGGGCGCATTTCAGGGCGGAGGACACAAGAAAGCGGCGGGATTTGCGGTGGAAGGAAAGCTGGTTCCGGAGATGAGGTGGAAGGTACAACAATAGAAGGTAGAAGGTAGCGGGTAGCGGATAGAACAATCTACCTACTACTCGCTACCCGCTACCTACTACTCGCTACCCGCTACCTACTACCCGCTAATTGTCATGTTTCTCCTGCGCTCTTGCCTTTTCCTCGGCCTTCTTCTTCATGACTTCTTCGGGCTTGGTCGTGATGATCGTGTGCTCGGTGGGGCTCGCGACGACCTGAATCGCGACGTGCGTATTGCCCGCGAAGAGCAGACCTTGTCCCACGCCCGAATTGAGCAGCAGGTACTTTTCGCCCTCCGTGAGATAGAAAAGCTTGGCCAGGTTATCGACGCTTGCGGCTGACTGTTTCAGAAGCAACTGCAGCGACGTGTTGCTGATGATAGGTTTTCCGTACGGTGAGTTGATGAAGTCGTCGATGTCCTGCGTGATCGTCGTGACGCCGAGGTAGTACTTACGTGCTCGCTTGATGAGTCCGTAGAGGAAGAGCGCCGAGTCTTCGTACTGCATGAGGTTCCACGCCTCGTCGATGATGAGGAGGCGCTTACGCATGTCCGAGCGGACGCGGTTCCACAGATACGTGAGCACGACATAGATCGCGATCGGACGGAGAACGTCTTCAAGGTCACGGATCTGGAATACGACCATTTCTTTATCCATTTCGATGTTGGTCGGTCGGTCGAAGAGTCCTGAGAAGCTTCCCGTCGTGTACTTCATGAGCGTCTGAGCCATGCTTTCGCCACCTTGGCTCGTCATGAGCACATCGATGAGGTCATGGAGTGTCGGGGGCTCCATCTTCCCGGGCTCCGTGGTCTGGAGCGTGATGCCCTTGAGGGCGTACGTATCGAGGATAGCCTTATCGAGGATTCCTTCTTCGGCCGGTGTCACGTTTCCGAGCATGAGCTTGAAGAGTCCGTGAAGACTGATGACCGCGGACCGCAGCACTTCACCGACTTCTGCGTCGTCGCCACGGACCGCTAGGGGAAGATCGAACGGGTTGATGCGGTGCGAGCTCTGGAGTGAGATCGGGATCATCGCGCCGCCGACCGTACGGCAGAGATCGACGTATTCATTTTCCGGATCGATAACGAAAGCCTGCACGCCTTGGATGAGCGAGCGCAGGATCTCGAGCTTCACGACGTAGGACTTACCTGCACCCGAGGTAGCGAAGACATTGGCATTCGCGTTCGGGAGGTCGAAGCGGTCGAAGATGATGAGTGAGTCATTGTGACGGTTGATGCCGTAGAGAATGCCGTGGTCATCGGTGAGGTCGCTGGAGCTAAACGGGAAGCTTGTCGCAAGAGCCTGCGTATTCATGTTGCGATTGAAGTCGAGCTCGTCCAAGCAGTACGGCAGACAGCTATTCCAACCGTGTTCCATCTGGAATGCAGTTGGCTTGGTGAGGATCAGTTTTCCACCAAGGATAGCTTCGACGTCGGTTTGCACTTTTTTGAGCTTCGCTTCGTTTTCCGCATAGATTGTAAAATAAAAGCCAAGCTGGAACAGTTTTTCCGATCCGCGTGCAAGCAAGTCACGCAGTTCCTCGGCGTCTTGCAATGCAGCCTCCAGTGTTGGATCTCGTACGATGCCTCGTTGCTGGAGCATGCGGATACTGGATCGCATTTCCGCCACTTTCTTCCGCAGCATTTTCAATATCACTTTGTTCGATGCCGGATAGATGAACATCGAGAGATCGATCTGGATGTCGAAGTTAATGAGCTGGCTCATCCAGTTCGGATAGATCTGGCTTGGCCAGTTGTAGGCGTAGAAGCTACGGGCCACGAGCTGCTCGTTGATTTGCACCGTTGCGCGGTCGAACTTAAGTCCAGCCGGAGCGATGACGTCGAGTAGTTTCTGCAAACCTTCCTCGTACTTACGGACGACTTCTTTCTCTTCTTTCGTGAGTTCGGAGTCCTCGTCATCGACCTTTTTCAGGACTTCTTCCACGTTAGCATGCAGTCCCAAAAGTTCATCAAGGACGCCAAGCAGTTTCCCCGCGATCGGAGATACGTGTTTTGCTTTGACCTCTGCCGTTTGTATCTGTTTTTCAGCCATCAGAACATTATAGCACAAAACAGGGTTTGTCGGAAGTGCACGAAATGCACTTTTATGCCTGTTATGGATCTACGTAAGGTCTTCTTGAATGCCTCTCATCACATCGGATAGGTTTGGCGGCAGAAGGGTTGCAAGTTGATCTGAGAGCAAAGGATATAATGTTTGCAGGTATTTGATAACATCTTCCGTCGGACGGGCTGAATATTTATCTAGGTTCAAGTGTTCCCAGTTTCTTATCATACAACGACATGCTTGGGCTCCGATGCCTTCTTTCTGATAATTCTTCGCTAGATGTACAAGCATAAAAGGATCTCTCTGAGAAAGTAATAACACTTGGCTGCCAAGGATCTTACGTTCTTGATCATTGGTTTCGGTTGCAAGCATCATTTCGATTTCATCTATTGATGGCTGAGAGTTTCGTAGAAGTTTTATAATTTTTTCTCTGTGAGGTCCTGCAAGGTTGTCTGTGCAATATTTACGGAATTCCGTGTATGCTACTCCCATACGTCTTGAGAAATGTGTGACCGCATCTCCCTCTAGGGTCGCATCATCCGAAAATTCTTCGAGAGTTCTTACAAAAAGAGGTCGAAGGGCTTCCTTTTCTGCTACCCTAAAAACGATTGATTCGTTGCAAATTCTTTCTAGTTCTGTTGGCTCCTCTGTGGATTCGGACCAGCGTAATGCAACACGTGTGCGGGTCATACCCTCTGAAGCGCGTGTGAGGATTTGAAATTCCTTTTGATTGTCGATGTGTGGCAAAAGTTTATCGATTATGGCATTGAGAATTGGCTGCTCTCTCTTCGACCAGCCTCTCACTTTTGAACCAGTTTCCACAGCAGCGAGATATAGATCATAGTTGAACGGCATTTGATTGATACGTTCCAGTGCATCGGCGGAGGTGGCACGTACCGCTGTCAGTACTATCAGCTCCTTTGGCTCAAGAGGCAGTTTCCACATCTCGGTCGCAGCTTTTCGGCCTACCTCATGAGCAAGTCCCTCCGTTGTGAGCAGGAGCATCAGGTGTTTTTTGCTCCCCGAGTTGAGGAGAGCTTCGATAATATGTGGTTGTATCTTATTCGTTCTCAGTGTCTGTACTACAAGTGCGGCACCATTCGGACTAATTCTTGGCGGAGTTGTAAACAAGCTTTTGAGTGCCGATCTCACTCCCATTTGCGGTTCAAATATTTGCGTCAGTCGCTCGGCTGCCATTCTTGCTACATCAAGTAAAAGACCATGAGCCTCGTCATGAGTGTTCAGCCGGCCAAGCCTCGCCTGCGTCCATTGCAGGATGTCTGTCAGCTCACTCTCTTGAGAGGACCCAGACAGGATTTTCTCTTTCGCCGCTTCTGCCATTCTTCTTGTATTTGGATTCATTGAAATATTAGGAACTCGGCTCGGTGAACAGTGTATCGTAACCGTCTCGGCCGCCGCTTCGCGAAGCACGCTTCTTCTCAAGCACCTGCAATTCGTCGGCACCTGGCACGTCGATGACTTTCACACCCGCGATGAGCGCTTCTCGATTCTGCTCAATAGCGAGAATCT
Organism: Candidatus Peribacteraceae bacterium; assembly: GCA_018062585.1. Taxonomy (GTDB): domain Bacteria; phylum Patescibacteriota; class Gracilibacteria; order Peribacterales; family Peribacteraceae; genus JAGORY01. The sequence continues at coordinate 102 of JAGORY010000024.1, read as the reverse complement.
TCTTGCCGTAGAGCTGCAAGAGATCATCGAGTGTATCGACGAGTGACTGCACCTGCTTGCGCTTGAGATCTGTTTCGGCGAATGCAGCTTGGAAATCGCTCA
>JAGORY010000023.1 GCA_018062585.1 Candidatus Peribacteraceae bacterium | reverse complement strand
CTCAACATTGCCCTCTTATCTTTCTGAATTCATGTTTCGCTACAACATTCGTTGCTATGAGACTCGTGTATCCGTACTGTCAGCCTTGCTCTCTCGAAAATCCCACACACTTCTGGTCTAGTCCCCGAAAATTGTATCAGGTATCACACGTACTTGCAGTGGTATACTCACCACATGATCCGGACACTGACCATCATCTACGCCACGGGCACAGGTCACACGGAGTTCGTCGTCGATACGGTCATGGCCGTGCTTGCGCAGTCCTGCCCTGACGTGCGCCTCGTGAAACAACGGGCCGAAATCAGCACACCTGAAGACATGATGAAGGGCGACGCGCTGCTCCTGGCATGCGGAACGTGGAATACGAACAACATCGAAGGGCAACTGAGTCCGTTCATGTACGATTTTCTCACTGTTCGCGGAGCCAAAGAAGACCTGAAGGGCATGCCCTCCGCCGCCATCGGCCTCGGCGACCAACGATATTTCTTCACGGCCAAAGCCGCGGACAAACTCACCGAATACCTCCAGACACATCATGCAACAATCATGCTGCCGGCCCTCAAGGTCATCAACGATCCATTCGATCAAGCCGCTAAAATCCGTGCGTGGGCCAAAGAATTTGCGGTGAAGATCGCGACCCTTCCCGTCACTCCCGCATCATGAGTCGTATTTCTCTTAAAATCGCGGGCGCTTCCGGCCAAGGCTTAGACTCCATGGGCGATATCGTCGCGAAAGTCCTCAAGAGGAGTGGGTACTGCGTCTTCGGATACCGCGAATACCCGTCCCTCATCAAAGGAGGACACGCAAGTTTCCAGCTGGACGCCTCGGACGAAAAAATCGAGAGCACCGAGACCAAAGTGAATATCATCATCGCGTTCAATCACCATGTACTCGAGAAGAACATCCCTGATTTGAAGCCCGGAGGTATCCTCATTCATTCGACGCCGAACTGGAAATTTCCCGCAGCAGATCAAAAGCTCATTGAACGCCTGAGCCTCAACATGGTGTACCTACCTGTCGAAGAAATTCTCACGAAACTGGGCGCGAAGCCGGTGCTGACAAACGTGCTTCTCACCGCATTCGTGTGGGCGATGCTCGGTCAGGACATCACGATGCTTAAAAAAATGGTCGGCGAGAGATTCGCGAAGAAGAAAGACCTGCTTGATCTCAACATGCGCTGCATCGACGAGGGATATCGACTGCAAAAAGAACATAATTTGTCGGTCACAATGCCGAAGCCGAAGAAAGAGTGGCAGAAGTGCCTCGTCATCCCAGGGAGTAAGGCGATGGGCCTCGGAGCAGCTCATGCGGGCGTGCGTCTGTACGCCGGATATCCGATGACACCGAGCTCTCCCCTACTTTCGTACATTGCAGATATTCAGAATAAGACGGGCATGGTCATCAAGCAGGCCGAGGACGAAATCACGGCGGCGCAATTCGTCTCGGGCGCCATGCACATGGGAACGCGCGCCCTCACAGGAACCTCCGGCGGAGGCTTCGACCTCATGAGCGAGACGGTTTCCTTAAATGCCATCATCGAAAATCCCACTGTCTTCGTTCTCGCGCAGCGACCGGGACCGGCGACAGGGCTTCCGACGTGGACCGGGCAGGGCGATCTCCTCATGGCCGTCGGCACGTCCCACGGAGAGTTCGCGCGCTGCGTTCTTTCGGTCTCGAATGCGGACGATTCGTTCTATCTCGTGAACGAAGCTTTCAATATCGCCGAACGCTATCAGATCAGCGTCATTCTCATGACGGACAAGCAGACAATGGAGGCGCTCTACACCCAGCGACCGTACGACCTAGAGCGCATCGTCATCGACCGAGGCTCACTCGTGACCAATCCCGCAGCGCTCAAGAAGCTGAAATCATCCGACCGCTACGATCCCGAGGCCAAAGACGGCATCTCCCAAAGATGGCTTCCCGGAGCCAAGGCTGCGACCTTCGTTGCCCAAGGAGACGAGCACGACGCCGAAGGAACAGTGAACGAAGACGCAGACAACGCAGTGAAGCAGATCCATAAACGCATGAAGAAGCAGGATGCACTCAAGGCCGCGCTTCCGGAACCGGAATTGTTCGGCTCAGAGAGTCCTGACACTTTGCTCGTCGGCTGGGGCAGTACAAAATCCGTCGTCCTCGATGCGCTGAAGTCCGAGGAACTCAAGAAAAAGAAAATCGCGTATCTCCACTACACGTATCTGTGGCCGCTGAAGACGGCAACATTCGAGAAGCTCACAAAGTCGGCGAAGAAAACCATCCTCATCGAAGGAAATTTTCAGGGGCAACTCGGCGTTCTTCTGCGGCAGGAAACAGGCATCAAGATACAGGATAAAATTTTGAAGTACGACGGGAGGCCTTTTTTCTACGACGAATTAGTACAAGCCATCCTCATACACCTCGAATCACCACCCACTACCCACCACCCGCTACCCGCTACCCGCTAACCACTCGTCATGTCCATCGTCCTCGACTCCACCGGCCCCGTCATGAACGACTTTCACAGCGAGAACAGGTGTACGTGGTGCGACGGCTGCGGCAACTATGGTATCTGGACCGGCATCAAGGCCGCACTGACCGAACTCGGCATCGCACCTCATCAGTGTCTCCTGTGTTTCGACGTCGGGTGTCACGGCAATGGCAGCGACAAGCTCAAAGGATACCGCTTCCACGGCCTCCACGGGCGCGTTTTACCGTTCGCGGCCGGAGCGAAGATTGCGAACCCGAAGCTTCCGGTCATCGCATTCGGCGGCGATGGTGCTAGCTTCTCGGAAGGCATCGGCCATCTCGTTCATGCGGTCCGCAGTCACTATCCCATCACGTTCGTGCTCCACAACAACGGCAACTATGGACTGACGACGGGACAAGCCAGCTCACTCACGCCGCAAGGCATCCCGATGAACACCGCACCGAATGGGGTTGCCGAAATGACACTGAATTCCATGGACTTCATCTTCTCTCTGGAACCGACGTTCGTAGCTCGCGCATTCTCGGGTGACATTAAGCAAGTGACGGCGGTCCTCAAAGAAGCGATTCGTCACCGTGGTTTCGCTTTCGTGGACATTCTGCAGGCCTGTCCGACGTACAACAAGTTCGCGACGCACACGATGCTCATGGAAAAGTACTACAAAGTGGAAGACGAAGGTCATGACGTCACGGACTTCGTGAAGGCGAGGAAGCTTGCGATCGATACGTCGAAACGGATCGCGACCGGCATTCTCTACCGCCTGGAAGACATCCCAAATTTCTACGAACGCCTCGTGCCACGCCAAGGAAAAACAACGACTCCGGTCGATGAAGTGGAGAAATTCGATGTCACAGATCTCATGCAGGAGTTCCTCTAAATCCGTTTCGATAAGCCCAGAAACAGCTGATGTACATCTGTCGAGTCTCGTACTTCGGCATGGAACGTACCGATCATGACATTTCCCTGCCGAATGAGCACCGGCTCGCCGCGAAACTTCGCAAGAACGTCGACGCCTTTGCCGACTGACGTAATCTTAGGGGCGCGAATGAAGGCCGCGGGCACGGGCTTTCGGATGCCAGAGATCTTGAGCTCAGCTTCGAAGCTCGCGATCTGATGTCCGTACGCGTTTCGGTCGACGACGGCATCGATGAGACCCAATGTTTTCGGTGCATTCTTTCCAGTCGCCTTACGAGCAAGCACGATCGCTCCGGCACACGTACCGAAGACCATGAGCGGGTTTTGTAGAGACGCAATATGTTGCGTCTCTACAAAACCCGCACGACCTGCGTTCAAATGCACTCTCCTCACAATCTCCTTCCCGACACCTGTCTCAGCAAGAAACTGCGCAATGACAGTCGACTCACCCCCCGGAATAATGAGTGCATCGATCTTCGAGAGATCGTCTTTCGTTCGCACCTCGACCGATGGCACGTGTAAACGGTTGAGCACATCAATGTGTTCTCTGAAGTCTCCCTGAAATGCGAGGACACCGACGACCATCGGGTAATAGGTTATAGGGAATAGGCTATAGAAGAAATAAACGAACTCTGAACGTTTCAATGTATCAAAGCTATAACCTCTAACCTATCCCCTATAACCTTCTTAGAGCCCTCTCTCCTGCATCTTCACTTGGAGGCCGCTTATCTCCAGCCCCGCCATCGCACCGATGAGACCGGTCGAGACCTGCAGTAGCTTCTTCGGATCTTTGTAGTGCGTCGTCGCCTGAACGATGGCCTTGGCCATGCGCGTCGGGTCCTTGGACTTAAAAATACCGGAACCGACGAAGACTCCTTCTGCTCCCAGTCCCATCAAAAGTGCTGCGTCCGCTGGAGTAGCGACTCCTCCGGCAGTGAACATGACGACTGGAAGTTTCTGCGCTTTTTTTACATCAAGAACGAGATCGAATGGCACACGCTCGGCTTTGGCAAATGTCTTGAGCTCGGACGTCGACAGAGACTTCAGGCTTATGATCTCGCCTTTGATGAGCTTCAAGTGCCGAACTGCCTCGACGACGTTACCGGTACCTGCTTCGCCTTTCGTGCGGATCATCGAAGCACCTTCGGCAATCCGACGGAGAGCTTCGCCAAGATTCGTGGCACCACACACGAACGGTACTTTGAAATCCGTCTTATCAACGTGATGAAACGGATCAGCGGGCGTTAAGACTTCAGACTCGTCGATGAAATCCACTTCCATCGCCTCAAGAATCCTGGCTTCGGCCGTGTGACCGATACGGATTTTGGCCATGACTGGGATCGATACCGCCTTCTGGATCTCGGCAATAAGTTCTGGATCACTCATGCGCGCGACTCCACCCTGCGCACGGATATCGGAGGGTACACGTTCTAGAGCCATGACAGCGCATGCGCCTGCGGCCTCGGCGATGCGAGCCTGCTTCGCGGTCACGACGTCCATGATGACGCCACCCTTCAGCATCTTCGCGAGATCAACGCCGGTGCGGTTACTGATATTGAACATTGTGTGAGTGAAGACGCTAACTCCTCTCCGTATCTTACAGTTGTTCGACGATCGAGCCACCGAGTTTCGCGAATTCAGGATCGATACTGAGCCGACTCTCCTCGGGAAGCACTTGGTTCTGATATTTGCTGTGAGGCTTCATGTTATACGGCGTCTCAGCTGGGGACGACATCATCTCGAATGCCAGCTGGCAGACACGCATGCCAGGATAAAGTGCGACTGGCAGACGGTTCAGGTTACTGATCTCGAGCGTGATCGTACCGACGAAACCGGGATCCACGAATCCGGCGGTGGAATGGACAATAATACCGAGGCGTCCCAAGGAACTCCGGCCCTCAACGCGGACCACGAGGTCATCAGGGACGGTGATTTTCTCCTGCGTCACGCCGAGGATGAACTCACCCGGCTGCACGATGAACGGCTCCCCGTCAGGAATCGTAATAATGCGCATGTTCTGAGCAAACGTTTTGGGGTTCTTCGGATCCAGCACCGCGTACTTGCTGTGCTCGTACACCTTGAAGACATTACCGAGTCTCAAGTCCATGCTGGAAGCGTGGATGTGACTAAAGAGCTCAGACTGGTTGGATTCGATTTTCACGCGTCCGGATTCGATGGCCTTTTTGATGTCGCGGTCGGAGAGGATCATAGGGTGCAGAGACTACCACACGCGAGCCAAGCGCGAGAATAGGAAAAATGCAACGGGGTTCGCGAGCGAAGCGGATACGTTTTGTTGTATACTTCCGCCCCCCAATGTCAGTCGAAACTTTAGAACAACGGCCTGATCAAAAAGACGGTGCTGAAGCCAATGTTCAGGACTTGTATCGACGTGCGGATGCCGTACGAGCGCAAGCCCGAAGCTTCCTCTCGACAGTCGTAGGGACAAAAACGTCTTCTGCAAAAGAGGTTTCCGAATTACAGAGCTATTTCGCAGGTATGCGCATGAAAGAAGACGGATACGAAGGAATCCGCGATCGCGAAGTATTCTTGGAAGGACACGGAGTAAAAATGCAGAACAGCGCAGTCGGTCTCCACAGCCGCTTCCATGGCGGCATCAGCTCTGCGAGACAAAACAAATGGATTTCCGGTTCATCGTACGAAAAATGGGTGAAGCGCTTCGAAGATTCCTCTACCAGTTACAAGGACCGCGAGAAGTGGGTAGATCGGGACATGCCTCTTATGATGGATCGCTGGCGCACTGCGGCCGAAGAACGGAAGAAGCTCATCGCAAGCGACGACTTTATGGCGCTCGCCAAAAAGAAGCCTGAATTCGCTGCGATTATGTCCGAGGAAGCGTTCCTAAATCTGCATTACGATAAGAGAAACAGTCTTGTCGCTTCTGCTCGGGCAGCGATGCTCGCGAACGACAAAAATCAGGGAGAAGCGTATGACGAAGCAAAGGCAAAACTGCAGTCTGCGGTTTCCAGTGGCATCCTAAGTGGCGGCAAGATGGGACTCTGGCTCGAGCGCATTTTTAAATCCAACGCGAGCCCTGCAAAGATCAGTGAATTCGTGCACGGTTCCGGCCCCACGTCATTGAGTACGCTCATGAAAAACTGGGCCGCGGTGACGGAGCAATTCGACGCAACCCAGAAGAAGTTCAAGGAACGCTTTGAAGGCACCGGCATCCGCGGATTCCAGCCGCTCTCGAAAAGTCAGTTTCTGGCACTCCACTATGCCCAACGTCTGCAGTACGTGAAGCAGGCAGAAGATCGCCTTGATGGCGCTAACGACGTCGAGAACGAAGCACCGATCCTCCTCAGGCTCCGCCATGCGATGGACACGAAGGACTGGGAAAGCGCGGTCGAGATCATCGGAGAAGCCAAAACCGAGGGTCTTTCGGAGAAGAACTTCAGACGCTTGAAATCTATGGAGAGTTACGTGAAACAGTTTAGCGGCGGCAAGGAGATCAAGGGACGCAAGCCCGATGTCACGGAAGCCAAAAAGCGGATCGATGCGATCGTCGAGGAAATCGGGCAACACCACTCCGAAGTGCAACCGATGGTCATACGTCTTCTCAGAGGTCCAAACGCCAACCGCAGCATCCATCAGTTCCGTTGGATCGTCTATAACAATGACTGGTGCACGACGCATGGCTATCTCAACCACGAGGTCGCAAAGAAAGGCGCAAGTCAGCAGAACGAAGAAGCCACCCGCGAGAACGCGAAGGCAGGCGAAGACATCGGGCGTCATGACGTCCAAAGCCACAGCACGGACGGTAATGAACACATCCGTAAAACCGAGCACGCTGACCACACAGCCACATTCCGTCACGTGAATGTCGCGAGCGGCGGCGCTACCCAGCGAACCGCAGCATGGCTGGAGCATGAGCAGAACCCGAAAGTGCTCTACTGGACCACGTTCTGTGCCCATGAAAACGGCGAACCGAAACCCCACAACTGGCATCGCGATCTCTTCACGAACCTCACAGAGCTCCGATCACTCGCCCGCACAGTAAATAACTCCGGTTTCGTCTACGACGCGCCGGGCCGACCTCTTATCGGGCTCAACTAACGCCTTGCCAAGCGACCGATGGATAACGACAATGACGCCCTATGCGCCCACTCTTCTTCATCCCCGTCCTACTCCTTGTACTCTCGGCTTGTTCCTCCGCAGGAACGAGCGTCTCCGAGCAGAACCGAAATCCGCTCACCGCATCCCGCTACGGCGACGAACTGGCCGACTCCATGGCGAATCTCATCATCATGGAAGATCCGGCAGCGAAAGATCCTGACGTGCGGAAAATAATCGAGAGCGAAATCGCCCGCGGTAAATCCATCGCCGAAGACGCACGCGATATCCAGAGTAAAGGATGGCTCGGCGGACTCATCGGTATCAAAGGGCAAGTGTCGGGCTACGTCCTCTATCTCCCAGACGAGCTCTATCTGTCCTCGGATTTCATGACCACTCCCGGCTCGTCTCTTCGCGCGTACCTCACGACGACCATCGACCCCCGAGATGCCGTTTTCCCGGACCCGACAGCACTGGATATCGGCAGTCTGCAAGCCTCGTACGGCGCGCAAGCCTACCGCGTTCCTGCGCAGCAAGAGCCGGGTAAATTCCGTACCTTCGTCATCTATGACACACGTCTCAAGATGATCTACGGATTCGCCCAGCTCTCGCGGAGGGGCTAGAGAGGGATCTGCGCAGCACTCTGAAGCGCGGCATCGACAGCGGCCGAGATGCTCTCGATCGTGTTGTTCGTGATGCGGTTTCCGTTCACGAAATAGGTGGGCGTAGAATTGACGCCTGCTGATGTGCCTTCAGCGTAATCAGCAAGCACGGTCTTCTTCTTGATGCCGGACCGTACGCAACGGTCGAAGAGCTCAGTATCGAGATCGAGTTCAGCTGCCCATTCTCTGAGTGCTGCTGAGTTCAGACTTTCTTGGTTCGTGTAGATCGTCTCAAAATACTGCCAAAACTTGCCTTGATCGGCTGCGCATTCAGACGCCATCGCTGCCTCGAGTGCATGAGGGTGGATCGCCTGAAGCGGAAAGTGCTTGAAGACGAAACGGACGCGACCATCGTACGTCTGAAGCAAAGGCGTGGTGAGGATTTCATGAGCGGCTTTGCATGCCGGACACTGGAAATCTCCGAATTCGGTGATGGTGACTAGGGCAGACTCCGATCCCATGGCAGGCCGCGAGGATTCTGCGGAAAGGCCAGTGGTATCAACACCACAAGCAGCGAGGAAGAGTGCGGAAGTGACAAGAAGGGGTGCGAAAAGCTTCTTCATGGGAAGTTCGGAAAGAAAGTATGACTGAATGGTAGCACGGAAACGGGTTTGAGACATTAAGGTGTTCTCTGTGCTCTACACCCTCTCTGGCATGCTATACTCCATTTCCCATGACGCTGTACCTCACGTATCGGCCCCAGACCTTCGCGGATGTCGTCGGACAGGATCATGTGGTGACGACACTCGAACAAGCCGCTGAACAGGAGCGCATTTCGCATGCGTACCTTCTGTGTGGAAGTCGCGGTACCGGCAAGACGTCGGTGGCGCGCATCATGGCGAAGACCATTCTGCTTCGTGGCATCGAGGATGCAACCATCCAGAAACATGTGACCCAGGCAATCGAGAACGGTTCGTTCGTCGACCTCGTCGAGATCGACGCCGCCAGTAACCGACGCATCGACGACGTCCGAGATTTGATCGAAAAGATCAACTTCTCCCCGTCCGTCTCAAAAGCCAAGGTGTACATCATCGACGAAGTCCACATGCTCACAAAAGAAGCGTTCAATGCGCTCCTCAAAACGTTGGAGGAACCGCCTGATTATGCGTACTTCATCTTGGCGACGACCGAACTCCACAAAGTCCCGGATACGATTCAATCCCGTTGCCAGCGTTTCCTCTTTAAGAGAGTCAAAGACGAGGACATTATCCGACGACTGCAGTTCATCGCGGATCAGGAGAAAATTAAGATCGATCGCGAAGCACTCCGCGCCATTGCACGCCATGCGTCGGGCAGTTTCCGCGACGGCATTTCGCTCATGGACCAGCTCCGATCACTCGAGAAGATTACGCTCGTGGATGTGAGTGAAAGAATCGGCAAGACGTCGGCCGTCTTCATCGAAGACATCGCGAGTGCACTCGCAGCGAAAGATATTCAGGCGGTCACCGAACTCGTGAGGCAGATGGAAGAAGCCAATGTCCCGCTCGACTCCGTCGCGGCGGATCTCTTGTCACTCGTACGGACACAGATGCATGAGGCCATCGAGAAGAAGGAATCCCCTGCCCCATTCCTCACAATGTCCGACGTCCTGCTCGCCACACTCAAAGATATGCGTACATCGCCGATGCCAAGCCTAGTCCTCGAATCCGCACTCGTCTCGCTCTGCATGGACGCCCCAGTCTCTACGAAGACATCGGAACGCATCGCGATCACTCCACCTGTACTCCGCGTCCCCAGCCCCCCTGCCCCCAAGCCTGTCGCTCCCGAGAAAACGGCCGAGCCAACGGTGAAGTCGGCAGCGGTAGAGATCGATGCATTTACGATGGACAATGTGCTCCGGCATTGGGACGCGATTGGGAAAGCGGTGACACCTCCTTCTGTCCGCATGAGCCTCAAAGACGCGACAATTGTTTCGGCTGAAGGCACAACACTCCGGCTCGCATTCGCCTCGTCATTCCACCGCGACAAAATCGCCGATACGAAAGCCAGCCGCAGCGTGGAAGAGGCGCTCCTCACGGTTTTCAAGAAGCCCATTCGCATCCAGTGCGTCCTCGAAAAAACAGCTGCAGCAAATACGGGGCCGGCGACTGATTTGGTAGAAGCTGCTGCCGAAGTCTTCGGAGGATTCTAGATGGAAGCAAAAGCCGAACTTCGGCGCGCCATGAAAGAACGTCTTTCACAGATGACCGAGAACGACCGGCGTGTCGAAGGTCAGATCATCGTCCGCGAACTTGCGAAACGAATGCCAGAGACGCCTTCGGTGATCGCTGCCTTCTCGCCGTACCTAGACGAACCGGACATCAGACCACTTCTGACAAAACTACTGGAGCAAAAAAACGTGATCTGCATGGGAAAAATCGAGGCCAAGCGCATGATCATGCATCGCGTCAGATCATTCGACGACATCGGCCGCAATCCGGTGAGCAACATCCTTGAGCCAACGGTGAATGATCCCGTGGACGAATCAAAGATCGCGCTGGCGATCATTCCAGGCCGAGCTTTCACGAGACAAGGACAGCGAATGGGTCGGGGCAACGGAGGATACGACCGCTGGCTCGCCGAGCAATCCACAAAGAACCCAATGATGAAGACAATCGGCGTGTGCTTTGACTGTCAGCTGCTACCAGAGCTACCGATAGAACCGCATGATCGCCTCGTAGATGCCGTCCTGACCTCTACCGTCTACGCTGAGAGGAATCGTCCACATAATTGATGCAAGAGCACTGTCGGTGACTGATAAATTTGCTATGCTCCAGGCATGCCCTCCTACGACCACCTCCAAAAGTTTGATCCGGAAGTCCACAAGGCCCTTTTCGGCGAAATGAAGCGCCAAGCAGACGGCGTGGAACTCATCGCTTCCGAAAACTACGTCTCACCCGCCGTTCTCGAAGCAATGGGATCGGTGTTCAACAATAAATATTCCGAAGGATATCCCGGCAGGCGCTACTACGGCGGTCAGGAATACACAGACATCGTAGAAAATCTGGCGATCGATCGAGCCAAACAACTCTTCAACTGCGGACATGCTAACGTCCAGCCGCACGCAGGTGCTCCGGCCAACGTCGCGATGTACTTCGCACTCCTCGAGCCCGGTGACACGGTGATGGGCATGGACCTCTCGCACGGCGGCCACCTCACGCACGGACACCCCGTCACGTACCTCACCAAAATCTTCAAGTTCGTTCGCTACAAGATGAAAGACGTGGAGACCGGAGAGATCGACTACGACGAAATGCTGGAGGTAGCCAAGAAAGAAAAACCCAAGATCATCCTCGCCGGTTTCTCTGCGTACCCCCGCGAGCTCAACTACGCCAAAATGAAAGCAATCGCCGACGAAGTGGGTGCCATCACTGTTGCGGATATGGCTCACATCGCCGGTCTCATCGCCGGTAAAGCCGTCAGAAACCCCTTCCACGACGGTTTTGATGTCGTGACGACGACAACGCACAAGACGCTCCGCGGACCACGCGGCGGCATGATTTTGTGCAAAGATCCCGAGCTTGGAAAGAAGATGGATAAGTCCGTATTCCCCGGTTTTCAAGGCGGACCAATCATGCAGATGGTGGCTGCCAAGGCCGTCGCGTTCGGCGAAGCCCTGAAGCCTGAGTTCGAGGTCTACGCCAAACAGGTTGTGAAAAACAGCAAGCACCTTGCCGACTACCTCATGAAGAAGAACGTGAAGCTCGTCACGAACGGAACAGATAACCATCTCATGCTCATCGACTGCGTGACGTCGTGGGGTATCGGTGGCGGAGACGTGGAGACGGTGCTCGACAAAGTCGGCATCACACTCAATAAAAACATGATCGCGAACGACACGAGGAAGCCGATGGATCCCTCCGGCGTCCGCCTCGGCACACCGGCCATCACGACTCGTGGCATGAAGGAGAATGACATGGAGATTCTCGCCGATTTCATGCTGAAAGCAGTAGAAAAGCGCGCCGACGAGAGCTTCATCACCAGACTCCAGGAAGAAGTGATGGCCTTCTGCAGAAAGTTCCCGGTTCCGGGTATCTCGGCATGAAGCGGATCGTCAGAAGCATGGGGTTTGCGCTCACTGGTCTCCGCCACGCGGTCAGCGAGGAGAGGAATATTCAGCTGTTTCTGATCGGTCTTGTCGTGTACGTGCTCGCGGGTATCTCTCTCGGTTTCTGGATCGGCGAATGGATCATTGTCGCACTCACGGCAGCCGGCTTCATCATCGTAGAGCTTCTGAATACGGCCATAGAACGCGTCGGTGACGCCATTGATGATGCGGAGAAGAAGCGACACGGAGGCCACTACCATCTGGGTATCAAACAGGCCAAAGACATCGCGGCGGCTGCCTCCCTCATCGCACTCCTCGTCGTCGTCCTCATTCTGGGCTCGCTGCTCTCCGCACATCTTTTCGTGCCGCAGCTGCCCCCGAGCATCATCAACTAGTCATGTCGCTTCTGTCCGCCGTTCTCCTCGGCATCACCGAAGGCATCACCGAGTTCCTGCCGATTTCATCGACCGGTCACCTCATTCTTGCGGGCCGCGCACTCGGCCTTCCTGACACCGAATTTGTAAAGAGTTTTGACATCGCCATTCAACTTGGCGCCATCGCCGCCGCTGTGCTGGTCTATGGGAAGATGATCATCGGCACGAAGAAGTTATGGCTGACGGTAGCCGCTGCCTTCATCCCGACCGGGATCATCGGACTGCTGCTGCATAGCTTCGTCAAAACGTATTTGCTTGGGAATATTGCTGTTGTTGCTGGCTCACTCTTCATCGGCGGCATCATTCTCATCGTCTTCGAGAAATTTCATCGTGACGAATCGGCACAAACGCTGAAAGCAGAAGACATGACCGTTCCCCAAGCCATACTCATCGGGATCGCCCAAGCACTAGCGATTATTCCCGGCATCTCACGCTCAGCAGCCACGGTCATCTGTGGCATGGCAGCCGGCGTACGGAGGAGCGCCATAGTCGATTTCTCGTTCCTCCTCGCGATTCCCACGATGGCTGCAGCAACGGCACTCGATCTCCTGAAAACCGGAGACCTGCTTTCATCACACGACCTCGCGGCTCTCGGCGTTGGCTTCGTCGTCTCATTCGTCACTGCCTACGTCGTCATTCGTTGGCTGCTCTCGTACATACGCACTCACACGTTTGCTGCTTTCGGTGTCTACCGGATCGCACTTGCTGCAGTCGTGTGGATCTTCATGATCCGCTGAGATCAAAAAAGGACGCCCCGAGGGACGTCCTTCTTCTATGTATACGCCTATTACTCGTTGATGATCACGGTCGCAAACATCGGATCCGCAAGTGGAACATTACCAGTCGGACTGCTGATGCTAATGTTGATCGTCTCGCCCGCGTCGGAGAGAGAGTCGCCGTAGATAGGGATGATAAAGGTCTTACTCGTCTCGCCCTGCGCGAAACTGAGCGTGCCGTTCGCCGAAGCGTAATCCGTACCCGAGAGGGCGCTGCCACCGTTTGTCGAGTAGTTCACAGAAACGGGACCGACTCCTCCGGCGTGGTTCACCGTAATGATGGCCTGCCCCGAGGACTCGCTCACCTGATACGTGGACGCGCTGAACTTCAGGGATCCGCTCGCGGTCGTCGGAACAGACTCATCGTCATTGATGAGGACTGGAGCACTGGCAGTGCCGAGAGAAGGGCTGCCTGTGGGAGTGTTCAGCACAACGTTGAACGTACGACCACCTTCGATAGCCGTGTTGTTATTGACCGGAACACTGAACGTTTTCACGTTCTCGCCTGGGTTGAACGTTAAGGAGCCACTGACAGCCGTGTAGTCGGAGCCGGACTGAGCCGTTCCGTTCGTCGTGCCGTAGTTGATGCCCATCGTCCCCGTCGTGACGCCTGTGCGGTTCACGGTGATCGTGATAGTGCCTGCGTTCTCAGCAACACCGTACGACGTAGCGCTCAGCGCAATGGTTGTTGCAGCACTGACACTACTCGAAATAGACGAAGAGGAAGATGAGACATTCGGATCATTAATATTAAGAAGGACAGTCTTCGGCTCACCGAGAACGATTGCCCCCTTCGGATTGCTGAGTGTGAGGTTCACGGTTTTCGTACCCGTCGTCGACGTGTCATTGAAAACCTTCAAGCTAAGCTTCTTACTGGTCTCCTTCGACGCGAAACTCAGCGTACCAGAGGCAGGTGTGAAGTTCTTTCCTGCAACGGCCGTAGCGCCGCTGAACGCGTAGTCCACGGTACCAGCGCCTTGGTTACCGCCGATGCGGACGATAGTGATGGAGACATCACCCGTGGCGACGTTTTTATCGACGTTGTATTCGTTAGAGTTGAAACGGATGGTGCCTCCTGGATTATAGGAAGAACTGGAGGACGACGTGCTGCTCACCGCCGAGCTGCTTGACGAGCTGGTGGCGGTTGAACGACTGCTCGAGGACGACGGAGACGGCGTGATGCCCTTGATCTCATTCCTGAGACGCTGGAACAGAAGCGCAGCCTGACCGCGAGTGAGTGGATCATCCGGACCAAAGTGCGTGCTGTCGTATCCTTTGATGATGCCAAGCTGGTACATCTCGCCAATCGCCTCATCGGCGTAGTGTGAGCTCGGGACATCGCGGAAGATGGCCGAAGCGCGGAAGGCAGCACCGAGAGAGGTGACACTGACTCCGAAGAGTGCCCCCGCAAGGAACGTAGCGGGAAGTGCACGAATGAAAAGATTTTTTGCGCGTGGCATAATGAAGAATTAGGAAAGAAACCGGAAAGTGGAGAGATTATCGAGAATAAGGCGCGGTCAAACAATGGACAGGGACCTAAATCCCCTTCCTAGTACATGCTGCCTCCGAGCGGGACCTCCGAATCCGGCTTCAAAAGGACTACTTCGCCGTTTTCGTCTGGTACGCCGAGTGTCAGGACCTCGGAAAGAAACGGTCCGATCTGACGCGGGGGAAAGTTCACGACGCAGATCACCTGTTTTCCGACGAGAGATTCTCGTGGATAGTTTTTCACGATCTGCGCTGACGA
>JAGORY010000077.1 GCA_018062585.1 Candidatus Peribacteraceae bacterium | reverse complement strand
GCCGAAGTAACGGACATCGCGTACGCCGCACGTCTTCAGGCCGACAGTACGATGCTTTCCGGTGAGACCGCCGGTGGCGTCTATCCGATGAAAGCAGTCGCAGCCATGGACAAAGTATTGAGGAAATGCGAGCTCATCGAACCGACGTACGATCTGCTCGTCGATCCGCTCGTCGAGACAACGGATATTGACCTCCCTCGCGCCGAGCAGGCACTGGCTGCTTCCGTTCTCGCATCGAAGCTCAATGCCGATGCACTCTTCGTCATCAGTAAACACGGACGTACCGCGAAGGCCGTCAGCAACTGTCGCCCACTCGTTCCCATCCACGCCTTCACCGAAACGGAGGATAGTCAGCGCCGTCTGGCCCTCGTGTGGGGTGTCATCGGACACTGCATTAAGTTTTCTAACAATCCGGACCAGACCATTGCCGCTGCCATCGCGCTCGGCAAGAAAGAAGGATTCCTCAAGAAGGGTCAGCGCATTGTCGCCGTCTCAGACATTCGAGCATCAGACGAGCGCGTCATGACGATCCAGATACGCACGATTGCGTAAGTTCCAAGTTCAAATATCAAAGCTCAAAGTCTCTAAGTAAGCTTTTTGTATTTTGAAATTTGGACTTTTTACCGCTCCTGCGCAACTTTCGTAACGATCGCTTCTTCTCCCTGAATGTACTTGGAGTTCTTAGGTTTCAGCATGGCCTGTACCTGCGGATCACTCCTGAGACTCTCGAGCGACTGTGACTTGGCGATCTGCATGTTGAGGACTTCCTGTTCCAAAAGAAGCTCAGCGCGAGCGCGCTCAAGCGAACGAAGTTTGTAACCTTTTGTGGCGTTCAAATTGTGATGAAACAAAATGAGCAGCGCGAGCACGATGATGAGCGTACCGATAACGGCAAGCAGAAGAACCGTGCTACTGCTCATCAGACGGCCCAGCGAGCGACGCCGAGGAGCGGAGAATGTATGGAGCGGTGACGAAGGCGACAGAACGGACATTACGGACGTGGAGTATAGAGGAGCCGCTTCTGAATTGCACGCAAGCGGGCGGAGCGTGAACGCGGATTGACGCCGATCTCTTTGTCGCTTGGGGAAACGGATTTAGTTGTCAGAATTTGGTATGCGGACAGCGTACTGACAGCGCCGGTGATGATATCTTTATCGTCAGAAGCCAGACTCTTCATCGCCTGTTTTACGAGCCTGTCTTCAAGTGAGTGATAACTCATGACCGCAAATCTTCCCCCCGGCTTTAGGAGTTTCGGCGCCTCACGAAGTAAAACTCTGAGGGCTCCCATTTCGTCATTCACGGCAATCCGAAGCGCCTGAAAGATCTGCGGCAAATGATCATTGGCCTTGTAGCCGTAGACTTCTTGTACGACGCTCACCAAGTCGGCGCTCGTTCGGACCGGGTTTTCAGTCCTGCGACCGATGAGCGCATCCGTAAGGCGATGTGCCGAGGGGATTTCTCCGTATTCATTGAACGTATCTCGGAGTTTCACGCGGTCAACGGATGCGATGAACATTGCGGCCGTCATCCCGTGTGTCTGATCGAAACGCATGTCGAGGTCTCCTTCACCCCGAAACGAAAATCCCCTCTCCGGCGAATCAATGTGCGGCGAACTCAGGCCGAGGTCCGCAAAGATGACATCGAACTCACGCACTGATGTTGGGAGGCACGCTGGAATCTCTCGGAAATTGGCGTGAAGAAGATGAGTACGATCTGCAAACGGCGTCAGACTCTCGGTTGCCTGGCCCAAATTCTTCTGATCGGCATCCAGTCCAACGAGTACTCCATTCGGTGAAGTGAGTGTGAGCATCGCTTCGCTGTGTCCGCCGAGTCCGAGCGTGCAGTCGAGCACGGCTTCACCTTGCTTTGGAGCCAAAAGCTCCAGAGTTTCTGCAAGAAGAACGGGAAGATGCTGAGGCACCCAGCTACTGTACGCGTTGAATGATGCCAATCAACGTTTTTGCCTTGAAGAAGGCTAAAAAGTCATTTCAATGTATAAAAAATGTGTTCTACTTTCCAAGGACCCGTGCAAACACATCACCGACATCTCGGGAACGCTTTTCAACATTGAATCTGATCGGGGCTTCCATAAGGGCTTCACGCTCCAGTTTCTCGCGGTATTTCGTGTCTGTGAGCGCCAACTTCATCGCATCGGCACATGCCCTCACGTCACCGACCGGAAATGAGATGCCGGTACGACCGTTTGCGATGACTGAGCGAAGTCCCGGTGCGTCGCTCGCAATTACGCATGTCCCAAGGGTCATGGCCTCAGCAGCCACGAGTCCGAATCCCTCGAGTGATGAGGGCACGATCATGACCGCCGCTTCCGCAGTTTCTCGGAATCGGTACGGGTCGTGGACGTAGCCGAGCATCGTCACCGAATTTTTGAGTCCGCGTGATGCGATGATGGACTCGAGCTTCGTGCCGAGCAGATTGAACCCAACGAGCCGGAGCTTCGCGGTCGGCATTTCCTTGAGAAGCAACTGGAACGCTTTGAGGAGGAGTAGAATCCCCTTTCGCGCCTCAAGCCTGCCAACAAAGAGAATGGTGTTTTGATTTTTCGGAAGAGTCCTCAGTGAGTCGGCACCGGAAACGCGCACTGGATTTTCGATGACGCAGACGCGGGATGCCGGCACTCCGTACTGCGCAATGATCTCATCGGCAGTATCCCGTGAAACGCAAATGACCATGTCAGCAAGACGGTACGTACGAGCCTCGAACAGTGCCATGAACAATTTCCATAACCGTTTGAACGGTGACGAGGCGAAGACGAGGTCAGCTTCCTGGCGATACGTGTGGTGAGCGGTGACGACGAGTTTGCACCGAGGACGACGTAGGAGAAACACTCCACCTGAGCCTGAGTGAACATGCACGAGATCGAAACCGTGTGTGCGAATGAGAGACGGAAGTGAGAAGAAGAGCGAAAGCGAAAAAAGAGGACAACCGCCCGATTTTCGGTAACGCGAGTACCCGATGCGAGGACCCTTTTCATCGGCATTGGCCGAGGGCGAAACCACGGTGTACGTGTCATTCGGATAGAGCTTTTTGAGCTCATCGACATAGGTCCGGACAAGCACGCCAAGCCCTCCGATGGGGGGATCGAAATCGTAGGAGATTACCCCGATATGGCGCCCCCTGAGGGGGCGAGCTTCCGTATTCATAGATGACAGTGCGTATTGTACCAAAACGGCTTCGGAAAGGCCTTGGTCACGGATTGACATATTTGTTTTACCTGTTAAGATACCTGACTTTGTCGACCAAAACCTCCCTGCTCCGGCTCTCGGCTTTCCTCGTGCTCAGTCTGGGATTCCCCTCACCTACGCATGCATTCAGTC
Source organism: Candidatus Peribacteraceae bacterium (assembly GCA_018062585.1). Lineage (GTDB taxonomy): Bacteria > Patescibacteriota > Gracilibacteria > Peribacterales > Peribacteraceae > JAGORY01. The sequence continues at coordinate 644 of JAGORY010000077.1, read as the reverse complement.
TCATGCCGTCTGAGGTACCGGCAACCGACATAAACGAGTGGGAAGTGAGAGTCGGAGACGCCCTCATCGTCGATACAACCACGAACATCGGCTACCTCATTCATCGGGGCGGAGGCTTTATGCAGTTTCCAGTTGCGACTGGTCAACGCCGCGTCGTCCGGTACATCGGCCGAACCTACAATGCCCGCACTCCCAATACCTCATGGGCCATCCTCGACAAAGAGGTTAAGGGCGACCGCACGACTTTCGGCAAAGAGGGGCTCTTTCTGAGACTCTACGACGAAGACGGTGAAACGGCGTACGGCATTCATAGCCACAGATCGATCGATTCGATGCTCGCAGTGGAGAACCGTTTCCGTAGCATGGGCTGCATTCTGGTGTCGCAGAGCGTCCTCGATATCATCGAGACAACGTACGAAGGAAACAGTCGCAGACTCGACGTTCTGACCCTGAACGGATTCGGCGACGAACCGGTAACCTACGAGACGCTTCTGCAGAAAGTCGCTTTCAAATAAGCGTGGAGCAGGGAGTCAGTCGGCGCTATACTCTCCCGCACGGAGAGGTGGCCGAGTGGCTGAAGGCACCACACTGCTAACGTGGCAGGCCGAAAGGCCTCGAGGGTTCGAATCCCTCCCTCTCCGCCA
>JAGORY010000022.1 GCA_018062585.1 Candidatus Peribacteraceae bacterium | reverse complement strand
GAGTGATCAACATGAAAGACAATTGTCCGAACGATCCAAACAGGAACCAAGCCGATACCGACGGAGATGGAATAGGAGACGCATGTGACAGTGAGGAAAGCAGAATAACAGAGAAGAATGCCTGGCTTCCGTGGGCCGGCATGGGATTTGCAGCCGTCGTACTAGTGCTTCTCGGCGCTAGCATGCTGAAGCCAAAGTCCAAGTAACGCTACGAAAGGTCGAGGGACAGGTTTTGCTTATCTTTAAGCCAAAATAGTGCTTTTATTGACAAAATATGATAAAAGTATATAATCGCAATCTGCAGATTTGTGTCTGCAGTACGTGATCTTTCACACGATCGGATTCCTCTTTTTTTAGTCTCAAACAAGGAGTATGGAGACAAGATTTTAGCAGTCGAATAAGTCACCGTTTCACATTTTTTTAGTTTCACATTTTGAGGAGTTAGACCATGTTGTTTCAACGTAAGGTTCGCAAGGCTGACCGCAAGAATCGTTTTGTTCGCCAGCTTCGCATCGAAGGTTTGGAGCGTCGTGAGCTGCTCGCAGGTTGCGACTTTTACGATCTTTCTGGAGACCATTTTTTCTCGCCGATTGACGCGCTGATTTCCATTAATGATCTTCATGAAAACGGATCGCGTCACAGTAGGCCAATGGAAAATTCTGGAGATCTCTTGGTTGACGTAAATCGGGACGGAGAAATTACTCCGTACGACACGATCCGACTCATCGAAGCATTGGATGGTGAACCGGGTATCGGACCGTATGACGTCGAGTGGTGCCTTCCCGGTGCAATAACGATAGCCTTCGATTTGGAAGATGGGAGCGATCCCATCAACCCGGGGGATAACGATCTCTCGCTTGGAAAGCTATTTATGCAAACTGATCCTGGGGAAATTCGGGATATCGATGCCCTTTTCGTGGGGATCGAAGGAAGAACTGCAACCAACGCACCCTTTGATGTCGCAAGTTCTATCGAAGATGTTGAATTGCGCGACACTGAAACAGGCGAAGTTTTCGAAGGAACGTCTGTCGCCACCTATGAGGGACTCGAGATCTTTCGATTCGAGGGAATTGTTTTTCTCAATCAGATTGACCTTGAGATACGCCTCGACCAAGAAGGTCCGGCGGAAGATGGCAACAGGATCCGTGCGCATGTTGTTACCGAGCCTTCCAGTTCGGACCAAGTCATCAACATCGCAGGGATAACCGGGCCAACGACTGAATATCGACTGCAGTCTGGAGGCAACCTGACCGTGACTCCCGGTGGAGTCATCAACGGGAACTTCCACGAAATCGTAGTGCCGTCGTATACCGTCGTATCCAAGGATTTCGGATTGACGGACGTGGCAGTCAGCAATGAGAAGAACGTCACATTGTGGCGTGGTGAATTTTCCGCTGAAGGCGCTGATATTGCCTTTACGGATATGACCTTCATCGCCACTGCGGGAAACTTCGTCAATGTACAGAATCTGAGTCTTTGGCTTGATTTCACCGGCGACGGTGTCGTCGATACGATCGCTAAGAAGGGTGTCGCTTCCCTCAATGGAAAGGCGACATTCAGTGCATTCGTCGGAGGATCCATCATCGCGGAAAATGCTTCGGCATTGGTCGGAGAACTCCACGCTGACGTCAGCTCGTCGCTGGCGGCGGATCCCACACTGCAAGTGAACCTCACCTCCGTGGAAGCCGAACTGGGATCCACGGGAGCCCCAGTAGAAGGAGAACTTTTATCAGAACCAGGAACATTGTGGACATTTCGACGAGAAGGGAATCTTACGGTGTCGGAGGATTCGACACCAGTTCGCGAGCGACAGGTCCTTGGAGGCACGCTATCCGACACCCTGCTGCGAATCGAAGTCCGAGCAGAGTACGAAAATGTCGATGTGACCTACATTGGCATCGACGTACTTGGCGAGGCACGTTCCATCGATCGTATCAATTTGTACAAAGTCGGTGAAACCCAACCGTTTGCCGCCGCATCGATTGGCGGAGCAGAAGCGGGTGACACCTTCGGGGTACATTTGAACAATCGACAGTTCGTTGTGGATGCCGGCAGTAGTGCCGACATACTGTACAACTCCTTGATGAAGCCAGACTCGGCTGGAGCAATGTCCGGAGATCAATTTGCATTGTCGGTGGACGAGGTGATGGCGCGAGGGGATTTCAGTAGCAATGAAATCACTCCGACTATCGCTCAAAATATTGTGGGTCCGACGAATACCGTCGTTCTCGCAAAGATCACTTCCATTACGAATGTGAACCCAGACCCGAACGGCTCCGCAATCCCAGTTGGCATCGCAGGAAATGATTTCAAGTTCAGCGCTGCTGCTCATACAAATTTCCTCAATGGGTCAAATGACGTTGTCATTGACCAAATGGGCGCAACGTTTAACGCAGGCAATGTTGAACTTGATGCGACGGCTTTCCGTTTTGCCAATAAGGCTGATCTGAGCACGAAGTCCTCGGCGTATCGCTTGGAAAGGCTGGATGGTACTACTATCACCGGGACGAAAGTCTCGGGGCAATTCCGGGTGATCTTCACGGGTCTGATAAATTCGGGCGTCAACACTTCCATCGATGCGGGCACGGATACCACCTTCCGCGTCGAATGGAAAGTACTGAACCCAAAACTGCTTAACTCCTCGACATCGCTCCTGCAAGCGTCACTGCAACTCAGTGACTCGAATTGGATCCGGTGGTCCGATGGCGTTTCGACTTTCAGTACTGTGGAATATCCCGAAACGGTAATCCAAGGCACGACATATCAAGGTTAATGAAAGGAGGGAATTCGATCGAAAGATCACAAAACCGCTGTCGGCCTCGTGCTGACAGCGGTTTTGCTTTGCCTAAGAAGGTATACTGCGCCACGCATGAAGCTCTCGCCACTTCCTTGGGTTATTTCTTCTCCTCTGCGTTCCGGCGCTAGCATGCTGAAGCCAAAGTCCAAATAACGGTACGAGCGGTCGAGGAACCGAGACAAGCCGTTGTGACATACTTCAAATGGTGCTGAAGCGTTCCTTGCTGAAACTTTTATGGGCGATTTTTTGTTTCCGAAGTCTGTATAGTTGAGATATACTGGCCGCAATTCTCCATTCACTCTTTGTCGATTCGTACCGCATTCGTCTTATCCGTCATTGCCGTACTTTGCCTATCTGCTGTTCTCACGGTGACGCAAACGAATGCGGCTGGAACAACTTCTGCAACACTTCAGCGCACGAATCAGCGACTGCAAAAACGACTGGATGCGAAACTTGGAAGAAGACAGAAACCGAAAGTCATAAAACATTCGAAGAAAGAGATTATTGGCACCGGCTTTACGATGTTCGGCGATGAATCATCACCCGTGACCATGGTGGAATTCATCGACTACCAGTGTCCGTTCTGCAACCTTTTTCATCATGAAACCTTGAAGAAAATCCAAGTTGAGTCTTGGAACGGAACGAAACATAGTGTGCGTTTCGTGGTGCGAAACTATCCCTTGAACTTCCATCCGGATGCCATGAATTTCGCACGCGCCGTCGAATGCACACGAAAAGATCTTGAAACCAACGCCGCGCCATTCGCGACGAAACTCCTGAAAGAACAGCATCTGAACGGCGTCACGATGGAAAAGATCTATAATTGGCTGCAAGAGAGCGCCAGCGGTATGGATGCTTCTTTAATCGAACTGTGCATAAAGACCGGCAAGCGTGATGCGCAGATCCAAAAAGATATCGAGGAAGGAAACCTCTTTGGCGTCTCTGGCACACCGACGTTCTTTATTATCGCTCCGGACGGCACCTCGGAGAAAATTCAGGGAGCGGTTTCGATTTTCGAATTCCGCAAAGCAATCGACAGGGCGCTGTTGAAAAAATAGACCCTTAGTCCTCACTCCGGCCTGCAGGCCACCTCTCTCCCGATGGGGAGAAAGGAATCTGGGGAATTAAGAGAACACAGTTTTCATTGTCGTCAAAGCAGAGCTCCCCTCTACTGCCCCATCGGCAGGAGAGGGGCTGGGGGTGAGGCGGGGGAAAGGCAAGCAGCTTTTCTATTGGTATGGCTAGTGAGCGATTATGCAAAACTTCTGCCTACGTCACTGAACAAAGGTCTATACTACGCTTATGAAAACCCCTCTGAAATTCCTGACACTTTCGGCTGCCATCCTGACGATCTCGCTTCTCGGCGCCTGCACACGAGACGAAGGCCCAGGCATTGCCTACGGCCCAACCAGCGCCACCGGTACACTCATCCAAGCCGAGAACTCGCTCATCCGCCGCGGGTCGCACATTCTCGTGGTCGACGGCGAGAAGAAGTACTTTGTGGAAAGCCGCACCCAGAACATGTCCGATCTTGAGGGGCAGACCGTCTTCATCGACGGCACGTTGGAACAAAACTCCGTGAAGACCGAACTTCCGGTCCTCGTGGCAACGACCGTGAAGCGTTCGTTCGGTGACGAAGACTTACACCGCTTCGAAATCCCGACACTCAATATCCGCCTTGGCGTACCGCAGACGTGGGCTGGCTCGATTAAGAACAAAGTAGCGACGTTCATGCTCCCGGGTGAGTCACTACCCATTCTCACGATTCGCCTCATGAGCGGCTCGACACTCCCTCCGGGGGGAACCGCGATCTTCGTGAAGAACCGTCGCGGCACGCGGATCGATGCGCAGGGGAATGCCGCCGACGTGTTCATCCTCGAAAAAGACAGCGTCATCGAACTGCACTTTGACCCCGCGACGCAAGAACAACTGAAGACTGAAGAGGACGGTGCCATTGTGGCCTCACAGTTTGAGCGCGCTATCTCCACGATCTCGTTCCTCACCGACAAAGACGTTACGACGCCGACCTCGGGGAGCGGAGCCGGAACACTCTGTGGCGGAGCGGCAGGTATCCTCTGTGGAGCTGGGTATTTCTGCAATATCACCGATATCGAGCATCAGATCGGTCAGTGCAAAGAACGCAGATAATTGCTTTAGTAAGCCGTTCTTTCGATGTTGCCGTTACTACTTTTACAAGGTGTTCACGCGTACACCACAATACATTCTATGATACTCAAGTCCAGCTGATTGACCCCTGATAGCAGACGAGAGATAGTGTGGGTGAACGTTCATACACCTTACTTCATTCTTTACTCCCATCATGACAAAGCAGACCGCCACAGACACAACGAAAGAAATCCCCGTCACGAAGCCTGCCAAGGCGGAGAAAACGGACACGGTACAGACGGCAAAGAATCTCGCACTCAAGGCGGCCATCGCCGATATCGAGAAACAGTTCGGAGCCGGATCGATCATGGACATGGGCAACGCCCAGAACACCCAGATCGAGACGTACCCCAGCGGTTCTCTGAGCCTCGATCTCGCTCTCGGCGGCGGCATCCCCAAGAGCCGCATCATCGAGATCTTCGGGCCCGAATCGTCGGGCAAAACCACACTCGCACTCCATGCCATCGCGCAGGTCCAGAAACTGGGCGGCAAGGCAGCCTTCATCGATGCGGAGCACGCGCTCGACGTTTCCTACGCCAAGAAAATCGGTGTGGATGTGGATAGCCTCCTCGTCTCACAGCCCGACGACGGCGAGCAGGCACTCGAAATCACTGAGACACTCGTGCGCTCCGGCGGTATCGATATTATCGTCATCGACTCGGTAGCAGCCCTCACTCCCCGAGCTGAAATCGAAGGAATGATGGGTGACAGTCACATGGGTCTTCAGGCTCGTCTCATGAGCCAAGCTCTCCGCAAGCTCACGGCCATCGTCAGCAAGACCAACTGTTCCGTCGTCTTCATCAACCAGATGCGCATGAAGATCGGCGTCATGTTCGGCAACCCCGAGACGACGACCGGCGGCAACGCACTGAAGTTCTATGCTTCTCTGCGCTTGGACGTCCGCAGGATCGACAAAATCATGGAGAAAGGCGCCGATGAACAAACCATCGTCGGTAACCGAACCCGCGTCAAAGTCGTGAAAAACAAGATCGCTCCGCCCTTCAGACAGGCTGAATTCGATATTCTGTACGCCCAAGGCATTTCCCGCGAAGGCGATATCATCGATCTCGGCCTCAAGTACGGCTTCATCGAAAAATCGGGCGCCTACTTCAGAGTCGGCGAAGAAACGATAGGGCAGGGGAGGGAACAGGCCAGAACGTACCTCAAAGAGAACCGCAAGCTCACCGACAAGCTGGATCGGGAGATCCGCGACGCCTTCAAGAAACTCAACGTCTAAGGCTCCGCTTCCACACGGGTTATCAAACGGAGGATTCCCTCCGTTTTTTTACGTGCGGATATCCTTGGTCTGGCAACCCGTTTGTCTCGACGCGGGCTTTTCTCCTCGGGCACAACTCATCTACACTCGCTAACCCATGGCCCAAGCATTCCTCGATGTCCAGCCCCATAGCCTCGAAGCCGAACAAACGGTTCTAGGCGCGCTTCTGATGGACCCAGAGGCAATCATCAAAGTATCGGACCTGCTGCAGCCGGAGGACTTCTATGAGCCGTCGTACCGCATTATTTATTCCGCGATCGTCGACCTCTACCAGTCCCACCAGCCCATCGACATCGTAACGGTCACGAGTAAGCTCCAAGACGAGAAAAAGATCCAAGACGTCGGCGGTAGCGCGTTCCTCGCCGAACTCGCGGCTAACGTTCCAGTGTCGGCCCACATCTTCAAGTACGGACAGATCGTGAAGACCAAAGCGGTGCTCAGGCGCATCATTCAAGCAGGCGACCGGATCAAAGCACTGGGACATGAAGAAGACCGCGAAATCCCAGAACTCCTCGAAATAGTCGAGAAGACGGTCTTCAGCATTTCCGGCACGTTCCTCAAAGAAAAGTTCATCCACATCAAGGAAATCCTGAGCGCCCGCTACGAGAAGTTCGCCGAAATGCACGAAAACAAAGATGACAATTCCATTAAGGGCGTACCGACCGGTTTTTCGGCGCTCGACTTCAAGCTCTCGGGTTTCCAACCGAGTGACCTCATCATCATCGCCGCCCGTCCATCGATGGGTAAGACATCGCTCGCACTCAATATCGCGCAGAACGCAGCCATCAAACACGGCAAGGCCATCGGCATCTTCTCGCTGGAAATGAGCAAAGAGCAACTCGTAGACCGCTTGTTCGCGTCCATGCTCGGCGTCGACTCGTGGAAGCTCCAGAAAGGAAAACTCGAGGACCGCGACTTCCAGAACATGGGACCCATCATGGACGATCTCGCAAAAGCCAACATCTTCATCGACGACTCGATGGGCTCGTCCATCCCCGAACTCCGCGCCAAAGCACGCCGCCTGCAGATGGAACACGGCCTCGACATGATCATCATCGACTTCATGCAGCTCATGAGCACCGGTAACGCCGGCTACACCGGTAACCGCGTGCAGGAAATCTCCGAGATTTCGCGCTCACTCAAGATGCTCGGTCGCGAACTCAAGATCCCGATCGTCGCGCTTTCGCAGCTCTCGCGCGCAGTGGAAAGTCGTCCCGGTAACATCCCGCAGCTCTCCGATCTCCGCGAATCCGGATCCATCGAGCAAGACGCCGACGTGGTGCTCATGATGTACCGCGAGGACTACTACGAAGAAGATTCAGATCGCCCCGGCATCACGGATATCTACGTCCGTAAGCACCGCAACGGCCCCACCGGACGCGTAGAACTCCTCTTCAAGAAAGAACAGATGCGCTTCTACGACATTGATAAAACCCAAGAAGTGAAGTCCATGGCCGCCCGCTCGGCAAGCAAGATGATCGGACAAGTGAAAGGCAACACTGCCTACCGACCGCCGGTTCATGATGATGAGTAGAAGCAATAGTGAATCAAAGTTGGTATTCCCGAGAGGGGATTTAGGCATAGAATGATCCCATGTTCGAAGACCTCCCCCTCCTCCCGATCCGCCCGTCGATCTCACTCCTTGAGATCCTCATTTATTCGTTTGCAGCGTTCCTCATCGCACTCATTCTGACGAAGCCATTTGTCCAGTTTTTGCATCACTTCAAGCTCGGAAAGAAACTCCGCGTGGAAGCAGTGGACGGCGGAACCGCCAGCGTCTTTCTGACATACCATCAGGCCAAAGCCGGCACACCCACGATGGGCGGACTCTTAGTCTGGGGTTCTATTCTGCTCACGGTCCTCGTCTCCCGCGGGCTCTCGCTCCAGGGCGTCGTAGAACACTCGCTCCTCCAGCGCGGACAAGTCTATATCCCTCTCGCGGTCCTCGTCGGATTCGGACTTCTCGGTGCGGTGGATGACTACCTCAATATCCGTGGCATGGGTAAGAACAAAGGCTTAAATGCGCTCCCCAAGCTCTTCGCGCTCCTTCTCATGAGCTCGCTCGCAGCAGGCTGGTTCTATTTCCGTTTGCAGTACAGCATTGTGGTCATCCCGTTCGGTCCACTCCTCGGCCTCCCGCAGACGCTGGACCTCGGCTGGCTCTACGTTCCGTTCTTCATCTTCGTTGTCATCGGTACCGCAAACGCCGTCAACGTCACGGACGGCCTCGACGGTCTTGCTGCCGGTCTTCTCATCATCGCCTTCGGTGCGTTTGCGCTCGTCGCATATCTCTCGGGGCTCTTCGTCCTCGCCGCCTTCTGCGGTGTTGTCGCAGGAGCACTCGCTGCCTTCCTGTGGCACAACATCCCGCCTGCCATCTTCTTCATGGGTGATACTGGGTCGCTGGCTCTCGGAGGAACGCTCGCAGTCATAGCATTCATGATCAATGAGGTGCTTATTCTTCCGCTCATTGGCTTCGTCTTCGTCATCGAGATGCTCTCGGTCATCATCCAGCTGACGAGCAAGAAACTTAGAAACGGCAAGAAAGTCTTCAGGTCAGCGCCGTTTCATCATCACCTAGAGGCCCTCAACTGGGGCGAGAGCAAAGTAACGATGCGTCTGTGGATCATCGGTGCGTTCTTTGCATTTTTGGGAGTGCTCGTGGCGATTTATGGCTAAAGAGAATGAACAACGAAAAATGATGAGTGAAAATGACTTTTCGCTGTAACAGACACTTTGCACTTTTCACTTTTCATTTTACACTCCAAACATGCTCAGAGTCGCCATCAACGGGTACGGTCGCATCGGAAGAAACGTGCACCGTCAGTTTTGTGAAATGTACGGAAACGACGTCGAGGTCGTGGCCGTGAACGCATCATCGGACGCCGAGATGCGTGCGTATCTTCTGAAGTACGATTCGCTCCATGGTCACTTCAAGGGCCACGTGGAAGTGAAAGGGGATCACATGATGGTCAATGGCAAGGACGTGCGCGTCGTCAAAGAGCGTGATCCGGCGAAATGCCCGTGGAAAGAACTGAACGTCGATATCGTTGTGGAGTCGACTGGCAATTTCGATACGCATGAGGAAGTAGAACACCACCTGAAGGCTGGGGCCAAGCGTGTCATCGTGACCGCTCCGATGAAAGATAAGACGCCGACGTTCGTTATGGGCGTGAACGATCACACACTCACAAAGGACATGCACATCATCAGCAATGCCTCCTGTACGACGAACTGCATCGCACCGATTATCAAGGTCATGGATGAGGCCTTTATCGTGGAGTCGCTGCTCGTAAGTTCCGTTCACGCGTTCACAGCCACGCAGAACCTTCTCGACAACAAGTCGAAAGAAGGCGGTGAGCTACGACGCGCTCGTGCCGCAACACTCTCGATGATTCCGACCAAGACCGGCGCGGTGAAGGCCTGCGGCGATATCTTCCCGCACCTCAAAGGCAAGATGGACGGTATGGCATTCCGCGTCCCCGTGCCGACCGTGAGCTGTGCCTATATGGCATTCAGGTTCCAGAAAGAAGTGAGCATAGAAACAATCCACGCCAAACTGGAAGCAGCCGCGGAGAGAAAAGAGATGAAAGGCGTGCTCTCGATCTCGCACGACCAGTGTGTCAGTATCGACTTCCAGACCGATCCACATTCGTCGATCGTGGACGCGCCGTCGACCAAAGTCGTGGATGGCACTGCCGCTCAGATCCTGAGCTGGTACGACAACGAGTGGGGCTATGCGATGCGTGTCACCGAAATGGCCCTGAGGCTTGCAGCCCTCATCTGATTCCACCCCCATTCCATGAACAAGACACCAGCCAACCCTCCGACCGTCGGCTACTCGTGCACACTGCCGAGCCGCGTCTCTCTGAATCAGCACCTCTTTACGTCAGGCACGCCCGATAAGCTCCGTCACCTCATCAACGATATCGCGCGCGCCGGTAAGTACGTCGAGAATGCCATCCGCACGACAGATCTTGGTCTGGCAGGTTCCAGTAATACGTTCGGGGAAGAGCAACTGAAACTCGATGTTCTCAGCAATAAAATCATCAAAGAACAGTTGTGCGAAAGTCGCCTGGTTGCCAATTTCTGTTCTGAAGAAGAATCCGAGTCACTCATGGAACTGGTACCTGACGCGCCGTTCACGCTGGTGTTCGATCCTCTGGACGGTTCATCACTCGTTGATTGCAATCTCGCGATCGGTTCCATCTTCGGCATTTACGAAGCTGGTAGCCCGATCGGGAGAACGCCAAGAGATCAGGTAGCCGCTCTGTACCTCGTCTACGGGCCACGCACGATCCTCGTGTACTCGGCAGGCAAAGGCGCCCACGCGTTCTTTCTCAACGAAGTCGGCGAATTCGTGCTGCTCCAGAGAAACCTCACGATAAGCGATGACGTGAAGACGTACGCGCCTGGAAACCTACGCGCGGTCGTCGATACACCGAACTATCGGAAAATGATGGATATGTGGATGGATGAAGCGCACACGCTCCGGTACTCCGGCGGCATGGTCCCCGACATTCACCACATGCTCATCAAGGGTGCGGGCATTTTCACCAATATCGGCGGCAGCAAGTATCCGAAAGGAAAACTTCGACTCCTCTTCGAGTGCGGACCGTTTGCGTACATCATGGAGCAGGCCGGAGGCGCCGCAAGCGACGGCGTACAGGCAGTGCTCGACATTACGATCGAAGACCTCGATCAAAGGACGCCACTCATCATCGGCGCCAAGACAGAAGTGGAACGCGTCACGAAAGTCCTTAAGGGCTAGATACTCTCTGATTCCCTCGGCGTATCGGTGACCGGTGTCGCTGTTGCCTTCTTGTCATCCCATGTCCAAAACGCCTGATTCAAGGCCTTGGGCAGTACTTCTTCGAGCGTCTTATTCGGCTCAGCGTCTTTGATCTTTCCCTCCACTTTGAAAATGCGCTTCATGCTGCGGTACGTTCCCCACGGATAAAATTTTCGCCAGAAACCTTTGGGCCTTTCGCCGGGCTTGGCGTCTTTACCCGCAACCGCGACGTACGGCTTGGACTTGGGTTTGTCGCCCTTGCCCCACTCCACGACTCCGACGACCGTACGAGTCTCAGGGTCAACGTAGACGAGGTCGTCATCTTTGTACGGGCTCGGTGGTTTTGGTTCGGGGGTGCTCATTGGTTGGAGAAAAGATGATGATCTTCAGCGGGGGGAGGTGTCGGCGGGGGAGGTGGAGGCGGGCGGTCCTCAGGAAGCGAGTCGGCGACTGCGGTGACTTTGGGCTTCAGAGCGATCTGCTCGTCAGGATGCTGGAAGAGTGCTTGATTGAGGGTGTGCTGCTCCTCTTGATATTTCAGGAATGCGTAGAGGCTCGCAATAGCACTGCCGACAATAGCGAAGTATATGCCGAAGCGAATCTCGGCGCCAACGAGCTGCTGAGACGTAAGGCGAAGCAGCACGGTAAACGACATGACGAGGAGAATGGTGCTGATGCAGCTTAAGGCGAGGCGGACGAAGTTCCGGCGACCCTTCTTCACGAGGACCGGGCCGCCGAGGAGAGGGGAGAGCGTGAACGCCAAAATAAAGAGCTGAAGAAGCAGTACGACGTGGCCGATGTAACCGGTGTAGAACCCGAAACCGCTCCACTGCTGGACAGTTCCGGCCCACTGACCGCCGATCCACGGGAAAAAAAGGCCAATCATACAAACGATGACCCCCGTGTGGAGGATTTTCTCTTCGAGCTCCATGGCGCGAAGCATGCGGATAATCTTCTCGTACATCGGTAGGATCATACCAAAAAATAGCTGGAATGTCAGAGGAAACCGGACATGGTATGATGGGCTTCGTGGCGCTCAAATACCCCATTGTCGGCATAACGGCGCGGTCCGACATTGGCGATCTCGCACGGACCTTAACGCACGTCATCGAGATCCTGCGTGCATGCGGTGCGACCGTGAAAATAGACGGCAAACGAAGCACTCGCCTCAACACGGGAAAGATCCCGACGTACAAGAAAGATGCGGAGCTTGATCTCCTCATCGTCCTCGGCGGCGACGGGACGATTCTCCGGACCGTCCGCGAGCTAGAGGATTACTCGGTACCGATTCTCTCGATCAACAAAGGAACGGTCGGATTTTTGGCGGAGATGAGCCTCGGTGAAACACAGGAATTGTTGCCGCAGTTTCTTCGCGGCAAAGGCACGGTGGATGAACGAAGTCTTCTCGAGATCACCGCGACCCGCGGCCGCAAAAAGATCTGGCACGGAAAAGTGCTCAATGAAGCCGTTATCTCGCAGGGAGCCATCTCACGGCTCATCGATCTCAAGACCTCGGTCAATGGTGACCCACTCACAACGTTCCATGCCGACGGCGTCATCATCTCCACACCCACTGGTTCCACCGCCTATTCGCTCGCGGCCGGAGGGCCTATCGTTCATCCGGAACTGAAAGCAACGATCCTCACACCCATCAATCCCCATAGCTTCAGCCAAAAGCCGATCGTGCTTCCGGGTGCATACGACGTGGAAGTGACGATCTTCACGAAGCAGAACAAATTTGGCGATGTACAGGTCAGCCTGACTTTGGATGGGCAGACGTACGTGACGCTGAAGCGCGACGATACAGTGCATGCGAAGATCTCCCAAAAGACGGTGAAGTTTCTTCGTCGCAATGACGAGAGCTTCTTCTCGACTCTCAGAAACAAGCTGAAGTGGGGGGAGAGGATTGAAGAATGAAGAATGATAAGTGAAAAGTGAAAAATGTTCTTCACTCTTCATTTTTCACTTTTCGTTATGAAAGCCCTTCCACAAGCCACAAACCGCATCGGAGCATCTATGAAAATGCCTGTGAATATGCTATAATAATGAGATGACCCCAATTGACCCACAAAAGCTGGCTGGACTGCAGGGCGAAGAGCTTCTTTCGACGCTCGAGCAGGAGGCTGTCCGAAACGGCATCTCGGATATCCACATCAACCCGCAAAAATCATTCGTGAAGGTTGAGTGGCGCGAACTTGGGGTGCTTCGGAAACTGGTCGAAATTTCTCACGAGAACTTCGAGACCGTGAAACGCAGAATCAAATTCAAATCCAAACTCAAGATGAACGTCGAAAATGTGGCGCAGGACGGACAGTACACATTCCCGACCGCCGGACGCATGGTGAACGTGCGCGTCGCCAGTCTTCCCTCACGCTTTGGCGAAGCCTACACACTCCGCTTGCTCGACCCACAGCGCGGTATCGTACCCTTAGAAAAACTCGGATTTCCCGCCGAAATTAAAACGAAGCTTCAGGAACTCACGGACCTCCCGAACGGCCTCATCTTGGTAACCGGACCCACAGGATCCGGAAAAACGACGACGCTCTACGCACTTCTGTCGACACTCTCCGGGAAAGACCGCAACATCATCACGCTCGAGGATCCGGTCGAGTACGAACTCAAGGACATCATCCAGAGTCAGGTAGATACCGAGCACGGCTACACGTTCGCATCTGGGCTCCGAGCAATCCTTCGTCATGACCCAGATATCATCCTCGTCGGAGAAATCCGCGATCAGGAAACCGCGCAGACCGCCATCGACGCCTCGCTCACCGGTCACTTGGTGCTGGCCACCCTCCATACGAACTCAGCCATCGAAGCAATTCCGCGTCTCTTGTCCATGGGCATTAGCACCTACACGTTCGCTCCGGCGCTGCGTGCGGTTCTCGCTCAGCGTCTCGTACGCACCATCAATCCTGAATTCAGGGGCAAGCTCGCAGAACACAAAGAAGATGAGAAAAGTTTCTATACCGGTCAGTGCACGCTGCCGGAACTACTCATCGCAACGGAACCGATCAAAGATCACATCCTGAACCAAGCGACGGCGACTGACATGCTGGAAACCGCACGCAAGGAAGGTTACAAGACGATGAAAGAGTGGGGGGAGATCATGATCAAGGACGAAGTGACGACGAGAGTAGAGGTATCGCGTGTGACGGCAGCGTAAAAAAGAGGCGTTGCTTGTTGGGAGCGTTGTCACCTATTATTGGTGACCATGCTACCCAGGCACCGTCGCCGTCAGTACCTGGCAGGAAATAACGACCCCCGAAGGTCGGCGCTGCTCGTACGCATCGTCGTCGGGGCCGTCATCCTGTTCTTCGTGTGGTTTGGCGCAACGAAAGCCATCAGTCTGTTTGATCAATCCGTCGGCCGCAAGACGGCTGCGGTCTTGGAGCTTCAGACGACAGAAGGCGTGCAGGTCGCACTCCAAGAAGAGGATTGGCAGCGCGGTGAGAACGGACTCAAGCTCTATGCCGGTGACGCCGTAGCGACACGCGGAACGGGAGACGCAACACTGAAGTTCTTCGACGGTACCAAAGTCCGCCTCGACATCGGTACCGATGTCGTCGTCGAGGAATCGGATAACGAATCCGAGGGCACGTCGTCGATCACCCTCAATGTACGCTCCGGACGCATCTGGATCGTGACTCCGGAAATGAAGGCGTTCTCTGGTGCCATCGTCCGCACCGTTATCACCTCGAACTACACCTCCGAGATCCCCGCATCCACGAACGCACTCATGAGCTCCTCACTCGTCAACGTGATGCGCGCGGCCGGCATGGGAGCCAAGGTGACGCTCACCTTCGCCAAGTCAAAGCCGTTCCTCGTTGTCGGTGAAGGGCAGTATCTCTCCATCTCGGAGCAGACCAAGCGCCTCGTCGAAGACGGCAGTGATCCGTATGAATTCAGAGATCCTGTGACACTCGAACTTCTCAAAGATCCGTTCCTCATCTCCAGTTACGCACAGATGACGAAACCCGAGGGCACGGTATCGTCCGCTCCCGCTGGCACAACACCGGTCCCGACTGATGAGCAGCCGCTCGTTCTGACCTCTCCCGAGAACCGCGCGCAGATCAACGCGAAGACAGTGATCGTCGCCGGAAAAGTCGGTTCCAGAATCGCACAGGTCACGGTGAACGGGCAGAACATCACACTGAAGACGGACAGGAGTTTCTCAGCAGAACTCAGCATGCCCGCCGACCAGCCGACGTTCCTCATCACGGTAGAAGCTCAGGATGTGCAGGGTGTGCCCGTTGCCAAGATCGAGCGCTCGGTGAATAACGT
>JAGORY010000021.1 GCA_018062585.1 Candidatus Peribacteraceae bacterium | reverse complement strand
TGGCGACTCGCGCCGAAATGGTAAAACTCCTCGTTCGCGTGAACGACTCACAGCTCGTGTATCCGAGCGTCCAAAGTTTTCAGGACGTCCCTAAGCTCTCGTGGCCATATCCGTACTTCGAGACGGCAGCCCGAGCTGGCTGGGTCCGTGGTGATGCAGATTGTTACGGCACCAAACCGTGCTACGCCGGTCCGTACCGCAATCTCAACCGCGCCGAAGCGGCAGCGCTACTCGTCCGTGCCTTCTCACTGGTTTCGACGAATGCAGCGCCGATCTTCAGCGATAACTCAAACCGCAGCACGTGGTACCACCAACTCATCCAGACTGCCGCAGACCACTGCATCCTGCAGGGTGATGATCTTACGAACCTCGTTCGTCCTGCTTCCAACATGAACCGCGCCGAAATGGTGGTGATGTTCGACCGTGCGTACAGGAATCTGAATTACGGAACAGACTGTAACAGTGAACAATCCAACGTGACACTCGAGAGCGCCGTTGCACTGAACGCACGCAAAGTGCGTTTGGTCTTCTCTTCGGATCTCCATACTGCGATCGCGACCGATGAGTTCCGTTACAAGCTCACGCGTGTAGGAGGCAGCGATGTTGATATCTCGTCCGCCACTCTCGTCGGCAACAGAACCGTCGACCTCGTCCTCAGTGACGACGTGATGGGTACCTACACGTACCGCGTCACGGCTACCAACCTCAGGACAATGGGTGGCGTGAACTTCGACGCCACGAGGACATTCGTCATCGATGCCACAGGGCCGATCATTACGAGCGCAACGGCACAGTCTTCGAACCGCGTCCGCCTGGTGTTGAACGCCGATATCGAGAGCTCCACAGCAAACGACGCGTTCCGCTACACGGTGCGCGAAAGTAACAATACGAATACAGCGATCGGCGTGCAATCCGCGACAATCATCGATAGTCGCACGATTGACCTGAACCTTACATCCAGCGCTCGCTCTGGCGTCGTGTACCGCGTGAATGCTAATAGCCTCATGACGACGGCCGGCACAACCTTCAACGCGGAAGCAACCTTCACGTTCAATGAAGCCACGCCCGGCATCAGCTCCGTCACATCCGTATCAAGCACGGGCCTGCGCGTCATGTACATCACGGATATTGATCGCTCGACCGCTGAAACTGCATCGAACTACCGAGTCCAGAGTAACGGACGAGATATTCCGATCACGAATGTTCGCTACATCGACGCGCGTACGACTGAGATCACTCTCGGCGAAACGCTTTCGAATCAGCGCACCTACATCGTGACCGTCAACGGCGTTCGCTCCTCGGGAGGAACATCCTTCACAAGCAGCGGCTCCGTGATCTACTCGACCGGTAACCAGACCTTCCGCGCGTCGCTCATCGGAGCCCGCGAAGTTCCGCCAGTCCTGAGTGCGATGACGGGCTCGGGAACATTCACCCTGACAACGACAGGTGTCCAGTACGACATCGTCATCTCAGGTGCCGGCACGTTCAGCGGCTCTACGATCACGGGCGCTCACTTCCACCGCGGTGCGGCCGGAGCGAACGGGCCAGTCGTGCATCCGATCACCGTGACGGGTACCCACTTCACGGGTACCTGGACCAACCTCACCGAACAAGACCGCAATGATCTCATCAACGGAAACATCTACGTGAATATTCACACGCAGGCACATCCGGACGGTGAAATCCGTGGACAGGTGACGGCGCAGTAATACGAGGGCTCAACCCGGGGCGGTCCACAGCGGATCGCTCCGGTTTTTTTACGTTACGAAAGCGGCGCGAATTCCCTGCCCGTTTTTTCAGAGATCACGATTCTGAACACGGTCGATACTCGGTCATCCGCTGAGAGGGGAGTCGCATGTCCTTTGAAACTGAAGGGAACGGTAATGCCGATGTCGTCCTGAATCGCACCGAGACGCATCGTCAGCAGCTCTACGATCATTGTTCCGTCGTTGTCTTGCAGCTTCTGGAAATCAAGCTCCTCGAATGTTCCGTAACAGAGCACGCTTCTCCAGCAGTCGGTGTGCTGCTGCACCTGAAAACAGACGAGAGGATTCCGGCGGAGAATGTCGGTCTTCCTGCCTTCGGTCGTTTGTCCGTAGATTGCATTGTCATGATAGATGTACGCGATCGGGACGATGTACGGTACACCGGCATCGCAACACGCAAGGTGTCCGAATACTTGGGACGTCAGAAGTTCCTCGATGCCTTCGGCGGAGAGCGGACGATGCATACACGTTAGGATAGCACTGCTTCAGAGCATGCCCATCGACTGCTGGATAAGCCGCGCCATCGTACCCGGGTGCGGAACTCGCTTGATCTTAAAAGGCTCAAACTGCAGCGTGCCGTAGTTCAGGATCGACTGCAGAAGCGTCAGCTTGTGAGCCTCTACAGATTTCATTTTTTCGAATGCGAGCTCAACAGTCTCCTCCCCCCACAGAAGGCCGGTCTTGATAAAGAGGACCCGCTTGCTGGTGACGATGATCCGAGTCTGCGTCTCCGCGAGGAGAAACCAGAAGAACCAGTGAAAGAGGCACCAGAAAAGCGCACACGAGAGGAGCACCATCGGTCGCGCAATCTCAGCGGGATATCTGTCCGTGAATGCGGCGAGACTCAATCCAAAGAAGCAGGCGGAAGATAGTGCGACAAAAAGAAACGATGGAAAGACGTACTTGATCCAATGCTCTCCTGAAATACGCAAAAGCTTTTCGTTTGAGACCGGACGCACTTTCGGCGCATTCGGTGATTTCTTCCAGTACGGTTCAAGACTGGGAAGTAACGACATGCCTTCATCGTGAGGACCGTCATTCATAAGGGAAGGAGAAGGGCGTTCTGCGACAGAACAACCAAAAACGTCGCGAGCAGTGACAGCGTGAGAATAACGTAGAACCAACCTAAGAATCCCATGTGTTCCTTACGTTCCTGCTTCTCCGTGTGCTGCAGTGTACGCAAAAAAACCCGATTTCCCGCGAGGACATATCGATACAAAACAATCCCGAGCAACATGGCAACGAGCGAAAACACCTCAATGCCGAGTAGCAGCATCCATATGTATGTCATGCGATAATGTTATCAGAGAAAGACTTTTGCGCCGCAGCAGATTGAGTAATTTTTGATTATGTAGTATAATTACATCATGAACGAAAACGAGATCCAAAGCGAATCGGAGGCTATTCTTGGCAAGATTGAAGGCATCGATCTTCCGCATGTAAAGATAGAAGAAAGGCCTTTTGCGGTGCGACGCGCCATACAACAACTCGGTATCACATCGCGCGACCGCGTGGAGGTGCTGGTGGAAGTCATCGACACCAACGATGCACAGATCGACGTGCACGGAAAAGCGAGTGACTGACGACGACTACAGAGCTTTCACCGCTGGCATATCACAGACCACGACGAGCGTGCGGACTGTGTGGTCCGGTACTTTTCCTTCGAGGTGCTGATGAATAGCTTTGAAAGAATCCGCGTACATGTTCTTCATTGAATCGTCGGCGTAGAACGCGATGTGCGGAGTGGCGACGACGTTGGGATGCGCGACGAGCTCTTTGCTTCGCTCGAAATTCGTCTCATGCTCCAAAACATCAAGCAGCGCGTATGCCAGTTTTCCAGACTTCAACGCAGTAAGAAGTGCCTCTGAATCAATGAGTCCTCCGCGAGCGGTATTCACGAGGACAGCGCCGTTCTTCATGAGCTCAAAGGCTGCAGCATTGATGAGATGGTTCGTTTCTTTGGTTTCCGGAACGTGCAGCGTCACGATATCGCTACTTCTCAGAAGTTCGTCCATCGAGACGTAGGTCACACCAAGCTTCTCGACAATGTCGACGGTACGGCATTGATCAGCAGCCAAAATCTTCATCCCGAAACCATGTGCGATTTCGGCAGCAACTCGTCCGATTTTTCCAGTTCCGACAATGCCAAGCGTCTTGCCGCGCAGAGCGATGCCACGGAGTCCGTGATAATCAAACACGCCGCTCTCCACTTTTTTATCCGCCTCCGGAATGTGCCTGAGCGTAGAGAGTATCAACGCAAAGACGTGTTCGGCGATGACGTGGGAACCGTAGTCCGGGACGTTGCACACTGTGACTCCGCGCTTTTTGCAGGCCGCGTAGTCAATGTGGTCATACCCGACCGAACGCGTGCAGAGCAGTTGTAGTTTCGGTAGTTTCGAAAGAACGTTTTCGGGAAAAGGGGAGTGGATGAAGCAGGAAACGATTTCAGCGTCCTTACATGCCTCGATGAGTTCTTGGTCGTGTTTCGGGCCTTCGAAAATGACAGCATCAGGGAACTCCGACGCGACGAGCGTGCGGTCTTCAGCATCCACTTCGAGGAAAACGATCTGTGTCATGCCTCAAGTATATCCGTGATATCGATTGCGCATAACCTGCTTTCGACATCGGTCCGGTAGGTCTAGAGTATGCATACACCATTTCTTACCCCAATCACCCATGATGGACACAATGTACGGACCGAGTATGGCTTTCGCTCCGCTTCTCGGCCTCCTTCACTTTGTCGCGGCGCTCGCGGTTCTTGCGGGCATCGTCTTTCTTCTGACGTGGGCGGTGAAACACATGACGCAGCACCAGCTCAAGAAGTGGGGAGTGATCCTACTCGTTGGCGGCGCTGTCGTTTGCGCTCTGACCTTCGGTGCATCTAGGCACGGCGGCTCCTACGGCGGCAAGCGTGTTCCGATGATGAGAAGTGAGAATGGCGAGATGATGAAGATGAAAAGTGTCAGCCACGATGACGCTATGGACATGTCCATGAAAGGCATGACGATGATGCTCGAGGGAAAAATCGGTGACGAATTCGACGCTGCCTTCCTCGAGATGATGATCCCTCACCACGAAGGCGCGATCGAGATGGCTGAACTTGCAGCCAAGAATGCCGGTCACGCGGAACTCAAGACGATGGCTGCCGAAATCATGAAAGCGCAGCAGACCGAGATTGATCAGATGAAAGCGTGGCAGAAAGCCTGGGGCCTCGCCGAGTAAGAATGAGATGATCAGCCCAGACCACGAATGTCGGCTCTGGGTTTTTTTAGTGCCGCAGAAGCATAATGAGTGCTATTCGTGTATTCTTTCACACATGAATTCCTCCAGCAACGACGGCGTTTCATTGTCGTGGACGACCATCGGTATCACGGTCGGCATCATGTTTGCGGCGGCGTTTGTCACATTCGGCGCCAGCGTTGCCTACGGTTTTTTGGATTTCGACGATTCGTATCTTATTTACGGAAATCTCGCTGCGCGGGCTCCGACGTTTGAGCACATCCACCAAGCATTCACGACCTACGACCCCGAACTCTACATTCCGGTGACACTCCTGAGTTATCAGTTCAACTACCTCGTCGCGGGCCTCAACGGCGGCTTCTATCATTTTACGAACATCGTCCTCCATGCGCTGAATGGCGCACTCGTGAGCTACCTCATCTTTCTGCTCCTCGGCAGGAAACGAATCGCACTCGCCTGCGGCATCTTCTTTGTCATTCATCCACTGAATACCGAAGCCGCGGTCTGGCTTTCTGGGCGAAAAGATCTTCTGTCGTCGACGTTCTATCTCGGAGCGATGTGTCTGTATCTGCGCTACCTGTACGCGGGTCACCGCAGATTCTGGGCCGCTGCACTCGGACTTTTCGTGCTCGGGCTGTTATCGAAAGTCTCGATCCTGACGCTGCCAGCTGCCATTCTGCTTCTTGAATTCCTCATGCGAGAGAGAAAAGACTGGAACCTCCGCGCCGCGCTGGACATCGTGCCGTTCGTCGCGCTCTCGGGCGTTTTTGCGGTCATCGCGGCTTTCGGGAAAGAGCGTGTCATCGGGTCATCGTCACTCATGGAAACGCTTCTCATGGCCCCGAAGAGCACGATGTTCTATTTGCAGAAGTTCTTCATACCCACCGATCTGTCGCCGATCTATCCGTACATGAAGGAGATCGTGATTTTTTCATCGGATTTCTACGTTCCGATCATCATACTCGGAATTCTGTCAGTTGCGGCTCTCGTCTCGCTGCGGTGGACGAAGTGGATTGCGATCTGCTTTCTTCTGTTTCTCGTGACGCTCGCGCCGTCATTCCTGAACTTCCATAAAGGCACGATGGTGTTTTTTGCCGTCGATCGATATGCGTATCTGCCAATGATCTGGCTGATGCTGCTCCTCGGAGTCGGCTTCTCAGAACTTGAAGACCGGCCGATGCATCGCACCGCGCGTCAGCTTCTCGCGGTTGTCATCGGCATCATCGCAGCAACGTTTGCGATGATCTCTCTCAGTCAGACCAAACTCTGGATCAGTGATGAAGTGCTCTTCACCCACGTCCTCTCACTGTACCCGACCTCGGTGTCGGCACGCACAAGCCTTGCCGCTGTGTACCGCAATCAGGGACGCGAACTCGACGAAATCAAGGTGCTCGAAGAAGGCCTGAAGATGCATAAAGACGTCGCGTACTACACGGGCATCGGGTCCGTCGCCGCGAGACAAGGCAAGCTCGATGCAGCCGAAACTCTCTACGGTCAGGCGAGAATCCTCGATCCCAGCAATCCTGAGCCGTTCTTCTTCTTGGGCTCACTCGAGGAGCAGCGCGGCGATCCTGCGAAAGCCGAAGGCTACTATAAGGAGGCGATCCGCTTTGATCCGAGTTACGTCGCTGCGTATAACAATCTCGGCGCGATTTATTTGGACCAAGGAAAACATCCGGAAGCCGAAGAAGTCTTTCGCACGGCAGTTAAATGGAACCCCAATTTCATGGAGGGGCTCTACAACTTGTTTCAGGTCTTAGAAATGCAGAAGAAACGCGATGAAGCGTTCCCGTATCTCGAGAAAGCGTACGAGCTGAATCCTGATAATCCGGATATCCTACTGTCCATCGCGTTCCGGTATTCAGAACGCGGCAGAAAATCAGAAGCAATCAGAGCTCTGCAACACTTGCTCGCGATCGCCCCCTCGAATACGGCAGCCAAACGCATGCTGCAGCAGATCGATCCATCGACGCCGACAGTCGACATACAGAACGCATCGGAAAGGCGTCAGGAACGGCTGTATGAACGCAATAATCCTTAAAGGACACTTTCAACTTTTCACCTTTCACTTTACACTTCAGTCATGCGCCAGTACGTTTTTGCGCTTATCCTCTTCCTGCTTCCGTGGCTTCCCGTCACGGCGGTCTTTGGGCAGTCCGTCCCTGTAGATCCGAATGCGATGCAGGCCATCATCACCGGTCCTGGGGATATCGCGGTCGGAAAGACCATCGTTCTTGATGCGTCGTCGAGCCGCGTGGAAGGTGACGAGACGGAATACAGGTGGAGCATCGATGAGACGAAACAGAACATCGGCCGCAACGTCGAAGCGATCTACACGCCAGAGAAGCCTGGCATTCTGACGTTCCGTCTTGTTCTCAGGACGACGGGCCTAGATGGCAAACCGGAGCAGGCTGAAGCGGTGCAGACCGTCACCGTATTCAAGCGGAAGATCGTCATCATCGCCGATGGTTCCGTACCTGCCGAGACATTATCGACGCATGCCGAGGAGGCCATCAAGGACGGCGTCTTCGTAAAGATTATTCAGATCGACCCGAGTACACCGAAACTTGTTGTCGAAGACGCGCTCATGAAAATGCTCGTCGAGGACAAGGGCGCACTTGCCGGAGCGGACGCCATCGTCATCTGGACGGATGGCATTTCTGGGTTGCAGGCGCTCATGCGGGCAGTGCAGACCGACGCTGAAAGGCAGGTGGCGATCCACAACCAATCCATCGTCATGCTGACCGAGTACAGCCTCGGCACCACTTCACGCACCACGCGCGGCGCGCTCACACTTCTCAATCCCGCTGAGATCATCATCACGAGGAGTGACGCCATGAGTCCGCTCATCACAGTCGCCGACATCGCCGAATTCCGCACCGCGATCAAAACCCGCGATATCGACTCACTCACACTGAGCTCGTCCTCGGTGTCACTCCGTCCGTGGGATTTCCTCTCGATTCTTGTGAACTACTTACTCGCGAACGGCGTGTCCGGTCAGGCTGTCATCCTGCTGCTTATCCTGCCGATCATCGCGACCATCTTCGCATTCCTGAAGCAGATCATTGGTATCACATCCTTCGGCCTCTACACACCGTCCATCGTGGCCTTAAGCTTCCTAGCACTCGGCTGGCAGATCGGACTGCTGTTCCTCTTGTTCATCCTCGTCATGGGCTATCTGACGCGATCGGCCATGAAGCGATGGCGTCTGCTGTACATACCGAAAGTCGCGATCATCCTGACAGTCTTAAGCTTTACGCTGCTGCTGCTCGTCGCCATCGGGACGTCAGCCGGACTCGCGTTTCCGAGGGACACCGTCTTCATCCTGCTCATCATGTCCGCGCTCGCTGAAAATTTCTTGAACCTCAAAACCGAGGAAGGCTGGAGGTCCGCGATCCTCGGCATCGGCGAAACCGTCCTCGGATCACTCCTATGCGTTTTCATCGTTCAGTCGCAGTGGCTGCAGTCCACCGTGCTCGCGTACCCAGAACTCGTCCTTCTCACGATCTTCATCAATATTGGCTTAGGCCGTTGGACGGGGCTCCGTCTCGTCGAGTACTTCCGCTTCCGAGAGGTCTTCAAGCACCTTCAGGAAGAAGAATAAATCATGCTCATCCCATTTCTGAATCATCACGGCGTTTTGGGGCTGAACGCCCGCAATTTGCTGTACATCAAGCCATTTAACCCAAAGAAAGCGGTGGCATTCGCGGACGACAAAATGAAGACAAAAGCGTTTTTGTCTGCCCGCGGCATCCCGACTGCTCGCCTCTTTGCTCGGATCGAAACCCGTCGTCAGCTGAGCTCATTTGATTTCAAGTCACTGCCCGATGAATGTGTTCTCAAACCTAATGAAGGGTTCGGCGGAGAGGGGATCATCATCTTGAAAGGACGACGGAACGGCGTTTTCTTAGAGCAAGGGAAAACACCGATCAGCAACGAACGTCTCCGTGAACACATCGAGGACATTCTCGACGGAAAGTTTTCGATCAGCGGACAAGCCGACTTTGCATTCTTCGAGCAAATCCTCGTTGCCGATGATTCGTTCATACCGTTTCGGCCGGCCGGACTGCCTGATCTTCGGATCGTCGTCTTCAACCTGGTGCCCGTCATGGCGATGCTCCGCATTCCTACGGCCGAGAGCCGCGGCAAAGCTAACGTGCACCTCGGAGGCATCGGCATCGGCATCGATATCGCCAAAGGCGTCACTACGCACGCGGCGCAGTACAATCACATCCTTTCAGAATTGCCGCACGGCACTCCCGTCTCCGGTATCCAGATCCCGCGGTGGGAAGAAATTCTTCTGATCTCGTCGCGGATCCAGCAGATCACGAACATCGGTTACCTCGCGGTCGACCTCACGATCGACCATGAACTCGGCCCGGTACTTCTGGAAGTGAACGCTCGAGCGGGACTCATGGTGCAGGTCGCAAATCTAGCTCCTCTCCGTGCCCGACTGGAACGCGTGTCAGGCCTGAAAGTCAGCTCTCCGGAGAAAGGCGTCCGCATTGCACAGGAACTCTTCGGTGAGAAAGTTCGACAGCGTGAGAGCGAACACGCCGAAAAACGGGTCCTCGCTCCGCGTGAAATTTTGGAAATCGCCGGTGAAAGCTATGTCCTCGAAGAACTCTGCGCTGTTGCACCCGAGCAGGAGCAGTCCGTATTTTCCACCGAATTCATCGATGAACTCCGCAAGCTCGATGCTCTAGAATCGGTGAAAGGTTCCGAGACGACATACAAGATAAAGTTCAGTCTTGGCGGCACCAAAATCCAAACGCTCGTCAGTAGGGGCGAAACAGGTATTGCTGGTGTCCGTGCGGTCATTGGACGTCGCGACCTCGCGGGCTTCCTCATCGACCCGAGTAAGCGCATGAACACCGCCACTCGGAAAACCGGCGTGAAACAGGATCTACGTGCAGCGGACCGCTTGCTCTGCGGAATCGATAGTGAACTGCAAGTGCTCCGCGAGCTCAGGCCAGTAAATCTGGAGGAAGAACTGGAGCGCTGCCGCTTGGACGACAGCTATAACCCCGTCTTTCTGCCGCGCGAACCGAGGGCTGACCTCAGCCAGACTGAAGAAAGTCTTCGCAAAATCGATACCGACGATTCGCCGCTCGGCATCCTGCTCCGCAAGAAACGTCGCGAGCTCCTCCTCAAAGTGGATCTGCTGCGTGCCCGCGGCGACGGCGTGAAGTTCAGTGCCGCAAGTCTGGCGCTCTTCGGGGCCCCGAGCACGGCCCTCATCGGCTTTGCAGAGTCGCATCTGAAGTCCCGTCTCGGCTGTGACCTACAGCCACCGGACGATGAACTCATGAGTGCCGAGCAAGCAAAGTCCCAATTTGAGAACGTCATGATCGCGTATGGGCTCCATGATTGGCAGGTCAGCATCAAATCTTCCATGATCGCGGATTGCGCGGTCGGCGGCAAAAAAATCTTCATCCGTGCCGGTGCCCGCTTCAGCACGTCACACATCGAGTCGCTCGTGGCACACGAGATCGAGACCCATGTCCTCACCGCGGAGAACGGCGAAATTCAGCCGTACGAAATTTTCCGTCGTGGCTTTGCGAATTATTTGGATACACAGGAGGGACTTGCGATCTACAGTCAGATCCGCGTTCTGTCGCCGCATCACGAGAAGCGATACCAGCACGCAAAAGCAGTTCTTGGTGTCGCGTACGCCATGGAACACTCGTTTGCGGAGACACGGAAGTACCTACGGTCTGAACTCGGTTACACCTACGAAAAAGCGCTCATGAAGGCAGCGGACTTCAAGAGGGGAATATCCAGAACCGCTGAAGCCGGTGCGTTTACGAAGTCACTGGTGTACTTCCGCGGCTATCGCGCCATCGAGCAGTTCGTGCGCCAAGGAGGAGATATCCGGAAGCTCTACATCGGAAAGATCGCGATTGAAGACCTTGGGCTCATCGAGCAGATGAGAGAGGTGAAAGATGCGCTCATCCTGCCGAAGTACCTTCGCCCAAAGCAGCCGCCAAAAGTCGTTAAAACCGCGAAAACCCGCAAAAAGGCGTCCTAGGGAGCTGATCGACCGTTCGGTAGCATATATTGAAGGAAAAGGATTTGACAGATATAGCAAATACGTATATAAATACCTCCTTTTTCAATCTTACCCCCTCCTCACGTGGTACAGGCCTTCCTTCATTCGTGCGCTGAGCGCACCGCGAAAGTCGCCCCCGTTCTGGCTCTGACGCTCGTGCTCTCTCTCGCATTCACCACCCTCATGGCGGTGAGCTCGGAGCTGACCCAAGCAAACCACAGTCAGTGTTCTGACGGTCAGGACAACGACAACGACGGTAAGACGGACTACCCGCAGGACGATGATTGTGAAAATCTCGACGACGACTTCGAAGGCATCAGCCTCACTGGGAACTTCGTGACCGTGACCGACGGTAAGGAATCCGTGTCTCCGGGAGGGAACATGGTCTACGTCATCACTCTGAAGCAGCAGCGCCAGGAATCCCGCAACGTCAACGTGCGCTTCCACCTGCCGATCCAGGGCAACATCGTCTCGGCTAGTGACGGCGGTTCCGTCCAAGACGGTTACGTCAGTTGGACGAACGTCTCGGTCTACAGGAACGTCACCCGCACGATCACGGTAAACGCCAACGTCCGACCGGACGCTACAGTTGGCCAGTACATGGTCGCCCGTGTGCTTGTCGAAGGCGAGGAAGCTACCGACACCACTCTCGTCGAGAACTACATGCCGGTTGCGAACGATACGTACCGCGTCAGCATCACCGATGGTCGTGAGTTCATCACGCCGGGTCAGAACCTCACGTACACGGTTCGCGTGAAGAACACGTCTTCGTCCTCCAAGACGACGGACATCCGCGCTTCCATGCCCTACATGTCGGACTACCTGTCGATCAGCGACGGGGGAGTGCGCGACAGCTACAACGTCACATGGCGCAAGGTCACGCTCGCTCCAAGCGAAGAGCGTGTGTTCAGCTACACCGTACTCGTGGACCGCAATGCAGTAGACCGTTTCGCCATCCGTGCCCGCGCCTACGTGGGCACAGTGAGCGCCGTTGATGACACCATCGTCCGTTTCGGACTCCCGTATAATGCCATCACGACGACGATCACCGACAATCGTAATACTGCAGAAATCGGACAGCTCCTCACGTACACGGTCAAAGTAACCAACTCGTCGGATATCGTCGGCACGAACGTTTACATCAACTCCAATCTGCCGCAGTACGGCGAGTTTATCTCTGCAAGCAACGGCGGTATCTCCGACGGCACCAACGTCCGTTGGCACATCGCCCAGATCGCCGCCAAAGACACCCGCACCTTCACGTACACCGCACGTGTGCGCGTCGACGCGCCGCTTGAGTCCATCCTCACCGCAGGCGCAGTGGCCGACGGTATGAATGGTTACATCTCTCGCGACGTCACAAAAGTCGTGGCAGAGAGCAACGAACTCGGAGTTGTGCAGGGCGATATCGTCTTCCGCAAAACAGCCGATCGCAGCGAAGCGGTTCCGGGAGGAGCTATCCGCTACACGCTCTTCATCAGGAACACGTTGGACCACGTCATCTCCGACGCCGTCATTGTGGACCGCTACGAGTCGCAGTACCTCTCGTTTGTTAGCGCTGAGAATACTCAGAACCTCATGAACCGTTCCGAAGGTCACATGGAATGGAAGGTCCCAGTCCTAAAGCCTGGCGAAAGCTGGCAGACGACGTACGTCCTCTCGGTCTCCGAGAACGCACCGACGGGTCTCATGCTCGATAACGTAGCGACCCTTCGCGGAGCCGATGTCTCCGGCATCTCGCTCACTGAGCGCGTCCGTACCAATAGCTCCGGCGTCCTCGGCGACTTCCCGACGACCGGTGTCGGCATGGATGCGGTCCTCGCACTGCTCATGACGATCCCCGCCTTGGCAGCAACCGGCATCCAGCGCAAGCTGGCCTTCGGCAAGATTGTCGCCGCCATCGCGTAAGTCACATCACGAACGCAAAAGAAAACCCCGCACTTCGCGGGGTTTTTTGATTCCGAGAGAAAGAAACTCTAGTTGAACGAATCGAAGAGCTGACTCATCAGATCAAGGATCGTACCGAACGAAAGATCGAACGGAACGTCGAGGAGCTTCGCGATCCAGGAGACAAGAAAGAAAGCGAGGAAGCTCACGAACAGACCGATGATCGAGTATCGGACGGTGTGGACTGCCTTCTTGATCTTCTCTTCGTTACCGGCAGAGAGGATGAATGTGATGCCTCCCACGATGATGTAGAAGAGGCTCAGGACCGACGCCAAGATCAGCGCGAAGGCGATGACAGTAGCGACGATCTGTACGATGGAGCCATTTTCGATAAGGTCGCGGATCATAGAGGGGAGGAAAGAAAAAAAGAGTGGACTTAAGCGGGAACCTTCTCGGGCTCCAGTACTTTCAGGTTCACGCGCTGGTTGGAGGCGCCTCCGATAACGCGTAGTAATGTACGTACTGATTTGATCGTCTGGCCGCTTTTTCCAATAAGCTTACCCATATCACGGTCGCTCACCTTCACGGTGATGAGAACTCCGAGCTCATCGAGCCTAGAGTCCACGACCAACTGGTCCTTATCCTCCACGAGCATGGAGAGGACTGTCTTGATAAATTCATACCCGGGGAGTGCGCCCTCGGTCGCTATCGGATCTGTCATAACGGAGGAGAGAGTACCTTGAAAACGCGACGCTTGTCACGTCGATATTCGTCTGCTGATTAGGCGGCCGGCGTTTCTGCCGGTGCGACAGCTGCCTCCGGAGCCGGAGCCTCTGCTGCAGGGGCAGCTTCCGGTGCCGTGGCTGCAGCAACGGGTGCGGGAGCGGGAGCGGCTTCCTCAGGATTCTTGGACTTCTGCTTGGCGTAGCGAACGATGAACTTCTCCATACCCTTCATACCGTTCCTCTGCAAAAGACGAGCAACCGTGTCGCTGGGCTGTGCACCTTTGCTGACCCAGTACGCTACGCGCTCGGTGTCACACTTGAAAACGGACTCAGCGCGGTGATTCAGGAAATGACCAATGATCTCGTGCTGACCCTTTTTGGCACTGCGAGCCTTCTCCGAGACCACGATACGGAAGGTCGGAGTGTTTTCACGGCCGGTGCGCTGGAGACGAATGACGAGCATGGACGAGGTAGTCTGGAAGAAGCCGAACAAGTGTAGATGACCGGAAAAACCCGTGCAAGGCCTAAATATGAGAATCGAAAAGACGCAGGTCTCCGTATGAGCATCAAGAAGATGGCTCCAGGATGCGCTTAAAGACCTCTGCCGTCCCCGAAGCGGTGAGAGACCACGAGAACCGCTGCGCCCAGCGCTCGGCAGCGGTAAGCCTTTCTGAGGTGCGAATCGAGGGGTCCATGACCAGTGTCCGCATCGCATCGGAGAGACGGGTCATCGTCGGCTCCACAAGAATCGCGTGTTCGCCGCAGACTTCCGGAATCGGGCCGACGTTCGTTGCAAGTACCGGAGTTTTGCAGGCCATCGCCTCGATGAGCGGTAGGCAAAATCCTTCCATGAGAGTCGCAGTCACCGCTCCGAGCGACGCTGAGTACAGTGCCGGTAGGTCCGCTGCAGGCACGGCCTGAATGAAGCGAACATCTGTGCGCCTCCCGAACGCCGCACACTCGATACCACCCGCGACAAGCACGAGCTCGATGCCCGGAAGACCTGCCTTGGTGAATGCATCGATGAGGACCGCGACGTTCTTGTGCTGCTTGCAGTTTCCGACGTACAGAAGAAATGGCTTCTCAAGGCCGTAGCGCATCCGCACGTCATCCTGCACTGTTTTAGATTGCGGCGAAAATTCACGGGAGACCCCGGGATACGTGACGGTCGTGCGGCTCGCGACACCGTGGCCATACCGAAGCGCAATATCGGCCTTCGTGGACTCGCTCACCGCGAAGACGTGCTTGCAGTTTCGAAGCGCACTCGCCATGACACATCGATACGCCAGACGTTTCAGAAGCGGCGCCTCGTTTGGAAAGCGATGAAGAATAAGATCATGCACCGTGCAGGTAAAAGGCACCGGACAGAAAAAAGGAACGTTGAACTGCGGACTATGAAACAGATCGCACCCTGCATCTTGGATGAGATTCGGAAGATCCGTCTGCTCCTGAAACGAGTAGTGCGAAAACGGCGCTTCACGAATCTCGATGCCGCGCTTCGAAAGAGGCAAGAGCCACTCTTCGCGGAGAGACTTCACGAACAGGACGTACGACCAACCGTCACTCCGTTTCGTGAGCTCGGTGACAAGACTCCGCGTGAACGTCCCAAGCCCGGCCAGAGCGGAACCGAAACGGCAGTCGATGCCAATGACAGGCATAGAGGTAGAGGGACAGAAAGACATAGGTAGTATAGGTAAGGTAGGTAAGGTAGGTAAGGTAGGTAAGGTAAGTGAGGAAGGTAAGGTAGGTTCGGTACGTACTATGCTCATCCGGGAACTGCTCAAAACATCGGGATTGCCTGCTCTCGACGCAGAGGTGCTGCTGTCGCATGTGCTGAAGCGTCCGCGATCATGGCTTCTGGCTCACGATAACGACGCTGTAACCGAAGCGGATATGAAACGCTTCGAAGCATTCGCGCAACGCCGAGGAAGAGGGGAGCCGGTTGCGTACATCACCGGGCAGAAAGAGTTTT
>JAGORY010000076.1 GCA_018062585.1 Candidatus Peribacteraceae bacterium | reverse complement strand
CGATTCTGCTCAATAGCGAGAATCTTCTTGCCGTAGAGCTGCAAGAGATCATCGAGTGTATCGACGAGTGACTGCACCTGCTTGCGCTTGAGATCTGTTTCGGCGAATGCAGCTTGGAAATCGCTCACCGCCTTCTGTTTCTCGCCCGCAGCGTCGAAGTTCTTATCACGGATGGCTTCTTTCAAATCGCGCTCTGCGGCACTTCGTTCACGGTTCTGGCTTGAGGCCAGATCCTTGAGCTCTTTTAGCTGCGACTGCAGTTCTTTGAAGCGGTCATTGGCGCGGGTTGCGACGTTTGTCAGTGCTTCGGTGTAGACATCGAGTGCATCTTGACGGTCGTTGCTGCGGTTCAAAAGATCTGCAACGTCGACTTGGAGTGCGTCGCCGAATGCCTGGAGGAGATCGTAGTCCGGATTCAAGATCGTCTGCTGCGCAATCACGATCTGCATCTGAGCGCCGATCCCTAGCAAAGCGCTTTCCGAAGCCATTGCCGTGGGCACGGTCGTCAGGTATTCCGATACGAAGATACCAAGTTGTGCTGCGTTACGGGCAACCGTTGGCATACTCGTGATATTCACAAGAGTGTCGATGGTCTGAATGGCGCTCAAGGCACCGCTCGTTTTTGGAAGGGGGGCGGATTCTTTTTCTCCACAGGCAGAAAGTGCGACGGCGCAGAGCGCACATGTCAGGAGAAGTGTTCTTGCCGGTATCACTCTGCGGTTTATCATCACTCAATATTATACATTATTTACGTTATTTTGTAAAATATGATGGTTTCACACAGACACTCGTGCGAAATCAAGGATTTGTTCACAAAAGATCCACAGAGTTATCCACACTAGTGTTCATAAGTTTGATACGAAAACGGGTGTACGATCGTGCATACATTTTTTGTTCAAAAGTATGAAACAACACGAAGAAAAACTGTGATCAAGATCAAATAATTGTTTCGCCTATACAAGGGGCGTTCACGGTATACAGTACCGCTGTTTTCCTGATCACTTCATTTGTTCGATCTTCGCAAAAATTTAGCGGCAGTAGGGGAGGGGATTTTGCTCGAAAAATTCGGAGAGTCGACAACTATGCACTTCGATGTTTCTTTCGACGAAGGACGTGGAGACCTCACAACGTCTGCCGCTCTTCAGGTTGCCAAAAAAGTGGGTAAGTCTCCGCGCGATGTCGCTGCAGCACTAGCCGAAGGTTTCGGCAAGATTCCTGGCGTAACCGCAACCGAAGTCGCCGGAGCCGGATTCGTGAACGTCTCAGTAGCTCCCGCTGAGCTCATAAAGGGTTTTTCTGCCGTTCGCACCGCGTGCCTTCCTAGTAAGAAGAGGAAAGAGGCACCGGTCATCGTGGAGTACTCGCAGCCGAATATCGCCAAGCCTCTCGGCATTCATCACATCATCGGGACAGTCCTCGGGCAAACCGTGAGCAATATGTACGAATACGCCGGATATCCGGTTTTGCGCTGGAACTACATCGGCGACTGGGGTACGCAGTTCGGAAAACTGGCGGTCGCCAAAGCAATGTGGGCCCCTACAAAGGATACGACCACGATGACGCTCTCGGACCTTCTTGATCTCTACGTGAAGTTCCACGAAGAAGTCGCGAACGATGCGACACTTGAGGACCAAGGACGCGAAGCTTTCCTGAAACTGGAGAAAGGGGACAAAGAACTGCGTGCTTTCTGGAAAGACGTGGTGACGGTAACGAAGGCGTCACTGAAGGATCTCTACGATCGTTTGCATGTGACGTTTGATTTGGACCTTGGCGAAAGTTTCTACGAGGACAAGATGGAACCGATCCTGACCGCCGGAAAGAAGAAGGGCGTCTTCAAGCCAGGGAAAGAGGGGTCGCTCATCGTGGAATTTCCCGAAGAATCGGGTCTCCCGCCATATCTCGTACAGAAAGGAGACGGCGGAACGCTATATTCCACCCGTGATATCGCCCAAATGCGCTACCGCATGGATGAGTATGCTCCGCAGAAGATCCTCATTTTCACGGATATCGCCCAGAAACTGCATTTCGAGCAACTAGCCACGACATGCGCACAGCTTGGATGGGAACTCCCTGACTTCGAAAATGTTCTCTTTGGGCGCATGCGTTTTGCAGATCGTAGTATGAGCACGCGTAAGGGAAATATTCTCAAGCTCGAGGATGCGCTGGACGAAGCAGTGTCTCGCGCCGAGAAACTTATCGAAGAGAGAGGGGAGAAGATCCAGACGGATGACCCCAAGGGACTCGCTGAGATGATGGGAGTCGGTGCGCTCGTGTACGGCATCCTCAGTCAGAACCGCAAAATGGACATGGTCTTCGACTGGGGCAAGATGCTCACGTTCGAGGGAAACAGCGCTCCGTATCTGCAGTACACGCATGCCAGAGCGCGCTCTGTGCTGCGGAAAGCGGGCTCCGAGGGTGCGGTGTCGGATATTCAGCAACTGACATCAAAGGAGCGGACGCTCATCAAGCTGATACTGATGTTCGGTGAGACGGTGGAGGACGCGAGGGCCGAGCATTTGCCGCACAAACTCACGACGTACCTCTACGACCTGTGTCAGGCCTTCAATTCGTTCTACAACTCCGACGAGATTCTGACCGCTCCTCAAGTGAGGCGCGACTTCAGGCTCGCGATCACACTTCTCGCGGCCGACGTCCTTAGGACCGGTGCCGAACTCCTTACTCTCCGCGTTCCCGAACGCATGTAACCGTTTTCTCTACCTTTTTCATGTCCCGCTCCACTCTCACTTTCTTTCTGCTCATCGTCTCGTTCGGCATCTTGTTCGCAGGTTGCGGAAAGCCGGAACCGGACAAAAGTTTCGATGAGTTCACCTTCAGCGATACGGATCTCGAGACGGTCCATGACCTAGCCGATGATGGCACAGTCACCACACTCTCGGGATCGGTCGATGATACTGACTACACCGATACTTCAGTCCTGAGTGTCGCTGGGACAGGGTCTACGGTTCTTACGGACTCGTCTGTCGTGACACCGAACAAAGAGAAGCAAGCGCAGTACGATGCGCTCCGGACGGTGGTGGTTGATGCAGGCGGCAACGTGTACCGCGTCAACAATCCATTCCTCAATGTTCGCTCTGAGATGGATGTCAGTTCGTCGCTTGTCGTTCGTTTGAACCAAGGCGACATTCTTACGGTGCTTGATATTCCGAGTGCCGAATGGGCCAAGGTGAAGCTCTCCAATGGTTCCGAGGGATACGTCGCATTCCGTTATCTTGCCAAGCTCACGACCGAAGAGAAGTTGCCGCAGGAGAAAACGCAGTTCGAGGGAAAATACTACGTCGATTTCCAGTTCCTCAACATTCGCAAAGAACCGTCGACGCAATCCGAGAAAGTGGGCGAACTTCCGGGCCAAGCCATCATCAAGCCGATTTCGATGAACGGCGAGTGGGCGAGGGTCGCGTATGATGGAAAAGAAGGCTACGTCTCGACGCAGTACCTAGAGCCATTCCAGCCGGTGTTCCTCGTTCGGATGGACACGTACACGCTTCCGATACTCCAGTACTTCGCGGACGACACTGCAAGCATCGGATCACTCGCGAAACAGGTTGCGGCACTCAAGGCCGCGGGCAAGAAGATCGTGACACTCAAGTCGTTTTACGACACGGTTTTGGCTCAGGAAACGAGAGATTCACGCGTGAGCCCCGATACCGTGGTTTTGACGATCACCGGCGTCAACGCCAAGAACGTGCGCGCCGTGTCTGATGCACTGCAAGCAGCCGCAGTGGGAGCAACACTCTTCGTCCAGACCAAAGACGTCGGCGTCACGGGTATTACTGAGAAGACGGTCCTCAATCTCATGGCCAATGGCAATGAACTCCAGTCCGCAGGCCACACGGGTGATGACCTTCGGTCGATGACAGATTCGCAGGTGATGCTCGAGCTCGGACAGAGCAAGAAGCTTCTTGAAGACATCACACGCAGAGAAGTCTACGCAATCTCGTATCCGAAGGGCGGCGTGAACGACCGCGTCATGAAGCAGGCGGCCGAGCTCGGCTACCTTTTCGGCATCAGCCAGTCGCCGGACAGTCGTTTCAGCCGCAGTCAGTTCCTGAGACTCCCGACACTCCTCGTGAGTCCGGGCATGTCTCCGGAGGACGTCGTGACGCT
>JAGORY010000075.1 GCA_018062585.1 Candidatus Peribacteraceae bacterium | reverse complement strand
CGTCTGAGGAAGGAAGCGCTTTTACGGAACAAGAACTGGCTCGACGTGAGCAATTGCTTCAATTATTCACTCTGGGCAAGAATCCACAGATGGAGATGTCTCCCGAAGAGAGGGATGCCTGGAAGGATGTTATGTAACGAGACACAACCAGTATCATGTCTCTACGGTGCGTAGGTTTTCGGGTAAGGTGCCTTCATGAAGCTTCCGAATATTCCGTTCATCGTCCTCGATACCGAAACGACAGGCTTTGTGCCGCGAGTTCATTGCGTCATGGAATATGCGTGCGCTGTTGTGGCGAATGGGAAACTTCAGAAAGAATATGAACAGCTGTTTGAACTCCGCGAGAAGTGCGAGATTCCGCAGGCTGTACAGGTTCTCACGCGTATCAGGCCGGATAATCTCGTCGATCAGCCTACATTCGAAAAGTCACTGCCTGTCATGAAGGCGCTGCTTGCAGACGATGCCTTGATCGTTGGACAGAACGTGAAGTTCGATATCGGCATGCTCAAGGGGGAGGGATGGGATCTCTCGGATCGTCTGTGGATCGATACCTCGATGCTCGCGTCACTCTTGTTTCCGGAGATCGAGAGTTACGCGCTTGGGTACATGTCGTCGGTGCTCGACCTCAATCACACGCCGCCGCACCGCGCACTCGGCGATGTCCGTGCGACACTGGAACTCTTCAGTCGGTGTTGGGAGAGACTGCAGGAGCTGACCCCCAAGCAAGTGCAGACACTCAATGAATTCGCGATGCGTGGGCCTGAGGGCTATATGCGTCTCTTTGGCGTTCTGGAGGGCTCAGGCAAGACGTCGCCCAAGTGGCTGTCGTCCACAAAAAAATCCGGAAAACTGCCGAAGGCTATCGATATTCAGTTACCCGAACAGGGAAAAGTGACGCTCACCGAAGAGCCGCTCGATCCTGCATTCGTTCCGTCTATTTTATCCGGACTCACCGGACCCACGTGGCTCGCCGTCAAAAATATCGAAGCCGCGGTCAGTAGATTTCCGGAGTCGAACAATTTCACCGTCGTGTATCCGCCGGAGTTCGTGCTCTCGGAAGCGGCGAAAGAAAAATTTCTGTCGCAGACCGAATTTGCAGGTGACGAACTGACACTCGCGATGAAGCTTCATCTGTATCCGGCTTCCGTCCGTGCTGACTTGCCGCTGCATGGCGACGAGTACGCCATCTTCACCGGGAAGCTCGCATGTACGGCTGAAAGCCCCGAATACAAGGCACTCAAGGAGAAGGCTGCTAAAGGTCCCGCGATCCTCAGTCACCAGCATCTTCTGACAAGCGCGCTCGCAGCGGAGCCCGCGCTTCCGAAAGATCTTTCACTCGTCATCGATGACGCATCGATGCTCGAAGATACGGCGACTCAGGCTTTCGCATGGTTCTGCATGATGAATAGTCTCCGTGCCGCCTCGCAGGGGAGTGCGGTCCTCACGAAGTGCGCCGACCTCGTGGAACTGTGGGCCGAAAAGATTCGGGCTGATATGGACCTTCGGTACCTCGCGCCGTCCGATCTTGATTCACGCGAAACTGCGGACTTGAGCCGGATGCTCACGGATCTTCTCGCGACAGACTTGCCGCCGCAAATCAGGCTGCCGCTTCAGCACATGCTGCTCATCATTGATTCCAGAAATCTCCCCGGTCGCATCACGTGGATCGAGGCGATGCCGGACGGCAGCAAGATCATCAAGTCGGTACCTGAAGACATCGGTTCACTCATGGCGAAGCACGTGTACGCCAACTACAAGACCGTACTTCTCATTCCGCCGGCCAGTCAGGATGACTTGCAGCCGGTGCTGCCGGACGCGGTGCAGGCTGAACTCCGAACGACGGGGCCACTCCCGAATTCAGGCCTTCATATCGCGATGCCGGTGGGGCTTAATCTCGAGATGATCATGAAGAAGCCCGAAGGAAAAACAATCGTGCTTGTGAGCAGCAAGCGCACGATCGAAGATTTGTACGTGAAACACGCGGAGCGGCTGGAAGCCGAAGGTGTCACGATGATCTGCCAAGGATTCAACGGCGGACAGGGACGCATGCGCGCTGAATTTCATAAGGCGAAGTCTCCCGCGTTTCTCGTCATGACGCCGTGGACATTTGAGGCGATGGAACTTCCACCAGACACCGTTGATAGACTCATTCTGCAGGTTCTTCCGTTTGATCACCCGTCGCATCCGGTCGTCGGGCGCAGGGCTGGGAGATATCGCGATCCGTTTTCGAATTACTCTTTGCCGAGACTCAAGCACCGGCTCTTCCGGTTACTGCGCACATTCCGTCGTCATGCCAAAGAAGGAGCCAGCGTCGATATTCTCGATGATCGCCTGCGCACGAAGCCGTACGGACGTGAAGTCACGGCGTATCTCTTGTCATTCGGCGCCAAGAAACCCGAAGGCCCAGCACAGCTTTCGTTTCTCTAGTCGCCGCGGCCGAACAGCACCACGAAGAACGTGCGCCACAAAATCCAGACATCGAGAACGAGGGACCAGTCTTCGATGTAGCGCATGTCGAACTTCACTTCGTCTTCAAATGGCAGGTTTGATCTCCCAGAAATCTGCGCGAGTCCGGTGACACCGGGGCGTACCGTAAACACGCGCCGGTGATGGAGTGCGTACTTCTCGACTTCGCTCGGAAGGTGCGGGCGTGGTCCTACAAGCGACAATTGGCCCACAATGACATTGAAGATCTGGGGTAATTCATCGATGCTGTAGCGCCGCAGGAAGCGTCCGAGTGGTGTCACGCGCGGGTCATTTTTGACCTTGAAGAGTGGTCCGTCGGTGCGGTAACTCATCGCTTGCAGTTCCTGTTTTTTCTCATCGGCGTTGCGGATCATCGAACGAAACTTGAGCAGCGGAATGACGCCTTTGCCGTTTTGGCCGACGCGCTTGCTGACATACAAGATCGGCCAGCCCGAGGTCACGAGAACGAGAATAGCGACGATGAAGAGAAGCGGAAAAAGTATGACGAGCAGAATGCTGCCAAGCACGATGTCGATGGCGCGCTTGATGACGCGGCCCCAGCCGTCGAGTGGCGTCGGTTCGAATTTCAGAACTGGTACTAAGCCGATGCTTGCGATACTGAGTTGGTGAGGTACATCCGCAAAGACAGGTGGTACGTAGGCGTAGCCGATCTGGTTGCTTCGGCAGTAGTCGATGAGTTCAGCTGTGTCGCCGCTATCGGGGTTCGCGGACGTATGCAGGACTAGGTCTATCTCGGTTGTTCTGTGCATCGTCTGAATGTCTGCAAACGTCACTGCGTGCCCGAGAAAGCGATAGCGGACGTCCCGCTTCAAGTCGGCGCTCACGGAGTCAGGAAGGCCGCGACTGCCCGCTGAAATGACGGTGCGGATGCCGATGCCCGAGCGAAGCAGGCGACGCTGAAAGAGGATTACGGCGGTACGACACATGAGCGCGAAGAGTGCGAGGAGGAACGTGGACTGCAGGAGAAGAACGCGCGAGAAGAAGAGCTGCCGCTGGACCATGAAGAACCACGCCATGACGAGCGCGACCCAGAGGATTGCCGCAAGCACCGTCCG
The DNA here is from genome assembly GCA_018062585.1 of Candidatus Peribacteraceae bacterium. Classification (GTDB taxonomy): domain Bacteria; phylum Patescibacteriota; class Gracilibacteria; order Peribacterales; family Peribacteraceae; genus JAGORY01. The sequence continues at coordinate 647 of JAGORY010000075.1, read as the reverse complement.
CCACAGTTCTTTCCAAGGGCCGAGTGTTGTGCGGAGGGAATACAGCTGGAGTACCGCGGCGATCAGGACAAATCCGATGACGCCTGGGAGGACGAAGTTTGAAAGGTAGTAGTCGACCGGTGGCAGCGTGCTCTGCTGAGAGAGAAGCTGCAGGCCGGGAAGTAGGTCGATATTCGCTTCACGAAGTCGGTATGCAAGCAGGAGTGCTGCGAGAGCGGCGAGTGCATCCAGAGGGATACGAGCGATGCCGAAGAGGATTTCGGAGCGTTTCATCTCAGGGGATAGGTTATAGGGGATAGGTTATAGGGAGATAGGGAATAGCGGACAGGTTTTAGGGGGAGAGGTTATAGAAATATAAAGAGGTGGGCTTTGTCTATAACCTATCACCTCTAACCTATAACCTTACAAGTGACTTTTTGGCACACAGAAGCCACTGATCATGTATCAGCTGACTCCTTTGTCCTGCTCTTTATACGCCGGATTTTGTCTGGCCCCGTCCCGCGTGTGCGGGATGAGTTAGATGATCATCTCTCTAGCCGAGCGGTTGCCCGCACGGTCGAGCGGAGGGGCAATCGGTCTCACGGAACCATGAGAGGTTCCAATCGCCCAATTCCTCCTTGCAGCACCTAGAGTTTGCCAAGTCCCTT
>JAGORY010000074.1 GCA_018062585.1 Candidatus Peribacteraceae bacterium | reverse complement strand
TCTTAACACTACTTCTTTCCTTGCTTACTTTTAGTTTGATGAGAATTTACACAGAAAGAGTGGAAGTTGTGAAAGACCTCGACCGCCAAAAAGACGAACTTCTCGGCATCGTTGCGCATCAGCTTGCGAAGCCGATCACTGCTATCCGTTGGGACTTGGAATCCCTCTTAGATGGAGATATGGGCGCTTTGAATGCAGAGCAGAAAACCGAGGCCCAGATGATGAAAAATCAGGCAGTCGGGCTTGCTGATCTTGTGAGTATGATTCTTGATGTATCACGCATTCAGTTGGGTCGTATTCAGTTTGAACCTAAGCCCTTGGATCTGAATGAACTCTTCAAGGAAATGCTGGATGTGATCAAGCCGACGATCGCTGACAAGAAGATCGATTTCATCAAAAAAATGCCGGCGAATCTGCCGACGGTTCTTTTGGACAAGCGCTATACCCGCATGACCATTGAGAACTTGCTGACGAATGCCGTGAAATACACGCCGGAAGGCGGAAAGGTGACGCTCGACGTCAAAATCGAGAACGGTGTTATGCACTGCAAAGTATCCGACACCGGTTGCGGCATCCCGAAGGCGGATCAGGGCAAGATCTTCGGCAAAATGTACCGCGCAAGCAACGTCGTAAATACAGTCGACGGGAATGGCTTCGGTCTGTACGTAGCGAAAGGCGCCGTGGAAGGCCAGGGCGGGAAAATCGGCTTTGAAAGTATCGAAGGCAAGGGGACCACGTTCTTCTTTACACTGCCGATGAAGGAGGCGCCAACTTTTTCAGATACCAAAAAGTAAGAATATTTTTTATTGAGAGGCAATATCATTCGTGGCAATTGTGTACAAGAACTCGGTAGCGCGATACTGAAGCGTGGTGCGGAGGGGGTGGTGACGTTTGAGAAAGATCTGAAGCGGTTGGTGAAGGAGGGGGTGACTCTCTCTAAAAATCGTTTGACTTTTGTATGAGAAGTAAAGTAGAATTAACTTTAATATGTCAACTACACCCCGCCAAACGAACCTAGACAACAGTGGTCTCGTACCATCTCGAACCAGCAGTGAGCAAGGAATGAGTTTTGCTGGTGTTGCAGCTCTTTTAACAGCTTTGGGTGCGAGCATTGCTGGAGTGTTATCACGAACAGAGGTGGGTAGTAACCTTGCGAGAGTTATAGATAAAATCTCCACTGGTGGTAGCACCGACCGTGTGGACCACTTCCGTCAGTCAGTTGCCGAACTTTCTGAATCTATAAAAAGTGAGACGATCCTGCCATCTAACTTTGTTATCCACGCGAATCTTGTTCTCGATGAAGCAAGATCAGTCAATAGATCAGTGGTAGATATGTTTGAGAGAGAAGGTGGAAACTCAAAAGAATTGATCGAAAAAGCTACTGCAGAATTAGAGCGGCTTGTGACATTACTGTCATCTATCGGAGGCGATACAGACCCACTACTCAGTAATGATCCTGTCCGGAATGAAAAGGAATTGAGCGAGGCAGCTATGCTCTTGCGGGCAGCACTTTCTTTGGCAAGAGATCTGTCGATTCCACATGAGGCTATCGGTCTGACCCCGGAGGCGTCTGAGAAGATCCTTGTTGCAAGCATGAAACGTAATATACAAGGCTATGAGAGGGAAAAAGCTACGGCAGAGTCTACATTTCATGAATCATCCTCGTACGGTTCTTTTGTGAATAACGCAGCCCTTCTTATTCAGAGAAGAGTCGACCAGGGCGCAGAAGGCGACCTTGGGGTATTACTTGACGATGTTTTGACGGAAGTGAATTTGCCATTGGATGCTGCTTCGCGAGATTCCTTGAAAGAAAACATTAAAACTCGATTGGTGATGATGTCGCACGAAAATTCTCCTCCCACAAACCAAGTCAGTGCCGCAACTATAGAAAAGCTCAGCCCGGAGCGAAGCCCATTTGATCGTTATTAGGTCTATCGATCTGCCTGAAGAATCCAAGAGGGTTTCATGTAATGATTTCTGATAAGAAATACATTAAAGAAATCTGCGTGTTTATGGTATAATAAGAAGATACTTTCGAACAAAAATATTGCATCCATTTGAAAACAAAATTGGCACTCCAGGGCACTCAAATCCATTGATTATGCATGCGTGGAAGAAGGTGCTTTCCAATATTCTCATTCTGCTGTTCTGTGTACTTGTGGTTCAGTTTATAGCCAAGGTGTACGCAGCAGCTTACACCTTGAGTAGTTCTACGACAGAAACGGAATTGACCTACGACATCCTTTTGGCAGATCTCGATGGTGATGGTGACTTGGACGAGCTGGCTGGGAATTCTGTCAGCGGGCCCGACACGCATGACCCCTATGCCAATGATGGCGCAGGGATATTTGCGCACCAAGGCGGCGTGGGTGATGCGGAGGGATTCACCACAGTGAGTGCGGGTGACATTGATGGTGATGGCGATATCGATTTCGTCCAAGGTAGCACGGTCGTGACCGGCTTTATGAAGGTGTACAAAAATCTTGGCAATTTCAACTTCACTCTGTCGACCTCTGTAGGAACGACACCGGACGTTCCATTCTTTACAAAGATTTTTGACGCCGACAATGACGGAGATATGGATATCATCGTTGGTCCCACCACTGCTTCCAGTCAACTCATGTACCGCAACGATGGACATGGGAATCTTACCAATGTTCCCAGCACACTTCCCTCGACGAAAACGACCTTTGGCCAAGACTTTGTTGTCGCCGATTTTACGAGTGACGGATATCAGGATCTTGGATTTGTCACATCAGCTGGTCGGCTTTCAATATACAAAAACAGCGGAACCGGAGCCTTCATTGAAACCTTTGGCGTATCGACGACCTTGAGGAGTGCGATGGCGGGTGGAGATTTTGATGGAGACGGCGATCTTGATATTGTGGTTGCGAATGCATCGAATCAAATGCTTGCATATTTGAACAACGGAAATGGCACTTCCTTCACGGCGGGAACCGCCACAGCTAGTGGTCTGAGCGGCATCCTGCATATGGCGTCTGGGGATGTTGATAATGACGGTGATCTTGATGTGATTCTTGCCTCCGGATTCTGGGGTGAGGGAGTGAAAATCTTTGTCAACGATGGCTCAGGTGTCTTCTCCTCCTCCGGCTCACCGACGGAAACGAGTGATTATACGTACGGTATTGCAATCGGCGACATAGACGGTGATGGTGATCTGGATTACGTACGAGGCAATGCCAATGATCCCGGTGGCGAAGCGAACCGCCGCTACAAAAACGACCAAGCCTTGACCCTCCCCAACACCGCTCCTACTGCGCCTTCTTCGCTCACTGCTACACACGTGTCCGATGACGGCTCGACTGCGACGGTCCGGCTCAGCTGGGGCTCAGGATCGGATACGGAGACGGCGACACGTATGCTCCAGTACCAACTACGTGTGGGCACCGGTGCCAGTGCTCACAACATCGTCTCCGGAAGAACCGCCTCCCCGAACTGGGTGAACCGCGTGATGCCAAACGGCCAAAGCCGCACCTACCTCCTTAACAATATTCCCTGCAACGATACGTACTACTGGAACGTCGCCACCGTGGACACAGGATTCATGTCCACCTGGGGCACCGAAACAACATTCGACTTGAGTGGCAGCTGTGCTCTTACGACTGGCGGAGGCAGCTCTACCCCCGACACCGGCGGCGGCCTCCCTGCGTGGTTCTTTCGTCAGGGGCAGAATAAGAAGCCTATGCCGGAGGAAGTTCTGAATGGCACGATCACCGTCTCCGCTTTCAAGGACATCAATCGTAACGGCCACCATGATCCGCGCGAACTCACTGGATTTGCGGGTCTCCCAGTCACGGCTTCGGGCCGTACGATCGATGACACCATCATGCGAGTCACACAGAATCTGGATCAGAACGGTGAGACGATGTTCAGTCTCCCGCCCTCGGATAGCAGAGGATACTGGATCCTTGTTGCGACTGGTTCGGAGATTCTGAGGACGTTCGAACCTACGACTGAGACACAGACCGGCACCTCAATCCTCAAGCCTAACGGAACGTACTCTCTGTCCTTCGGCTTTGTTCCAGATACTCTGGTCCGCTATGTCCCGTGCATGGACATCGGCGAACCTACTTCAACTCCTCCGTCAGACACCGAAGCAGGGAAGCTCCTCGTCCGACTGGAAGACAGCTTCGGCCGTCCGATCCTGCGGGGCATCTCGCTCACCGGATCACTCATTGATCGCAGGAACTTCTTCATGGCGCTGCAGAGAACCCAGTGTCTGCCTCTCGAAACAAATGCTGAAAAGCTCGCGG
>JAGORY010000020.1:12266-16919 GCA_018062585.1 Candidatus Peribacteraceae bacterium | reverse complement strand
GAGCCTTTCGGAATGTACGGTTTCGGGAGGGTGGACATGATGTGCGGGTAGCGATTAGCGGATAGTAGGTAGATTTATTTCTTGGGCTTCTTGGCTCCGTAGAGCGATCGGCCTTGCTTACGGTCGCGGACGCCTTCCGTGTCGAGCACACCGCGGACAATGTGGTAACGGACACCGGGAAGGTCTTTGACGCGGCCTCCGCGGACGAGGACGACCGAGTGTTCTTGGAGGTTATGGCCTTCTCCTCCGATGTACGCCGTGATTTCCTCACCGTTGGTGAGACGTACGCGGGCGATCTTGCGGAGAGCGGAGTTCGGTTTCTTCGGCGTCATGGTCGTCACCTTGAGACAAACACCGCGCTTTACCGGAGCTCCATGACGGAGCTTCACACGCTTCATCTTGAGTGCGTTCCAGGTGTGCTGGAGGTTTGGGGCCTTGGTACGACGTCGCTGCGAGCTGCGGCCGTGACGTACGAGTTGGTTGATAGTTGGCATGTGGGGCTAGATGGTAGACGGTAGAAGGCTGGGAGTAAAGAGTCGGAGGAGGCTAGTGGTGAGAAGGTAGCGGTTAGCGGTTAGAAGGTAGTGGCTAATGAAGCAATTGTACTACCCGCTACTCGCTACCTACTACCCGCTTCTATTTCTTCTTCGCTTCTTTCGCAGCGTCTTTGGCGTCTTTGGCATCCTGAGCTTCTTTTTCGAAGCGCTGGCGGAAGGTATGACCGGCGGGGATGAGGCGTCCGATGATGACGTTTTCCTTGAGTCCCTTGAGGTAGTCGATGTTGCCGGTTGTTGCGGCTTCCACGAGAACGCGGATCGTTTCCTGGAAAGATGCACCTGCGAGCCATGACTCGGTAGCGAGCGAGACGCGGGTGAGTCCGAGGAGGAGCTGCTCGAATGTGGCCTCTTTCTTCTCGCCCTTCTTCTTGGACTTCGCGAGTGCGGTGTTGGCGCGACGAATGTCAGCGATATCCACGACTTCTCCGGCAAGCAGGTTCGTGTCACCAGAGTCGACGATGCGGACTTTGCTGAACATTTTGCGACCGATAATCTCAAGGTGCTTGTCGTTGATCGTCTGACCCTGCGAGGCGTAGATGTGCTGCACTTCTTGGATGATGTAGCTCTGCACGGCGTAAGCACCCTGCTTCTCGAGGAGTTCCTGGAGGTTGTAGTGACCGGCGTTAAGGGCCTGACCAGCTTTCACGCTGTCGCCGTTTTTGACGAGCAGAATTTCGCGGGCGGAGAATTCGTACGTACGCTCCTGAATCTCGGCGTGCTTCACGATAACACGTCCCTTCTCAGCTTCGACGACTTTTCCGGCGATCAACGTTTTGATCGTAGACTTATCGGCAACAGCCTTGGCGACGATGGTACGCTCGCTGACTTCATCACCTTTTTTGACGGTGAGCTGGTAACCGGCAGGAACGAAGTAGACGTCCTGTCCGAGCTCTTCACCCATGATCTGGATCGTAGAGACTCCTCCTTTATGAGTAATCTTGGTACGACCGGCGATGTCCGAGAGTGTGGCCGGCGTGCGGGGCGGACGAGCCTCGAGGATTTCCTCGACGCGGGACAAACCTTGCGTGATGTCGGAGCCTTCGGCGACTCCTCCCATGTGGAACGTTCTCATGGTGAGCTGCGTACCGGGCTCTCCGATGGACTGAGCAGCAATGATGCCGACCGGCGTTCCGATCTTCACGGTCTTGTTGTCACTGAGGTCGCGGCCGTAACACTTGATACAGATGCCACCGTCCGTTGCACAGGTGATAACCGAGCGCACGTTGACCCCTTCCACTTTGTTCTTATTGAGAAGATCGATCGTGTCGGCGTCGATATCGGTGTTGCGCTTCACGAGAACATCTTTGCCGATGACCACGTCCTCATTGAGGATACGGCCGAAAACGCGGAGTTCGAATTTCTCTCCGATGCGCTCGGACTCAGCCCTCGTGATAAGGTGACCGTCTTTGCATCCACAGTCCTCTTCCTTGATGACGATGTCCTGCACGGCATCGACCAAGCGGCGCGTGAGGTAACCGGCTTCAGCAGTCTTGAGGGCGGTATCGGACTTTCCTTTGCGTCCTCCGTGTGTGGCGATGAAGTACTCAAGGATCGTGAAACCTTCTTTGAGGTTCGATTGGATCGGAAGCTCGATAGTGCGTCCGGACGGGTTAGCAACGAGTCCTTTCATACCGGCAAGCTGCGTGATCTGACCCCAGTTACCACGAGCTCCCGAGTCGATCATGTACGTGATGCCATTGAGGGGATTTCCGGTGTACTGCTTAATCATGCACGTAGTGATGTCGCTCTTCGCCTTGCTCCAGATGCGGATGGCGTGGTGGTATCGCTCATCAGCCGTGATCCAACCCTTCCAGTACTGGTTGTTGATCTTGCGTACTTTGTCGTTGGCTTCGTCGAGGATCTTCTCCTTCTCCTCGGGGACGAGGATGTCCGAAAGCGAGATCGAGATACCCGACATCGTGGCGTACTTGAAACCGATATTCTTAATGTCGTTGGCTAGTTTCGAGGTCCTCTCGGTTCCGACAACTTCAAGTGCGCGAGCGATGAGCTTCGAAAGGACTCCTTTCTTTAATGTCTCATTGATGCGGCCGAGCTCGGGCGGAACGATCTCTTGGAAAAAGAGGCGTCCAACCGATGTCTCGACGAGTTCGTTTTCGGTTTCGCCGTCTTCACTGCCCTCTTTCGGGAAACGGACTTTAATCTTGGCTTGTAGAGCAACAATGCGGTGCTCGTAGGCGAGGATAGCTTCGTTGGGCGACCCGAACACCATGCCGTGACCCGTGAGATTGTCGTGAATATTGCTGAGGAAGTAGCAACCAAGCACCATGTCCTGCACCGGCGTGATGATCGGTTCACCAGCGGAAGGCTTAAGGACGTTTGTTGCAGCGCTCATGAGTTCGCGGGCTTCTTTCTGGGCAGGCTCCGAAAGCGGCACGTGCACAGCCATCTGGTCACCGTCGAAGTCGGCATTGAAAGCCGTACAGACGAGTGGGTGGAGCTGGATAGCGAGTCCTTCGATGAGTCGGGGCATGAACGCTTGGATACCGAGGCGGTGAAGCGTCGGAGCGCGGTTGAGGAGCACGTACTTGTTCTCGATCACCTCTTCGAGGATGTCCCACACTTTCTTGCTGCCGTCGATGACCATACGCTCGGCGGACTTCACGTTGTGTGCGAGTTCATCGCGGATCAAGCGACCGATGACGAACGGCTTGAAGAGTTTCATCGCCATTTCTTTTGGGAGTCCGCACTCATCGATATTAAGCGTCGGACCAACGACGATCACCGAGCGACCGGAGTAGTCGACGCGCTTGCCGAGGAGGTTCTGGCGGAAGCGTCCCTGCTTACCCTTTAACATGTCAGAGAGTGAGCGGAGCTTACGGCGGTCACCAGCGGTGAAGAGGGCCTTTCCGGCACGAGCGGAGTTATTGAGGAGTGTATCGACGGCTTCCTGAAGCATGCGCTTTTCGTTGCGGTTGATGACTTCCGGAGCACCGATGCTCATGAGTTTCTTGAGGCGGTTGTTGCGGTTGATGACGCGGCGGTACAAGTCGTTCAAGTCGGATGCTGCAAAGCGTCCTCCATCGAGCTGAACCATCGGACGGAGGTCGGGGGGCAGAACGGGAAGGCGTGCGAGGATCATCCACTCCGGCTTGATGTTGGCCTGCTTCAGAGACTGAACGAGCTTGAGGCGCTTCATGACTTTCTTGAGGCGCTGGCCCGACGACTGCTGGCGCTCTTTCTGCAAATCGTCGACGATCTTGTCGTAGTCGATTGCTGCAATGATCTCACGCAGAGACTCAGCTCCCGTACCAGCGCGGAAGAGGTGACCGAATTTCATGTTCATTTCACGGAACTTGAGCTCGGAGAGAACGGCACCGACACGGAGATTTTCCATGTCTTCGAGAGCGTCCTTGTGGTTGGCTTTCAGCGTTTCCAGCTTCTCAGCAGTCGAGGCATCGAGAGCATCGAGCTGATCGCGGGTCGGCTTTCCTTCTTTCAGGCTCTTCTGAGCATCATCGTGCTCGCGCTTGATCTGGGTCTTGCGAGCCTCAAATTCGCTCTTAAGCTCTTTTTCGGCAGCACCTTTTCCATCCTCTTCGACATTCACCACGATGTACGCAGAGAAGTAGACGATTTGCTCCAAGGTCTTGATCGAGAGATCGAGAAGAAGACCGAGGCGCGACGGAGACGAACGGAGGAACCAGATGTGCGTGACCGGAACCGCGAGGTTGATGTGGCCCATGCGCTCGCGGCGGACGATGCTACGCGTCACTTCGACACCGCACTTCTCGCAGACGACGGAGTTGTAGCGGATGCCTTTGTACTTGCCGCAGAAACACTGGAAGTTCTTCGTGGGTCCGAAGATGCGTTCACAGAAAAGTCCGTCCGGCTCCGCGCGCTGGGTGCGGTAGTTCACCGTTTCGGGCTTTGTGACCTCGCCTCGCGACCAAGTCAGGATGTCTTCAGGGCTCGCGACACTCAGAGCTACTGCGTCGAACGAGTCGGACGTGCGGGGCGTGAACGCCATAGAAATGGGGAGAAAAATGAGTGCTTAGGATGCGATATTTCCGCACACGAAGCAGCGAAGCGCTGTCCGGTGCGATCGTCTAAATCGCTGGTAGCACTCCGATGATGG
>JAGORY010000020.1:0-12166 GCA_018062585.1 Candidatus Peribacteraceae bacterium | reverse complement strand
CCATGGACGCCTGCACGATCATCTCCCGAAACTACATTCCGTTTGCGCGAACGATGATCAAGTCGTACCGGAAATACCACCCCGAGGGTCGATTCTTCGTGCTACTGCTTGATAAGCCTGAAGGACTGGATCTCTCGAAAGAGCCGTGGGAAACGGTATTTGCTGAAGACCTCGGCATGGGAACAGAACTCGATACGCTCCGCATGCTCTACAGCGCATACGAAATGAGCATGTCGCTCCGACCGGCCTTTATGCTTCACCTTATGAGGAAGAAGAATTCCGAGCGTCTCCTCTTTCTGGATTCCGATCTCTATTTCACGGGACGACTTCACGAAGCCGACCAGTGGCTTAATGATCACGCACTCTCTATCTGTGTCAGCATCCGCGAACCGCTTCCAGACGACAACTGTCATCCGAGTGACAAAGATTTTATCTTGGCGGGTTCACTCAACGGCGGCTTCGTCCTCGCGCGCAGATGTGAAGAGACAGAACGCACGATGGAATGGCTTGATGGGAAACTACGGAAAGAAGGCTACTACAGGCCGTACGAAGGACTCTTCGGCGATCAGAAATGGCTCGACCTCTGGGTAAGTTTCTGCGATACGCTCGGCGTTATCAAACAAAAGGGGTGGAACGTTTCGCACTGGAATATTCACGAACGTCCTCTCACGAAAAAAAATGACATCATCTTCGCAGGCGACGAGCCGATGGCTTTCTATCACTTCAGCGGATTCCGTATGGAGGACGAGAACGTCATCTCGGCGCACCAGAACAGATACCGCCTCGATGATCAGCCGGTGCTCGCGGAGCTCCTGCAGGAATACCGGAGCGAACTCACGAAGAACGACTATGGATCATGGAAGAAAATTCCCTATCTCTACGATCTCTTCGAAAACGGTGTGCGCATCTCGGAAACCGTGCGCCGCTGCTACGAGGAAACCCAAGGTCCGCGCACATTCCCGAAACCGCACGACGTCCGGAGTAAAAACTTCTACCACTGGATCATGCATCCGGTGTTTCCTGGTTCACCCATCACGAACTTGCACTTGTCCATCTGGCGCATGTCGCTCCACGCGAAAGCGCGCTTCCCGGATCCCATCAGCAAGAATTGTGACGACTTCGCGTATTGGATACTCACCGAGCGCAAGCGCGAACTGTCGCTAGACCCCGAGCTTACGCACCGGCTGAGCACAATCGACCTCCGTAAAAAGAAGGTGCGCGTCTCGCTGAAATTCCTTACGGGTTTGCGTCACGAATTTTGGCCGTATCAGATACTCACCCGCGCGGTGAAAAAAATCATCGGTAAAAAACTCTTCTATCGTTTAAAGCCTCGCTCCGACGGTGTTCTGGGCTATCCCTATTTCCGCCTGCAGATCACGGAAAAGCGCCCGCATGGTGTTACCGTCATCTCCGCAAAAGGTGCCGAGAACGGTGTTGGACAAGCTGCGCGGGACCTCGTGAAAGCTTTGGACAAAGCAAACATTCCGCACGAACACATTGATAGTCGCACCGCCCCGGGACGCCAGGACATCGTGACGCCACTCAAGCGTCTCTTCTGGTACGACACCATCGTCATCGCTGGCGGCGCGCAGGAGATCGGTGACATCGTGCAGTGCACCGAGCTCGTCATCGGGAGCGAGCAGCGCATCATCGCGGCACTACCTTGGGAATCATCGAAGTTCCCGAAGAAGTACGCCTCAGGATTCGATTTGTTCTCTGAAGTGTGGGCACCGAGCACCTACTCGGCCGATATCCTAAAACAATACGTGAATGCTCCGGTCACCGTTATGCCGTACGTCGTCGACGTCACGGGCAAGCGTGCTCTGGACCGTACTGCATTTGGTCTCGCGAAAGATTCATTCCTCTGTCTCTTCGTCTTCGATTTCTACAGCTTTGTCGAACGCAAAAATCCCGAAGCTGCAATCTGTGCGTTTCGCGAAGCGTTCGGTGACGACCCGAAGGCCGAGCTCCTCGTGGTCGGTTCGCACGCGGACGATTTCCCGACAGAAAGGAATCGGCTGCGAAAAATGATTGCGGGATTCAAGAACGTCAAGCTCCATGAAACGTATCTTCCGAGACCTGTACTCCTCGGTCTCATCGGCGGGAGCGACTGCTACGTGTCCTTGCACCGTTCGGAAGGATTCGGCCTCACGATCGCCGAAGCGATGGCGCTCGCTGTTCCGACGGTGGCTACCGCGTTCGGCGGCTGCACCGATTTTCTCACGGTGGACACCGGTTTCCCTGTCGCCTTCACGCCCATGACTCTCGAGAGCAATGTCGGACCATATGAAAAGGGAACGGTGTGGGGCGAAGCGAACATCACTGATGCAGCTCATACGCTCAAATATATTCGCGGCGACCGTGCGAAAGCGCTTGTGAAAGCGGCCCACGGCTCCTTCGTCATCCGTGAACAATACGGCACTGCAAAAATCGGATCACTCGTCTCCGCGATCATCGACGCTTAAGCGGTCTTGCCGAACTCTTTGAACAAATTCTGGAACGAACCTTCGTATGCGCCGAGCGCGGAACGAAGGGTCTTCATCTCATCCTCACTCAAAGAGAGAGTCGACGATGCATTGAGAAGCGCGTTCTGTTCGTTCGTGATCTCTGCTGACACAGTCTGATCAGCGAGGTTGACGTGCAGGACGATGAACGCGGTGCAGCTCTCGCACTTCAGTTGCAGCAGCATAAAACTGTCTCCAGCCATTTTGATTGCCGGAAAATCCACCGGAACACGCGTGCCACACTGCGGGCAACGCATCTGTTCGCGGATGCGAGTGAGAATCTGGTGCAGAGAATGCGGGTTGAAATCCATCACGCTCATTGTACCAAAAACGGGATTTTTCGTCAGCAAGTTAGGACACGAGTGTGACTTTCTATCAATGCATACTTGAGTGAGGAAGAGAGCAAGCACATGTGAGTGACGCAGAGCTAAGACACGCTAGGATACGATCCATGCCCTCCAAAAAGCCCTCCGCAAAAAAGACCGTGAAAAAGATCGTGAAAAAAACGATGCCAGTCCGCAAGCCAGCGGCGGTGAAATCGGTCAAAGCGGTGAAAGCTGTGAAACCGATGAAAGCACCGACTCTCACGATGACTCCGATCGCTGCAAAGCCAGCGCGCAATCTACATCTTGGCATGCATGCCATCATCGCGGGGTCAGCGATCTGCGTGATGCTTCTTCTTGGCGTCATCGAAAGGAACACGTTCTCGACACTCCAAGGTGATGCCGAAGACGCAGTCCCAGTTACGATCGGTCTCGAGCACGACGGACCGCTCTCGATGTCGATCCTCTTCGCGAGAAAAGAAAGCGCCGGCTACGTTTCCATCACCAACCAGTCGAGCGAAACGATACACATCAATCTCCCCTCGAACTGGAGCCGCACCGAAGTGACAGGCGCAGACCTCAAGGATGTCACGCAGGACATTCCTGTCTTCGGATTCTCCAAGTGGAAACTGCCCGGCAAAGCTGGAATGAAACTCCTGATGCCAGAAGCGCCCTCCGCCGTGTTCTTCGATTCGGTGTCCGCATCGACTGCCGCGATCGACCTGAAGACGATCGATCTCGCGACACTCGGGGTCACGAATAAAGTGGTTCTCGTACAGAAACAGACGCTCGTGCCGCTCTGGGGTGAAAACGAGTAGAGGTATACTGCGGCCATGCAGATCCTTCCGGTCCCGACCCCACGGCTTTCGCGTGACTCCGATCTCGCCGGAGAAATTCTGAAGAGCGCGAGTATTTCGAAAGATGACATCGTCGTCATTTCATCGAAAGTCGTCGCCCTGACGGAAGATGCTGCCGTGAAGCTTGCGGATATCATTCTGTCTCCGGAAGCGCTGCAACTTTCCACGCAGTGCAATCAGGACCCGCGGTTTACCGAGTTCGTGCTGCGGGAAACCGAGCGCATGCACGGCAGTGTCGTCGGAGTATCACCACACGTCCTTCTGACCGCGCTGCATCCAAGCGGCATGAGCGGCAGGATTTTGTGTCCCAACGCCGGAGCCGATCAGTCGAATATCGAAAAAGGTTCTGCTATCGGCTGGCCCGTTGATCCCGTCGTATCAGCGAAAATTCTTTCAAAAAAACTCGGCGTTCCTGTCATCATCTCGGATTCATCCTGTGTTCCGGGTCGCCTCGGTGTCACAGCTTTTGCGATTGCATGTGCAGGCATTGATCCTCTGCGAAGCGAAGTCGGGAACCACGATCTCTTCCGGAAGACACTGCGTATGACCCAAGAAGCGGTCGCCGATCAGCTGGCTGTAGCCGCAAACGCGGTCATGGGAAATTCGGATCAGTCGATTCCGGCCGCCATCATCCGAGATTCCGGTATCCCCTGCTCCGATTTTGCGAACTGGGTCCCAGGCATTGATCTCGCGGAGGATCTGTTCAGCGGAATTCTGAAAGCCTGATATTCTCCTACCATGAAATTCGTCATCCTTTCCTCGGCGCGCGGCACGGTTCAGGAAGCTGTTTTGAAGAGCATCAAGGAAGGCTCTCTCAGCGCTGAGTGCCTTGGGCTCGTCAGTGACAAAGCCGAACGCGGCTGTGTGGCGCGCGCGAAAGAGTTCGATCTGCCGGTGGAAATAGTCCCGATGGAGAAAGGCGAGGCGCGAGCGGACTACGACAAACGCATTGATACTGCGGTCAGGAAACTTGCGGGAGGCCACGAAATCCTCGTAACCTGCATGGGCTGGCTGTGGCTTCTGAGTCCCAGTTTCGTAAGCGCGTGGAAGAACAAGATCATCAACGTGCATCCGTCACTCTTACCGAAGCATCCGGGCGCCCACGCGCATGACTCGGTGCTAGCGTCGAAAGACACAGAATCCGGCATGACGATCCATCTCATCGACGAAGGCATGGACACCGGAAAAATCCTGCTGCAGAAATCCTGCCCGGTTCTTCCAAACGATACCGTGCAGTCTCTCAAAGAACGCGTACAAACGCTGGAGTGCGTATGGTATCCGAAGGTACTGCAGATGATTGAGACGGGGGAAATGACGCTTCCAGAAACACAGACAGTGAAAAACGAAAAGTGAAAAGTGAAAAACAGAATCCAATCAGCATTTTTCGTTTTTCACTTTTCATTCTAAATATATCCCTCCGCGTGCAGTCTCACCTTCGGAATCTCAAAATCCGTGAGGCATGTCTCCTTCACGTCTTTCACCATCTCGGGCGCGCCGCAGATGTAGATTCCGGCTTCGGGGTGGTCTTTGAGAATGCGCGGTAGGTGCATCTGCACGCGGCCTCTGAGCCCGGTCCAGGATTCATCGTCGCCGCTCAGGACCGGATGGAACACGAAGTTCGCGTGCATGTTCTGGAGAAACTCAAAATCTTCGAGCCAAAAGAAATCCTCCGGATGCCGCACACCGAAGAGTAGATGCATCGGACGTGTGTCTTTCTTTTCCTCCAGCATCCACTTCAGCTGACTCCGAAACGGCGCGATGCCGGCACCGGTCGCGACGAACACGTGAGCAGGATCGGGTTCCCTCAGGAGGAAAAGACCGAACGGCCCCTGCATGCGCACGGATGCACCTTCCTGCAAAATAATTTCGATCCACGTACTGGCACGGCCGCCCGCCTTAAGCTTCACGCCGAAAAGAAGATCATTCTCGGAGGGCGCCGACGCGATGGAGTACGCCCGCGTCTGTATGTCGGCGGGATCTTCCGCAAGCGGCACATCGAAGAGCACGAACTGCCCCGCCTTGAATGTCATGCCTTCAGGCTTCGTGAAACGCAGCTCGTAGACGCCCGGAGCAATGAGCAACTTTTTTGTACAAGTGATGGTGTAGGCGGGGGTGGGCACGGGCGAAGAAGGCAGAAAGGGGAGAAAAGGCAGAAAGGGCAGAAATGAACGCTGTTATTTTTGTAGCAGCTCAAGAAATTCATCAAACAAATAATTCGCATCTTCGGGACCAGGCGCTGCTTCAGGGTGGAACTGCACCGAGAAGAATTTTCCAGACTCATGGCGGATGCCCTCCACCGAGCCGTCATTGGCGTTCGTGAACCAGACCTGCCATCCAGCCGGCAATTTGTCGGAAACCGCAAAGCCGTGATTTTGTGATGTGATGATGCAGCGCTTCGTGGGCTTGCCGTCCTGGAATTCAATGCATGGTTGGTTAGCACCGCGGTGTCCGTACTTCAGTTTGTACGTATCGCCGCCGATGGCAAGCGCGAGGAGCTGATTGCCAAGACAAATGCCGAAGGTCGCAGTCCCCTTCTGCAGCGCGTACTGTATCTGCTTGATCGTCGCGGCGCACTTCTTGGGGTCACCGGGACCGTTACTCAGAAACACGGCGTCGTACTGAAGTGTGGACGATTGCAAATCATAATCCCACGGAACGCGGTGCACGGTCACTCCCCTTTTCAGCCACGAGCGGAGAATATTTCGTTTGATACCACAGTCGTACGCGACAATGCTCGCTACCGGCCCGAGTGGAAAATCAGCTTTTGTCGGTTCGTACGTGATGACGTCTTTGCAGCTTACTTCAGCCACAAGATTCCTCTCATTGGGATCCTCGATAGTGGGTAGTGGGTAGTGGGTAGTGGGTAGTGGGTCATTGTGAACGATCCGCCCGAGCATGACACCGGTCTCCCGAAGTTTCTTCGTGAGAGCGCGGGTATCGATACCGGAAATCCCGGGTATTCCGTGATGCACCATCCACTCATGAAGCGAGCTCACCGCGTTGAAGTGACTGAAGTCGCGACTTTCGTTTTGGCAGATGATGGCGCGGACGTGGATCTCTTCACTCTCAAAATTCTTGCTGAAGCCCCACTCGTTCTTGGCTTCGCTCGGAACGCCATAGTTGCCGATGAATGGAAACGTAAACGTGAGGATCTGGCCGCGGTAACTCGGGTCAGTCATGGACTCCGGGTACCCGACCATGCCGGTATTGAAGACCACTTCGCCATCGGTATCGGTTTTCGCGCCGAAAGACTCGCCTTTGAAGATCGTGCCGTCAGCGAGAATGAGGGAAGCCAAATTGACGGCATGGTAGCGAAAGCTTCATGAAAAAGGAATTCAGTCATGCACCCAATATCGGACTGAGCCTACCTTGTGACCGTATGTTCGAGCCTGACGATACGTCGATTGTGATCTACAAGCTGATCGTGATGTTGAGCAACCTGATCCTTCCTGGCATCGAGAACGTCACTACGGAGATTCTCAACAAGGAGAGCAGTGCTGCTGTGTTCAAGATCAAAACGATCGTCAATAGCATCAAATCGCTTTGAGTGTTCATCAAGACGGCCAAGCATTTGATGCATGATATCCACAATCATTTTTCCATCAGCCTTGGTCAGCGGTGCAGAATCGTCCTTTGGCATAGGAAAGAATTTACTGAATACTCGCCGTAGAAGTGATTGACTTATATGTACAAACATTATATAATAACATAAGGCGTTCTTTGGCACCACCTCTGATCCCTACGCACCCACCTTTTAAAAGTGGGGAACGAACAGGCTTGTAGCCTAAGCGTTCTCACGAACCAGTGCGAACCGCACTCTACCTTTTTGGTACCTGCGGGGAGCGCGGGTCATTGAAAGGTGGATGCTGTGGGGAGCACACAACCGAAAAGAAAAAGGAGTCCTACGATGCAACGCATCACCCTAGCCCTTGCCCTGGTCATCACCCTGTTCGTTGGTCCTGCGCTCGCGCAAAAGCCAATGAAACCGATGAAAGTGAAACTGCCAAAAGTGTCGATGTCCATCGACAACAAGACAACCGTGGTCGTCTACGGAACGCAGAATTCGACAACGGTCGGCGTCTCGGCTGACAACAGCCAAAACGTTTCGTACACGATCGTGGATGGCAGGCAGGATCATCGTCAATGGCATGACAGCCATGACGATCACCGCCAATACCACGAAACGACGACAACGACGACTGTGGACAGTCGGCAATTGCATTTTCGCGAAGGCGACACGACGTCAACCTACGCCCCTGTTGTCCGCTACGCGCCAGTGCAGGCGACACCAGTCGTGGAACTCCGTGACTATCCGCCGTCGCGGCTGACGTACTCGTCCGTCTTGGACCGGCCCACGACAATCGCCGTGCGGTGCTGGGGCTATTGCGGAGGGTACTTTATCGATGCGGAAGGCAGGAGGTTTACCCTTCTGCCAACTTATTCGAAAGTCCCCTCGGAATACCGCCACATGACCCTTCCGGGTCATTACTGGCGGAGCTCAGGCGGTACTTTGTACTACGCCGCCGCGTGGGGCAGTGTCATTCGTACGTTCGTGTACAGCGGCCTCTAAAAAAGGCTGCGTCCTGAACGTTAAACCCTTCACCTTTCTCTTTGTCGCTGTGCTCCCCACGGCGACTTTGATGTGGCTTAATTTTTTATGAACTGCCGGAAGTACGCCTCTTCTGCTGCGTACTCCGCCATATAGACCTCACCTTTCGTATCCGAAGGGTTTTTGGGCTGGTCATGAATGATTGCTCCGTCGGGTCCGCCTTTGTACACAAATGTCGCCGGTGACGATGCCCTACTTCCCTGTGGATCCCAGAGTGAATTCACGGCTTGGCCGAGCTGTGCATACGCCTTGGTCGAGCGCTTGAAACCCATGAGTCCAACGGTGCAGGCAAAGTACGTGGGACGACCGGACTCATCATTGCCAGCGGGCTCAAAGTAGACGCTCTCATAATGGAGCGGCGTCACCAGCATCGCGAACGAATTGATCCCTGCCTGTTCGAGAAGTCCCTGTGCAAGCAATGCGAAATCCTCACAGTCACCGGAGCGATCAAGCATCGTACGCTGCCAGTGCTTCACGTCCTGTTGGCCCCGACCTTCTGGTTGGTACCGGATCGCACTGCTCTGGTTCTGGATCTGATTACCTCTCCAGTTACTGCGTTCGGCACTCTCGTTGTAATCCTGACCGTAGTAAAACTGTGAGACGAAAGCGCCGATCGCTTCGGGAGTCTTTAATTTCTGCGCGATCTGCCTGCCCCAGGTCGCGGCTTCGCTAAAATTCCTCAGAGCTCCGCGAGGCTTCATCGGAACACGCTCACCGCTTGCAGCAACGATGAATGTTTCGCCGTTTCTCAGTTCCATGAGCGGAGTGCGGTTATCGCCATCAAAGAACTGTTGTGTTCCGCCCTCCTGCGCCATCTGGATGCTTCCGTCTTCACGGTGGACCTCGCGGTGACCGTTCAGGGTGATTTCAAAACCATTCGGCAAATCGCGAAAATTGGCAGAGTTTCCGATCAGCGTGGAAATATTTCCTGACTGATCGCGCACGAGCACCCGTGTCGCCGTCGTAAAGAGCGTGCGTGATCCGTCGCGAACGGAAAATTTCAGACCATCGAAAGAAACACCATTCGGATTTTTTCCCGACAATGCATCTGAGAGTATACGTGCGTGGTCATTCATATTTTTGACATATGTGGGATAGCGTGAAGCCGAGATGCCGTTTTTGCGAAGCAAGCTCTGAAGTCCGCTGGGAGAAGACATGGATGCATCGAACGAAACAGGCACGTCACGTCCGTCTGCCGATACGCTGATTCCGCGGAGCGCCTCCAGTACTTTTTCGGGTGTCTTTTCTGTACCGGGAGCTACGCGTTCTGTCCTCCGCTCGGGCGTCTTCGGTGTTTCTGTCTTTCTTTCCTTCGGGCGTACCGGAGTCGTCTGTACCTGAGGTTCGGCCAAACGAGGCTGAAGCCCGAGCGATAGCTTGGCGGCCATGACGAGAGAAGGACTCAATGATTCCGGATTCAACCGTTGCCATTGGTCTTTTCCATTCACGGTCTTGAGTGTTCCGATCAAAAGACTCCGTCCATCTCTGCCTGGAATGAAGTGAAGATCGCCAAGCACTTTGACGCTCGAAAGCTTCCACTCGGACGAGGGCACATTCGGAAGTTCCGGCTCGTATGGACATTCTTTTATCTGCGCCATATACGTCTGCACTTCTGGCACGATGCGTCTCTCAACGGTGTCCATACCCCGCCGCGTCCGACTCTCCGGTGAGACCTCAGATTCACTGCGCCGATCGCTGGACTCAGGTGTACGAGTTGGCATGGGCTGGAATGAAAAGGAGGAAGCGGCAGGATAACCCACGCGCCTCCTCCAGTTTCAGAATGTTTTGGTTAGAGGCTGCCGGACTCAGGCTTGATTTCCTCGGTGACAACACGCTTCGGTTTGGTGAGAACGGGAGGAGCCGGAACGATGGTCTCGGCCTTTACGGAAGGCCTTGCACTGGCCTTGTTCTTCGCCGTTCCTTCCTGTGACGCACCGAGTGCACCGAAAGAATCATTGCTACCATTTTGACTTCCATCAGCAGAAACGCCGACTGTCGTAGTGTTATTTTTGCCCCTCACGTCGACCTTCGTACGGTTATCGACGATACGGCGGTTGTCGTTCTTCGAATTGATGTTCACGTCGCCGTAGATATTGAAGTACACACGCTGATCCGTAGACGCGCGCTGGTTGAGCCTGAGCTCGGGGTGCACTTTCTGCAAACGGTCCGTCATGTACTGCATGTGACTCTTGCACTTCTCGGGCGTAGCGCCTGGTGCATTCGGCATACCGACGAGGAAGACGTTGCCGTCTTTGTCTTTCTCCACACGGAGGTAGAGCGGCGTGCCTGCGTTTGCCGAGTCTCTGACGAAAGTCCTGGCGTCGGCGACGACCTGCGTGCCGAGATTCTTGCCTTGGTCGATCGTAGCTTTGAGATCATTCTTCTTCACTTCGAGAGCGGTAATCTGCTGTACGATGTCCGGCTTCTTGCTGAAATCTGGGTTGTCCTTCTTGATCTTCGCGATCTGCTCATCGATGCTCTCGATCTCAGACCTCAGAACACCGAGGTCACCGCCGGCGAGACGTTCGCCACGGAGGAAGGTGATGAGCTCCTTGAAGAAATCAAGCAGTTCTTGGAGTTTGGTTTTCTCTGGTTCACTCGGTGCGTCAGCGGCCTTCGCTACTTCAGGCGGAGCACCGTCTTTGATCTCGAGTTTGCCGGTATCCTTATTCTGTTCGATGTGCTTGTTGGCACCCTGTTTCTTCAATTCCTCATTGAGCTTGTCCTTGAGTTCAGACTTCTCCTTATCGGTGAGATCTTTCTGCAGACCGTCGAGAGCTTCGGCGCCCTTGGCGATGACATTCTTGGCGTGATCCGCGATGCCGCTAATCACATTTTTCAGGAGTTCGGCGCCCTTTCCGATGAGCGTCGTCGGTGCGGCCTTGGGAGCATTCGGGTCAACCGGTGCGGCTTGGGTCGGGTCAACCGGAGCGACGGTCGGAGCTGCTGAAGCCCCACCATTGATGAGATCATTCTGAAGTGTCACAAGTTCTTTGATCTGATTGAGATATTCCTGAACGATTTTCTGCGAATCGACAACCTGCGGAACCTGCTTCGTCACGATAAACATCTCGGTCCACAGCTCATCCTTCCGCTCCTTCACGGCATCGATCAAAGCCTGCTTGGCGGCTTCCTTGGTCTGCGGAGCCTGTCCCAGCTTGTTGAAATTTTCTACTGCCGTGGCGATGTCTCCTCCTGGCTTGAATGTTTTTGGCTTTTCATCTTTGGCAGTCTGAAGCATTGCATCATCCTCAATTCCGCCGACACCTCCCGGCACGAGTGTGATCTTGTTGTCCGTGTCGAGGCTCTGGATCTTCGTGATGACCTCATTGTAAGCCTGCGCCTGCAGGACTGCATTGTGCGGACGCTCGCTCGTATTGTCGGCAAGACCAGCGATCTTCCCAAGCATCTCGACAATCTTCGCACTTGCGGAGGTGCCGTCGCCCTTCTTCATGTCCTCTTCAATCTTTTTGAAATCTGCATCGGAGGTCAGCGCGCGCGCCTTCTCGAGATCCTTAATTTCTTCATTGCGCTTGGCAGCCTTCTCGCGAAGTGCAGTCCAATCATCGACGTTGGAGCCGGCGGTCAGGTGTTTGCTTCCTTGCAGTTCGGCTAGACGAGCTTCGATGTCTTTCTGATCCTTGCTCGGATCCTTGAGATCTTGCTCGATCTGCTGTTCGAGCGAGTCGTGATCCTCCGGCTTTTCGGGAGCCATGAAGGCGAGGCGCTGCTCCTTGGTGGAGACTAGGGCGGCGAACAGATGGGAGTGGATGGACTTCTCCATAGAGAGAGAGGGAAAAAGAAGCTTCAGGCGAAAGCCGAAGCGATGGAATTGAGAGCGTTTTGGTCTTCGATTTGGGCGACACTTTCTTT
>JAGORY010000073.1 GCA_018062585.1 Candidatus Peribacteraceae bacterium | reverse complement strand
ACGCTGAAGTGCTCGGTCGAGGATATGCTGGCGTGGGGCAAGGCGAGGAACTGGTCTTTGCTTCCGGTGCCGTGGTGTGGGGAAGGATTTTTTATCGACAGGGTTGATCGGGAAGAGGCACTCGGCAAAGACTTCATGCATCTCATGGGGGGCTTCTACGTGCAGGAGTCTGCCTCCATGCTTCCGGTCGCGCTGCTGGACCCTAAGCCTGGCGAACGGATTCTGGATATGTCGGCGGCCCCAGGAAGCAAGACCACACAGATTGCAGCGCGAATGCAGGGCAGGGGAGTGCTCGTTGCCAATGACGTCCAAGAAAAGCGCATCTGGTCGCTGCTCACGAACCTTCAGCGCTGCGGCGTCACGAATGCCTGTGTCACGCGCAAAGTGGGCCAGTGGTTTGCGGGACACATGACTGAAGTCTTCGACCGCGTTCTCTGCGATGCGCCGTGTACCGCGCAGGGAACGGCACGCAAAGACAGCGACGCCCTCAACTACTGTTCGATGGATAACGTCGGAAAGATGGCGAGACTCCAGCGCGAGCTACTTGAGTCAGCAGTGCATGCCTGCAAAGTCGGCGGGCGTATCGTTTACTCTACGTGCACACTCACGCCTGAAGAAAACGAAGACGTTGTTCTGTCGATATTGAACAAATTTAGTGATCAACTTTCAATCCTGAATCCAGCCGAAATCCTAGAAGCAGACTTTGGTCGTCCCCTCGAAGATTCAGCGCGTGTGCAGTCCTCGCTTGGGCGCACAAAATCAGAGCCGATGATTCGCCTGTGGCCGCAGACACTTGATACCGAAGGATTCTTTTCCGTCGCGATCGAGAAGCGTGCGCCGACGCGTGACAAAAAAGCGACGAAAGATTTGGAGCCGCATCGGTGGACACTACTTCCAAACTCTCGCCGCAAGAACATCGCGGACAGACTCGAGGATTGGTTCGGCGCGTCGTTTCTGCATGAAGGCGAGATGCTCTTTGAAATGAAAGAGCAGCTCTTCATGCTCCCCGAAGATTTTCTTCACTTCTTCCTGCCCGTGAATCCGTACATGGGCGGTATACCGTTTGGCAAAAATACGTCGCACGGACTCACCCGACTCTCTCACGAAATGGCGACCTTGCGCGGCACCGAAGCGACGAAGCAAGTGCTCAGGGTCTCGGGCGACGAGATGAAGTCCGTGATGAAGGGTGTGAATATCCCGGCATCACCCGCAGGCTTCGACGACGGTGATGTGCTCTTTGCCGTAGAAGCCCCCGAGATCGGCCGCGATATTGTCTTCGGCAGAGGGATGCTGAAGGCCGGAACGGTGCTCAATCGTTTGCCGCGCGATATCGTCAGAATGTTTGCCTGAAATCGAGAAAAAGCGGTGTATACTTCCTCTCCCCATGGACGTCAAAGACGAGATCCGCGCACGGCTTCCGATCGACCAGCTTGTGGCCCAGTATTGCCAAATCAAAAGGAAGGGCCGGAACTTCGTGAGCTTGTGTCCGTTCCATAATGACAGCCGTCCGAGTTTCCTGATCTCGCCTGATAAAGGCATCGCCTACTGTTTCGCATGCCAGAGCGGTGGTGATATTTTCAGCTTCTTCCAGAAGATCGAGTCTGTCGATTTCCCGACTGCGGTCAAAATGCTCGCCGAGAAAGCGGGCGTCGATATTCCGAAAGACAATTTTTCATCGAAGAAACCGTCGGTCAGCAAAGACGAGAAAGAAAGGCTCCGCGAATGCATTGCGGCCGCGGCTACTTTTTACGAAGCAAAACTGCATGCCGTTCCGACGGCGCTCTCCTACGTCCAGAACCGAGGCGTACCGCCGGAACTCATGACCAAGTTCGGCATCGGCTACGCGCCGGATTCTTTTTCCGAAACCTACGACCACTTGCTCAAGCTCGGCTTCAGCCGTTCCGAGGTCGTCGCAGCGGGTCTCGGTGTGCAGAAAGAAATCGATGGCAATAAAATATACGATCGTTTTCGTCACCGCATCATGTTCCCGATCCGTGACGCGCAGGGCGTTATCATCGGATTCGGCGGCCGCGCGATGGGAGACAGTGACGCCAAGTACGTGAACTCCCCCGAGAGTCCGCTCTACAACAAATCGGCGGTGCTCTTTGGGCTTTTTCAGGCGAGGGACGCCATCAGGAAAACGCGCACAGTGGTGCTCGTTGAAGGATATTTTGACTGCATCGCGGCGCACAAAGCAGGTATCGAGCACGTCGTAGCTGTAAGTGGTACCGCACTCACCGAGGAACATGTGAAGATACTAAGGCGTCACGCCGATGAAGTTATTCTGTGTCTGGATCAGGACAATGCCGGTCAGCTCGCAGCGGTCCGCGCGTTTGATCTTTTGAGCCGCGCTCACCTGCGCATCAACTCCGTGACGCTCCCCGCCAAAGACCCTGATGAACTCGTGCAGAAAGATGCCTCGATGTTCACGCACCTCATCTCAGACGCCGCCACTCCGTACATCGACTCGGTCATCAGTCGCTTGAAGACACGGACCGATGTCGCTGAACCGTCGGGAAAGCGCGTTGTTGCTGAAACGCTTTTCCCGCTTCTAGATGCTGTCCCCACATCAGTCGAGGTCCGAGCCTACATGCAGAAAGCAGCGCAGAGTTTCGGCGTTGTCGAGAGCGAATTCGACCGTGATTATCGTGCGTGGAAATCGGGCTCTACTCCTGCGATGAAGAAAGCCGAGCCGCAGAAAATGACCGAAGCGCCGTTTACCAGATATGAACTCTGCCTCGGATTTGCGCTGCTGTATCCGGTTGTCCGGACGCTCGTGCCTGAACTCATCGCCGCAGATGATGATCCGTATGCTGCAGCTCGAGAAGCGCTGCCGTCTGGCGGTGAACGTCCGGCTGCTGATGTCCTCGCGCCGATCGAGATGGATTCACTCCTGAAAGAGAAACTCAATGTGCTGGCACTCTACTGCGAGGAAAATTTCCCAGTGTGGTCCGAGAATCTGGCGCCTCGGGAATTTCGTAAGCTCGTGCTTTCCAGTAACCGCGAGAAGATGCTCGAGAAACAATTCTTGATCGTAAAAGAGTTGAAGGCAGCGCGCGAGAAAGGTCGTCCCGATGAAGAAGCCAGACTTCTCACGCAGTATCAGCAGCTTCTGAAGCTTACGAAAATGGCCGGACAGTGATGAAGCGCGGACTCGTTCTCTCCGGGGGTGCGGCGTGGGGACTCGCCAATATCGGCGTCCTCAGAGTTTTCGAACGCGAAGGATTCCGATTCGACTGCATCGCCGGTTCCAGCATGGGAGCCATCATCGCCGGTGCGTATGCGCTCGGGATTCCGGTTTCTGTTCTTACGGAAACGGCGGCGAAAATCTCACTTCTCACTGTCGCGCGTCTTGCGCAGTCACCGTTCGCTCAAGGTTTTCATAGCGGACTTCTGCGACAGGAACTGGAAGCGATCCTCGCCCCGACGATCGGAGGCGCTCTCATTGGTGACGCCAAGATTCCTTTCGTCTGCATTGCCGGAAAAGTCGTGAAGCCCGTTTCGTGGGAACGGATCATGCAACAGGGATTCAGCGACCACTTCACCGAGTGTATCGTGCCGTATGTCTTCCCGCCCGAAACGACAATGATCGATGCATTACTCGCATCAAGCGCGATTCCCGTCGTCTTCGCGCCAGTGAAAATCGGCAAAGACGAATTCGTCGACCTCGTTCACTTCGGTGCAATTCCGGCGCGTCAACTCCGAGAACTTCATGGCCCCGACGTCATCATCGGAACCGATACCAATCCGCGGTACGGATTTTTACGCCGCGTGCTCCCAAATCCTTGGAAAGAATTCATCGAACGCGGTCAGAAGGAAATCGAGGCTGACCGAGAAGCCTGCGACCTCGTCATCACGCCCAGAATGCCTGCGCCTCTATTCCGGTTTGATCGTGCGAACGATTTCATCGCGTCAGGGCTCACTGCTGCGGAGAAGAGGATTCCGGAGCTGCGAGACATTCTCGATCTCGGTCACGAAAGTCAGGGCGCCAGCGTCTGAGAGTTGCAAAGCCACACTATCCCGTATAGTCTCCTTCTACCTTTATGGCCTCGCACCCACGTAGTTTCATTCATCAGCCGACTGATGACGAGTTGAAGGCGTTTCCTGACGAGATCAAACATCTCGTGAAGAAAGGTCGTGAGCAGCGGTACGTTACGCACCAAGAAGTTCTGCGCGCCGTGCCGAATGCTGAAGAAAATATCGATCTTTTGGATCGCGTGTATACGTTGTTCATGGATCTTGGTATCGAAGTGATCGATGTGAAGGACACGCTGATCTGGCTGCGCAAAACGAATCCGGGCGCAGAGGGCCAGATCGCCGATAGCGAAGCAGGCTCAGGCGCGACGACGGCCGCAGACACCGACGACGATTCTTTGGAAGTGGTTGCGACTGCAGGCATTCAGCGTAAGGACGATAAGAAGCTGGCGGAAGACGCCAAGAAAAAGCGCAAAGAGCGCGAGGTTGACCTGCTTGAAATCAGCAACGACTCGGTACG
>JAGORY010000019.1 GCA_018062585.1 Candidatus Peribacteraceae bacterium | reverse complement strand
TGGAGCCGACGACCGGAATTGAACCGGTGACCCACGGTTTACGATACCGTTGCTCTACCAGCTGAGCTACGTCGGCTTAGGGTGAATGATGATGAGCGGAAAGCAGCCTTTTTTCGGGCTGTTCTGCATAGGAAAAGATCGGTCGCGCAGCGCAGATTCTCAAGGAAAAAGCCTGTATTGGCAATAGATCAGTCAAAGAACCGAAGATACAGGATTTTGAGGGGGTATACTGCGCCCATGCACTTTGAAAACGCCATCCGCTGGTCGTGGGCCGATATCCTCACAAGGAAACGCTTTGAGACGTTGGGGGAGCTCTTCGGCGGGGCTGATGCTGCGATGGACGTCATCTCGATGGAATTGCTGCAGAGACTGGGGCTCCGCGAAGACAGCGCAATGAAAGCGATGGTCCGGCTCGAAGAGTTCAATGCCGCTGGGTACGCCGCAGCGATGAAGAAGAAAGATATCAAGATCGTCTCCATGGAAGACCCTGAGTATCCGCAGTCGCTCCGCGAAGTCCCTGATGCACCGGTCTTTCTGTACTACCGCGGCGACCTGCGCATTCTTTCTGAGCCCTGCATCGCCATCGTCGGCACTCGTGAGATGAGCGATTACGGACGTCGGGTGGTGGCGCACATCGTCCCGCCGATCGTGCGGGCGAATGTCATCACCGTGAGCGGGCTCGCC
Organism: Candidatus Peribacteraceae bacterium; assembly: GCA_018062585.1. Taxonomy (GTDB): domain Bacteria; phylum Patescibacteriota; class Gracilibacteria; order Peribacterales; family Peribacteraceae; genus JAGORY01. The sequence continues at coordinate 16,893 of JAGORY010000019.1, read as the reverse complement.
TACGGTATCGATGCCGAAGTGGCCAAAGAAACGATGGCCGCGGGAGGCCGCACGGTTGCCGTGCTCGGTCATGGACTGCACATGATCTACCCCAAGACGAATGAGGCACTGGCAAACAAGATCCTCACGGAAGGCGGACTCCTCCTTTCTGAGTTTCCGCTCGATACGCCGCCGGACACCTATTCATTCCCAGCCCGCAACCGCATCATTGCTGGGCTTTCACTCTGCACTGTCGTCGCCGAAGCCACCGAGGACTCCGGTTCGCTCATTACTGCCGATCTGGCGCTCGATTACGGTCGTGACGTCTGTGCGGTACCGGGGGATCTCTTTCATCCGCAGTACGCCGGATGCCACGGTCTTTTGGCCCGAGGAGTCGCGAGGCTCGTGACCTCAGGGGAAGACGTGCTCCAGGAAGTGGGCATCGTCGGTCCGTCGTCTGCGACTGCAAAAGAATCAAGGTTCACCGCGGAGAGCCCCGAGGAGCAGAACGTCTTTGATTCACTCTCCTCACTCCCGTCCGCGCTCGACGATCTTGTCATTAAAACAAAACTGGAAGCAGCAACCTTAAACGGCATTCTCACGGTGCTCGAACTCAAGGGAGCCGTGAAAAATGCAGGAGGAGGGAAGTGGGTGCGGGCCTAACCGTTGACAAACGCGCCCCCAGCCTCAGAATGCGGATATTCTCCCCGCACCCCCCATGACTCAGCCCCTCACATTCAGCGAACTCGTCGACCGTAGTTACAAAGCGATGCAACCGCTCCTCAAGACGTACATTCTGGGCGCGCTGCTCCTCATCATCGTCTCCCTGATCTTCCGTGGTATCGGCGGCGGTCTCATTGCTCTTGCCGATCATCCTGCGGTTCAAGAGAATCTGGTTCTCGTTCTTACGGCAGTCATCATCGGTTTTCTGTGTACGATTGTCAGTGTCATTGTGCAGATGGCTCAGAACATCTACGCGCTCGTGATCGCGGTGGATCGTACGAAGAACGTCAAAGCAGGCATCCGCAAAACGTTCCAATATCTCTGGAGGCTGCTGCTCGGCGGCATCTGGATCATGCTTCGGTCCTTCGGGTGGATCAGCGTGTTCGGTCTCCCGTTCTTCATTCTAGGGGCGAACGGCAATAACGGCATGATACTCATCGGCGGAATTATCGTTCTTGTCGGCATCGTCTGCGCACTCTATTTCCTGCCGATGCTTGCGTACACGAATATCATCCAGCTCAAAGACGGCACGGGTGTCCGTGAAAGTGCGGAGCTCAGCCTAAAGCGCACTCAAGGGTATTGGGGCAAGATCGTGGGCAATAATCTTTTGGTGGGACTCTGTATCGGCCTCACGACCGTCGCAATCGTCGCGGTTGTGGCACTCCTCGGATTCATGCTCCTCAGCATGCTCCAGTCACTGAACACGACGATGATGATCGTTATCGGAACCCCCATCGGACTCATCGTAGGGATTGCCGCCATGATCTACTTCTTCGCGATCACGCTCTTCGCGCAGCTCTTCATGGTGGAGTTGTACGAAACGATCAAAGCTCATCCGAAGATCACGGCCTCGTGAGGCAGCTTCGACGATCGTGTGGAGTGAACCTCAATTTTTCACTTTTCACTTCCTGCCCCTCGTAGCCTTGGCGGAGTGGGGTTCGTTCTTCACTTCTTCGCCAGTCCCTCCAGAGCTTTCAGGAGTTCAAGCGGGATCATCCATACCGTCGTATTGGACTGGTCGGAGCTGATATCGTTGATACTCTGCAGTGTTCGAAGATGCAGCGCACCGGGTGACTCCGCAAGCGTCGCAGCCGCTTTTGCGACGTTTGCCGCCGCTGCCATTTCTCCTTCGGATGCGATGATCACGGCCTGCCGCTCGCGGTCGGCTTCGGCCACCTTGGCGATCGTGCGCTTCAGGCTGTCCGGCAAAATAATGTCCTTCAGTTCCACGGATTGAACGTCCACGCCCCATGCGTCCGAGACCTTATCCACGACGATCTTGATGTTCTCACTCACCTGCTTTTTGTTCGACAGAAGCTCGTCTAAGCGGACTTCGCCGACCGCATTGCGCATCGTGGTCTGCGCGAGCTGCGAGACGGCATTGAAGAAATTTTCCACATCGAGGACCGCTTTGGACGCGTCGCTCACTTTGTAATAGATGACGGCGTTGATCCGAATGGGAATATTGTCCTTCGTGATCGCTTCCTGATCCGGCACGTCCACGGCCTTCACGCGGATATCTACCTTCAAAAGTCGCTGAAAGACGGGAATGATAATATGCCACCCCGGCTGCCACATGCGGCTGTACTTTCCCATCGTGAGCAGAATGCCGCGTTCGTACTGATTCACCTGGCGTATGCAGGCGAGTATGACGATAAGCGCGAAGAATCCGAGCGGGAAGAGAAAGACTGACATGAAGGAAGGGGGAAGGTCCTAGTATACTCCACATCGCATTACGCTGCTTCCACGATCGCGCGGAATTCGTCGGGCTTGAGTGAGCAGCCCCCGACGAGTGCTCCGTCGATGTCCGGCTGCGAGAAAAAATCTTTCGCATTTTTTCCGTTCACCGATCCGCCGTAGATGATCCGGATATCTGCAGAGGGCAAGAGTTTGCGGATGAATGAGTGGACCGCTTGCGCGTCTGTGGGTGCTGCCGTTCTACCGCTGCCGATGGCCCACACGGGCTCGTACGCCACGATGAAATTCTTTGGCGTTAGGATGGCTGAGCACTCCTTCAGTACCGCCGAGAGCTGGCGCTTCAGCACATCGTCCGTGGTCTTCAGTTCCTGCTCGTCGGCACTTTCACCGATGCAGAGAACTGCGATGAGGCCTACGTCGATCGCGGCTTTCACTTGGGCGGCGATGAATGCGTCGTTTTCCTCGTGATATCGCCTCCGTTCACTGTGGCCGCAGAGCACGTACGAAGCTCCTGCATCCTTCGCCATCTGCAGACTGACGTCACCGGTGAACGCACCTGTAGTTTCCGGTCGTCCATACTGCGCACCGAGTTTCAGTTTGCCGGCGCAGGCACGAAGATCAAGAAACGATGGAAAGACGACGACCTCGGGTTTTCCGGATGAACGGAACGGCGATGCAACGTCAAAAGCACCGGCTGGAGGAGGATTCATTTTCCAGTTGGCGCCGATGAAGCGGGTGCGAGACATTATGGTGAGTCTAGGGCTAGGCCGAGACAGGTTCAATCTCTGCTATGATCGGAGTCATGAAGAAGCCTGAGAGAGTCGTCCTCGGCACCGACCACGCTGGCTACCTCCTGAAGGAAGCCGTGAAGTCGCATCTCCAGAAACAGAAGATCGATGTCATCGATTGCGGCTGTTTCTCCGAGGAGCCAGTCGACTATCCACCGATCATGCTGCAGGCTGCGGCGGCGGTGAAGGAGTACGGCTGCCCCGGCATCATCTTCGGCGGCTCCGGCAACGGTGAAGCAATGGTTGCGAATAAAGTCTCCGGCATCCGCTGCGCCCGCTGTGTCACCGAGTGGGACGCTGCGATGGGCCGCAAGCACAACGACGCCAATATGATGAGTCTCGGCGGACGCGTCTCGGAGCCGATGCAGGCATTCGCGATGGTCGATACGTTCCTCGCTACCGAATTCGAAGGCGGCCGTCATGAGAAACGTTTGAAGCAATTTCCCGATGCAGAACAATGAAAATCCTGATCACTCCATCCATTCTCTCGGCAGATTTTGGTCGCTTGCAGGAAGAGGTCGCGTCGGTCGAACAATACGCTGACTGGCTGCAGCTTGATGTCATGGACGGACACTTTGTCCCCAATCTTAGCTTTGGCGCTCCCGTCGCCAAGTGGATCAAGACGCTACTTCCGCTGGATGTTCACCTCATGGTGACGAATCCTGCGGACCGTATCGCCGAATTTCAGGCCATCGGAGCCAAGCACATCACGTTCCATGCTGAAGTCGTGCCGACCACGAAAGCGCGCACTGATCTTCTGAAAGCTATCCGTTCAACCGGTGCCACTACTGGTATCGCCCTCAATCCTGATACGCCGCTCTCGGCTATCCACGACATCGTCGGTGAGGTCGATATGGTACTCATCATGTCCGTGCATCCTGGTTTCGGAGGCCAAGCCTTCATTCCGTCGGTCCTCGAAAAAATCCGAACACTCCGTGCCTCGCACCCCACACTCATGATCCAGATCGACGGTGGTGTCGATGCAGCATCAGCGGCCAAAGCGCGCGAAGCCGGAGCGGATAACCTCGTCGCCGGCAGTGCGATCTTCGGAGCATCGGACCGCGCCAAAGCCATCAGCGAGCTTCGTGGTTGACGTCAGAACCGTGCTCACCGACAATTGATCCCTCTTCTCACCCCACGCATGCAGTCCAAACTTTCGATCTCAGTCATCATCACCGCCGCTCTTGTGTTTTCTGCCTGCGGAACGGAGGTGATCACGCTGTCATCTTTTGACGGTACTGACACAGTCACGGTGAACGTGGAGATCTCGGATAGTCCTGAGGAACGCGAGGAAGGACTCATGAATCGCGAGTCACTGAAGCCCGACTCCGGCATGCTCTTCGTCTTCAAGGAGCCGCAGATGCTCTCATTCTGGATGAAGAACACGCTGATCCCGCTCGATATCATCTTCTTCGACGCTCAGGGGAACTTCGTGAGCGCACTCACCATGGAACCATGTACCGAAAACCCGTGCCCCACGTACAAGGCAGCTGCCCTTTCATCCTACGCGCTCGAAGTGCGCAAGGACTACCGCAAAGACCACGGCATCGGGACGGGGTGGAAGTTGGATCTCAAGGAGGTGCAGGCAATCGCGGATCCGTCCTAAACTTCGTACGGCTTTAGGTTCTTCCTGATCCGTCCGAGCACATCTGGGCTCTCCGGAATCTTGAACGGAACGCCTGTGATTCTGTCGTGGAGCTGGATGTATTTGAGCGCGAGCATGAGGCGCACGTCGTCCGTGATGTCGGGTTTGGGCTTGCCGTAGTCGAAGCCTTGTTCTTTGAGCCACAGCCGGAAGAATTCTTTGTCCAAGCTCTCCGGTTCTTTGCCCTCGGCCATCCTTTGGTCGTACGAGCCTGCTACCCAGTAGCGCGAGGAATCCGGTGTGTGAACTTCGTCCGCGATGGTGATCGTACCATCTCGATCGAGTCCCATTTCGTATTTCGTATCGACGAGGATGAGCCCGCGTGTGAGTGCCAGTTCCTGACCGCGCTTAAAGAGGGCAAGCGCCTTGTCGTGGATCTCATCCCACTGCGCTTTGGTCGTGAGGCCTCGTTCGAGGATCCCGGCGGGGTCAATGAGTTCATCCGTCTCACCTTTTGTCGTTGGCGTGATGATGGTCTCTTTGAATTTCTGGTTCTTGATCATGCCATCGGGGAGCGCATTGCCGCAGAAATTCCGAACGCCATTATTATAGTTCACCCAAGCCGAGGTACCCGTCGAGCCCGTGAGGTAAGCCCGAACGACGATCTCCACTTTCAGCATGTCGAGCTTCTTCACGACTGCGGCGTTCTCGTCCGGCACCGCAATGACGTGGGTCGGCATGATGTCTTTGATCTGCGTAAACCACCATGCGCTGATTTGGTTCAGGGCTTGGCCCTTGAGGGGGATGGAGCACCACGAAATGTCGAACGCCGACTGGCGGTCTGTTGCGATCAAGATGCTTCTGTCCTTCTGCGAGTAGACGTCACGGACTTTCCCAACGTATTTCTCACCGAGATTCGTGAAGTCGGTGCTCTCGAGAGTCGTGGCTAAAAAAGGACGAAGCGTGTCGGTGGAGATGGGGGTCATGCCCCGATCATACCAAGACGGACTCTTCCGCGGTACCGGCTTTTAGTTGTCGACGACCGTGAAGACGATGGTAGATTTGTACGTACCGGTGGGCTGGAAAGCGCCGGACGGGATGACGACCTTGAACAGGAAGTTCTGGATGTCACCAGTCGAAGACGTCTCGGTCGTGCGCTTGGCGATAGCTACGGCGGAGCCTGTTGCTACGTTTAGGAACGGCTCAAGAGCACCGTCTGATCCCCACGTGACCGATGCACCACCCGGAGTTGTGCTGTTGGCACGGAGACGCGCAGCCCAGCGAGAGCCAGAACCTGCGAGGATCGTCGTATCATCGAAACGACCGGGATTATTGACGTGTGAGAGTTTGCGGTCGTACGCCCTGATGACATCTGGGTAACCGGACGTGATGTTATTGGAAAGAAGATGGCCCGTGCCGTAGCACGGAGCTGCACTCGTACAGTTGGCGTGCACGGCCGGAGCGCCGGAACCGGACTGGATGATCCACGAGAGGGTGTAACCCTGAGCGTTGTTCGTGATCGGCGTACAGGCGGCGGTGGCCATCGCACCCGTACCGGACGTTCCGTTACCGGCGGCGGAACCGAGTGTTGAGGTCGTAGAACAGCTGATGGAGAGAGCACTCGTCACCGTGAACTGCACGACCGTGGTATCTGTTTGGCCAAGTGCCCTCAAGGGCTCGGCAACGATCAGCACGAGGGCGTAGAGCGCGAGTGTCGCGGAGAGCCCAACTGTCAGGACGCGCGTGCGCCGTTCCGACGAGAGATAGGAGTGTCCCATAAGACCGAGGGGTTATTGATATTGGTGTGTGTGAGTTCGAAAGTTCCGTTCCCAGCTATATTTATTATACACTCTTTCTCATATTTTTGCACTATCATTATAAACGGCTTGTTTCTGCGGCGATCAAGAAACGGCTTCCGATCATAAAGGTCACAAATCCCATGATGAGCATCGTAAGCGTCGCAAGTGCGGTCCCACCGTTTCCACTATCGTCGCTCTCTGAAGCTTGATCGGGCGCTGCGGCGTGGACCGACGCATCACTCGACGAAGACATGGATGAAGACAGTAGAGAGGAGGAAGAATGTTCTGAGGAAGAAGGCTGGGCCTGAGAAGACGAAAGAGAGGATGACAGTGTTGCTGGGACTTGGCTGGACGGAGGAAGAGAGGATGACGCCGATGCAGCGACACTTCTGCTCATACGAGAGGAGGACGATGTTGAGGTGGAATCCGCCGAGCAATCCGTACTGTAGGAGAGGTCTTGACGGGCTCTATCGAGGAGCACGATCATTTCGGCGCGATTCAGGCGCTCGTTCGGGTTTGCTCTTCGAGAAGAGCCGGTTCCCTGCACGATGCAGTGATCGGCAGCAGCCTGAATGTCTGTTGTGTACCAGGCATCTGGTTCTACGTCGGCGAATGGAGGGGCTTTGCTCGTAGCCGTGAGCCCGAAGAACCGAACGATCATTGCGACAGCTTCGGCTCTCGTGATGGTGGCGCTCGGCATGACTATGCATGGGTGACTGCCGATGCAGTCGTTGTACCCGCGCATCCAACCTTTCGTGCCTGCGAATTCGACAAACGGCGTGTACCACTGGTCACGAGGCACGTCATCGAATTGCTGGGCACCATCATATTCTTCGGCTTTGTCTCCGTGGAGTTTACCTAGGACCTTGGCGAACTCGGCGCGAAGAGCTGCATCGCCACCTCGGAATTTTTTCTGCGTGGCGTCCAGTATCCCCGTATGAAGAAATACATCGACAGCCATTTCGTACCAGATACCCGGAGGGACATCCTCGAAGCGTGTGGGGGCAGCGGTTTGGAGTTCGAGCAGGCAGAAATGGAAACGCACCGTATCGGCGGTAGAGACCTCATCCGTGAACCGTGCTTCGCAGTCGGCGATCCTCTTTTCATCAATGATGAACTGAATATCATTTTTCGTGAGCGACTCCAGAATCTCTGTCGTACGACGACTATTGCCGCCACTCGGATTCGATGCCGATTCGGTCGAGCTGCTTGCCACCACTATTGCACTGCTACTTAAGCTGGAACTGGTGCTTTCTGAGCCGTCGGTGACGACAAATCCCACAGTCATATTTCCTGATGTGCTGGCGCTTGCGAATGTGAGCGACCATAACACTCCGAGAAGGGATAGCGCGGTAGATCCGAGGATTGCAGTGCGATGCTCGTGAGGAATAGCATGCCACCTCTGCGAAACGCCGTTTTTTTCTGTGCGTGTGAGACGTGAAGACATCAGGATATTGTAGCAGAAAAGCTTCCTTTCAGCCACCCGCGGTCCTCTCTCCCGGCCTCTCTCCTCTGCCGTCTGTGCGCTTATATATTCGAAGATTGTTTGTAAGAAAATTACGACAAAGGGCAGCGGAGAAAGGAGCTCTGTTGTACAAGAGAACGGGCCCCCTCCTCTCCGGCCCCATCGGCAGGAGAGGAGGATGGGAGGTGAGGACGGAGGGAGGAAGGCATCTTTTCAGCTGGTGATGAGTAGTTGGCAGTTACCCGAAAAAGAGTGAAAAATGAAAAGTGAAGAGTGAAAAACAGTTCCAAGACCAAGAAAAACCGGATCATTCTTCACTTTTCACTCATTGCGTGTCTCATTGTCTCGACCGGATTCTTGAACTACAGTGAGCTCCATGCAGCGTTTTGTGCGACATGGCATTGCGGTTCTCAGCGCGTCTCTCCTGATGCCCGTTGCCGTTTTTGCGCAAGCGGAGGATGCGACGCCGCCACCACAGGAGATCATGATCAGTCAGCAGACGGGTGTGGAAGTGCGCGGAGATTTTCAGGTCGGTCCGACACGTTTCGTGCTCGAGATGGATCCCGGCGAAGAGCGCACGATCGAAGTGCAGCTCACGAGTCGCGAAGGTCAGCCCCGTAGTTATGATATTCAGATCGAAGATTTTTCGGTGACGGATGACGGCACGGACAACATTCAATTTTATGCCAACGGCAATGGGCCGTTTTCAGCACGATCTTGGGTAGAACCCATCGTTGACTCCGTCGACCTGAAGCACGGAGAACGTGCGTTCATCAAAGTAAAAATCACGGTCCCCATGAACGCCGCAGTCGGGGATCATTATTCGGTGGTGCTCTTTGAACGCAAGCCTGCCGGAGAAGTGCAGGGAGGTTTCAACCTCATCTCACGAGTCGGCGCACTCCTTCTCATCACCGTGAAAGGTGACCTCATCCGCGAGGGGGATCTCCAGATGTTTACCGGTAAGAAAAATATCTACTGGATGCTGCCCGCGCAGTTCAGTATCCAGTACCGAAATACCGGTACCGTCCACCTCGTTCCGGCCGGACACGTGCAGATCAAAAATATTTTCGGTATCCCCGTCGACGACATTGCGGTGAAGGATTGGTACGTGCTCCGCAATTCCACGCGAAGGCGCGACATTCTCTGGCAGCCCAAGTTTGCGCTCGGCAGATACACCGCTACCCTCACGCTCAATTCACCGGGACAGAAGGGGGAAGAGGTGCGGACTCTATCGTTCTGGGTTCTGCCGGCACTTCCGGTGCTCTTGGCACTCCTCGCGATTTTCACCGTCTCCTTCCTCGTTCAGGCTTTCCTCGGTCACTTTGAGATCAAGAAGAAGGGCAGAAGGGGCAAGAAAGACTAGCATCCTGCTGCAGGAGGCCCTTTTGGCGATATTTGTTATAAATAAAATTTATGGTATAATAGTACAAAGCACACACGAATAACCACACCCTTCCTATGTTCTCGCTTCTCTTTCAGAAGATGCCAAGGCACCGGCGCGAGCGCGCCATCAGCGTGGGATTGATTGCAACGGTAGCGCTCTACATGCTGGTGGTCTTCGTCGCCGAGCCGCTCCGTGCGCTTGGTCAAACGACGGATACGACCGTGGTCCAGTTCGTCGTCACCGGAGCGTTGTCCTTGGACTGCGATACGAGCTCGACACTCGGTTCGGCTGCCGGTAACGGAACGTCAGGCACGGGTGCTATGGCGACTGCCGTGTGCACACCTTCTACCAATAACTCGCTTGGGTACACTCTCTCGTGGATCATCCAGTCCGGCTCCGGTGCACCTGCCATCCATGCTAACTGTACGAGTGCAGCCTCCTGCTTTGGTACCGGTCACTTGCTTTCAAATAACGTGACAGGTGGTTATCCGGATGTCATCAGGGCGTTTGACCGCAAGCTCGGACACATCAATAACCCCGGTCGCTTCGACTCCACGACCATCGGCTCCGGCTCCGGCTCACGCTGGGCGGCCCGCCTCCGCGCCAATAGCACCACTCCCGGCGGAGCTTCCGTGACGTGGGGTGCTGACGGAGCAACCGAAGGATTCCTCAACGTGGCAACGGGTGCCGCCGTGAATATCGCGAGGCGCACCAGCGTCACGAGTGGCGCAGGCGACACGCAGAATTTCCTCTTCAAGGTCGTCATTCCGTCCGGAGCTTTTCAGCCAACCGGTACGTACAAGGCAACCGTACGGTTTACGGTGACCGACAACTAAAGCCCCGCCACATTCCGTTTTGGTGCTTCTGGAAATCTTGTATGCTTCACTCCGTTATGCGGAAGTGGATCATCATTATCGTTGTCATTCTCGCTGGGGTAGGGCTGTGGCTCTACCTTGGTATTTCCGCAGTGGTCAGCGCTGAACGAGATCTTCTTGCTCGACTCGATGATACTGCGCAATTCTATGTCAGCATAGACGCCAACTACATCCAGCCACTCCTAACGAATTCCGCTTTCGGAGATGCTGACAAAGCAACTGTCGCTGCGATTTCTACCCAACTGAAGACGCTTGCTGAGTCGAAGAACCCCAACGAACAGTTTACGAATCTTCTTCCTGTGCAACGCGCGATGATCGGATTCTTCGCAACGCAGGATCTCCCCAACGAATTCGTGGCGGACTCGCGTTACGTGAACTGGAATAAGAACGCTACCAACCTCGGTGAAGCAAGTAGCTACATTCTGGCATACAACACGGCACTCAGCCGCTACAACGCCGAGCTCAATACGCCTGCCGGAAACATTGCGAGGTATTGGCATGTCATCGAACATCGTTCGTACATCGGTATCGATGGTTCGCTGCAGGACCAAACGCACGTCTCCTTCTAGCGCCTTGTACGCGAACGCAGTACGATTGGACCCATGCCGAAGCTAGTCCTCTTCGGGCTTGGAATCCTCGCGCTGCTGATCCTCAGTCGGCGGGTGCGCGGCATCGTTTTTCATACCCACGTCCGACGGTTTTTTCTCATCGTCGCGTTCGTGACGACGTTTGTTGCACTCGGTGTTCTTGGCTATCTTATCTGGAAATACTGGTGGCCGATCTACATGGCAAAACCGACCGTTCAGTACTATGACCACACCATCGAACAAGATCTGAATCCTGAAACTCCCGGCACCGGAGGACCGGCAATACCCATCATCATTCAAACGCGATGAGCATCAAAACCTCTTCATATCGCGCTGTTGCAATAGTCAGTATTGGCAATGTCCGATGTGTGCTGTTTGCCCTCATGATCATCGTTGCCCTCGTCTCGATGATGCGAAATGACAACGTCGAAGCACAGCAACCGCCGAATCAATCCGACGATTACCGTATCAAGCCGGACGTCATGAATGCCGGTGGCAGCGATGTCAGCAAATCGAACATGTATTTTTTGAGTGACTCACTCGGCGAACCAATTGTCGGTCATGGAGATTCGGCGAACTATAAGCTTGATAGCGGCTACCGTCAGCCATCGGCAGCCGAATTTCTCTCCATGTCCTGCTCGCCAGTTACGGTCATCGGAAGTGTCGTTGGCACCGGACAAAAAACTGGGAGCGGTACGTGCGTCGTCTATACCGATGCCTACAGCGGATACAACTTGGGATGGTCCGTGCTGACCGGAAGTGGGGGAACGAACACAGGCTCTCTCATCAATGAGTACAACGATACGATTGCACCGTACACACCTGCCGTCGTCGATACTCCTGAGCCATGGTCAGTTCCTTCCACGAATGCGGAATGGGGCGGCAGATTGCGTTCCTTAAGCACTGACGATGCGGCTGAGTGGGGAACCGATTCGATCTCAGAGCAGTGGCTCAACATCGGCACGACACATCGCACGATCGTGACGAGGGGCAATGCCACGTTGCAGGAAGGCTCCACCGAGATCGTACAATTCCGTTCGGACGTCGGCTCGTCTATGCTCCAGCCTACTGGGGTGTATCAGACCACCGTCACATTCACCGTCGTCGGGTATTGATGTCCCAAATTTTGGTTGCAGCGCCCTGAGCCTCAGCTCGGTAACCATGCCTGCGACAGGTTCAGATAGATGCGGACAGGCTGTGCGGAGCGGTCTGATATTGCAATATTTTCATGAAATAGCAAATTAACGCCATGAGGCTACTTGGTTCATCAGGCAGGCAATTTTAGGGGCCCTAGGGCACGTGGGATGTTGCCTCGTGACCCGTATGAACCAGTACAGAAATGGCCCAGACAGTACTGGCCCGAAAGTTCAAAGTGTGATAGAATATTAGAAGTCCTCGCAAGACTCAAACAAACACTACATGCCCACACCAGGAACTCCATCACCGGAGCAATTGCATATATTACTCGCGCGCGCAGTGCGCGAGGGTCTGGATGCAACCGTCATCGAACGTCTCACGGTCATCCTGCATTTCACCGAACACCGGTACTCGATCAGCGAGGTCAGCCGTCAGTTCGGAATTTCCCGAAGCACATTTCACCGCTGGCTCGAACGGTTTGATCCGGAGAATCTTTCGTCGCTCGCCGACAAATCTCACAAGCCACTGACATTGCGCCAATCTGCGATCGATGTCGAGACCGTGGAACTCATTCGCCGGTACCGCATGCGATACACGCAGATGGGCAAAGAGCGCATCGCGGAACTTCTCATGACGGATCACGGCATGAATATCTCGCCGTCCAGCGTTGGCCGCGTCATCGAACGACAGTGTCTGTACTTCGCCGATACGCCGTTCCATTGGAAGAAGCGCCAAGAGAAGCAGCCCTACGTGCAGAGTGAAACCGAAAACGTCACCCCAGAACATCAACACACGCTCGTTCCGGTGCTGCCAGAACCCGAGCCCGAGCCCGTGATGCAGCACGTCACCGTCGAGCCCGAGCGTGAACCCGAGACTATGACCTACGATCTCGCACAGGTCCGTCCGTTCAGTTGGAGAAGCGTCAGGCGTCTCATCATCGTCAGTAGCGTCATCACCAACGTCGCATTCGTTTCGCTCCTGCTTGGAAGCGCGTTCTTCGAGCACGCTTCCACGCCGGTGCCTTCGGATGTCCAAACAGAAACCCTGCACGCCGCACCCGCTGACCAATACCTCAAGTGAGAAACCTTTTCCACCAAATTCGGCATTGGAAAGCGACTAGCGGTAAGCGGCTAGCGGGTAGTTATACTGCGATACAAAAACTAATCGCTACACGCTACACGCTATCCGCTCTTGCGGTTGTCGTGCTCTTTGCGTGGTATGGATTGTCTTCTGTGCAAGCAGCAGCAGGCATCTACAAGCCGATCAATTACCAGGGCAAGCTGAGTTCCACCGGAGGCATCGCCATTACGAACGGTCAGTACAACATGCGCTTCAAGATTTTCTCGGATCCGACGGGAGGTGTCGCCCTCTGGACCGAGACGTGGAACGGTTCCTCACAGCGAGTCACGTCTACCGGAGGACTCTTTAGTATCGCGCTTGGTTCCATCACGACGATGACCGGAAGCGTGGACTTTAACTCGGACAGTCTCTACCTGCAGGTCGAATTTGATCCCGGTAACGACGGCACCTACGAGGAAGTATTCATCCCGCGTCGCCGCTTCGCATCCGTACCGTACGCCCACAATGCCAATACGTTGGACGGCTTGGACTCGACGCAGTTCATCCGTTCCGATCAGAGCTACACCTCCTCGGGCACCATCACGATTCGTCCGCGTAGTGCCGCCAAGATCGGTATCGATATCATCGCAACCGGCGGCAGCTCGGCTACAGGTGCCCTCAGGCTTTCCACACAGGGTGGCCCACACATCCTTTTTGGTTCGGGTGGCTTAAACTACGATACAAACTTGTACCGCGTCTCGGCCAATACCCTCAAGACGGATGATGCACTACAGGTCGTTGGTACGCTCTCGGGTTCTCGCTTAGTGATTTCCGGCAACGCGAACATCTCTGGTTCTCTCCTTGTCCTCAACAACATCACCACCCGTGGCACACTCTCCGGCTCTAACCTCACCGTCTCCCGCTCCGCCTCTATCTCCGGCACCCTTATCGTTAAAACAGGAATCACAAGCAAAGGCTCTGTCTCAGGTTCGACGATCGATGGCTTCGGCCTCGGTTCCTGCAATGCAGGCACCTCTAAACTTCTCTACAACAGCACAACAGATAAGTTCGAATGTGGCACCATCTCTGCCTCTTCGTCGTCTTTTGGCACCGGAAACGTCCTCACGATTGGCGATGCGCGCTACGTGAGGAAATCTGGCGACACCATGACCGGCATTCTCATCGTCAAGCAGACGATCTCTGGTTCGAGATTAACAATTTCTGAGAACGCAAATATTTCTGGATCATTACTTGTAAAAAATGCGGTTGGTATTGGTACAGCATCTCCGACAGCACAGTTGACCATCTCGGGATCCTCTCCAGAAATACGGATGTATGACGGCAGTTATGCACGTTTCGCTCGTTCTGCGAGTAATAATGCATTCGGCATTTATAATAATGCCCAGATATCAGCAACTCCAGTTGTTGGCGTAGCGTTCTCAAGTGCAAGTTCGCAGTATATCAGTAGTGCAACAGATGGAACTGGTGTTTCAGCAGTCACACTCTCTTTCTGGACGAAGCGTAGTGCGTCGGCTTCGAGCAAGGGGATTATGCAGTGGGCAAATTCTCTCAGTAGCGGATCTCCATTCATCTACCTGCGCGATAGTAGTGGTACGCTGACTTGGTACGTTAACGGAAGCTATAATCTTGCAGGAGGTACACTGGCAGATGACGTATGGACTCATATCGCGATTACATGGGATGGTGCTACATGGCGCTCGTACAAAAATGGAGTTGAGGTCACTACATACTCTGGTGGAGGTTCGAATAAATCGAATGCGACTACATTGTATTTTGGTCAAGGTTATGATGGTTATTGGTCAGGATCTGTGGACGAGATTCGTGCATACAATACAAATCTGAGTGCACCGACAATTTTGTCGCATTACAACTCAGGTGCAGGGGTTTATGGAACTGCTGGAGAAGCGAATATCATGAGTGGTTGGCATCTGGATGAGAATACAGGAGTTACTGCAGCTGATTTCACTACAGCCGGAAAAGATATGACTCTAGCAAATGGAGCGTCATGGACAACGGGACTCGTTGGTGCTGGAGCGGTGGCTGAGACAAGTATCCTTACAATGACAGATGGAGTCGAATCCGGTGAACTCGGGATCATTACGCTTGGAGGTACGTTGTCACGTACACAAATAAATGGAAAGCTACTGGTTTTCAAGACGGCAAGTACTGAATTTATGCGACTGACAAGTGAAGGCTATCTCGGCATCGGAACCACTGCTCCCAAAGCCAAGCTCGATGTCGTTGGCACCATCTCAGGTTCACGTCTCAGCATCAGTGGCAACGCGAACATCACAGGAGCTCTGCTCGTCAAAAACAACATCACCACCCGTGGCACACTCTCCGGCTCTAACCTCACCGTCTCCAGCAGTGCCTCCATCTCCGGCACTCTTATCGTTAAAACAGGAATCACGTCCAAGGGCTCCGTCTCGGGCTCGACAATCTCTGGCTTCAACTTGGGCTCATGTACAGGTACGTATCAGAAACTCCTCTACAATGACGCAACGCAGAAATTCCAATGTGGAGCCATTTCTACTACATCCACTTTTGGTACAGGTAATGTACTCACGATCGGTGATGCCCGCTACGTTCGCACAGCGGGCGGAACAATGACTGGAGCTCTGCTTGTGAAAGCAAACCTTTCTGGCTCACGCCTGATTGTTTCTGGCAATGCAAATATCTCTGGTGCTCTCCTCACTATTGGGAATATCAGCACCCGCGGAACATTGTCTGGAAAATTCCTGACGATTCAAAGCTCAGGTACTATCTCTGGAGCATTACTTACCAAGGGTAATCTTACGACGAAAGCTACCCTTTCTGGCTCGCGCCTCATTGTTTCTGGCCATACCAATATTTCAGGTTCACTATTGGTTCTTCGAAATATTACGACACGCGGTACCCTCTCCGGTTCTAACCTCACGGTCTCCCGCAGTGCCTCTATCTCCGGCACGCTCATCGTCAAAACAGGCATCACAAGCAAGGGCTCACTGTCGGGCTCCACGATTGACGGCTTCGGTCTCGGCTCGTGTAACGGCGGCACATCCAAACTTCTCTACAACAGCACAACAGATAAGTTCGAATGTGGCACCATCTCTGCCTCTTCGTCGTCTTTTGGCACCGGAAACGTCCTCACGATTGGTGATGCACGCTACGTCCGTAAGTCCGGTGACACAATGACAGGCACACTTGTGATTAGTCCGCAGTCTGGATTAGCTCTCAATGCTCGTGGCACTGTCTCTGGTCGAGTCCTTCAAGCAAATATCATCCTTACATCTTCTGGCCTCCTCATGGTCACCCAGAAACAGATCCGAGGATCAGGTGCACTCGTCACAGATCAGCAAGCAAACTCTACAGGTGCATACCTCAATTCCAGAGCAACAAGCGCACCGCTCCTCGTCCTTAATACTCGACTTTCGAATAGTGCAGCTGCTCCTCACATTCTTTTCGGTTACAATGGTACGTTTGATGTCACACTCTATCGCTCGGCAGTATCAACTCTGAGCCTTTCGGGTCACCTTCTCCCCGGACTCACGAATAAATTCGATCTTGGTTCCTCTGCAATGCGATGGAGAGACCTCTATCTCTCTGGCGGAACCCTGCGCATGGGTAGTGCCAGTAATGAGACCGCATTACATTACAACACCTCCTCAAGCAGTTTCGGCATCGATGTCAGTAACAACGGGTCTGACGAATTAACAGTGCTATCGACGGGATACGTTGGAATAGGGACAAAAACACCGTATGACTTTGGTATTTCCAGTACCACTCTCCAAATACAGGGCACGAATGTTCGTGG
>JAGORY010000018.1:16051-17759 GCA_018062585.1 Candidatus Peribacteraceae bacterium | reverse complement strand
CTGCTCACGATTCTCGGTTACTCAGTGAACGACACCATCATCATTTTCGACCGCATCCGCGACAACCTCTTCGTCCAAGAGCGCAAAGAGGATTTCGCGACGATCGCCAACCGTTCGATGAATCACGTCTGGAAGCGTTCGATGTACACGAGCGGTTCCACACTCATTGTGCTCTTCTCGCTGTTCTTCCTCGGAAGCGAATCCATTCAATGGTTCGTACTGACGCTCATCGTCGGTATTCTTATCGGCACGTATTCTTCTATCTTCGTCGCCACCCCTTTGCTCGTGTACTGGAACAAGCGCCAGCAACATCACTAGAAGGCAGAAAGGTAAGTAACGGCAGGACAGGCAGAAACGCTGCCTCACTCTACAGCACCCTTTCCTTCCTGCCCCTTCTCCCCTTCCTGCCCTTTCTGCCCTCTCTTATGGAAACCAAGATCGAGAAACTGCCGCAATCACGCATCCGTACGCTCACGACAGTCACGGACGAGGAGCGTGAGTATGGTGAGAAGCTTGCTCTTGCGGCTCTTGCAGAACGGGTTGAGATCAAAGGATTCCGCGTCGGCAAAGCGCCCGCAGACATGGTGAAGTCCCGCGTCGGCGAGGAAAAGCTCATGGAAGAAACCGTCCGCGCCCTGCTCCCGAAAGTCCTAAAAGAAGCGATTGAGAAGAGCGGCGCCAAACCGATCCTCCGTCCGGCCGCCAGCGTGACATCTACGAAGCCGCTCACGATCGCTCTCACGTTCGTCGAGCGTCCGGCCGTGAATCTCAAAAAACCCGACTCCATCAAGATCGAGAAGAAAACCTTCACCGAAACGACGGACGCCGAGGCCGAGGCCTTCATCAAGAAGATCCTCATGCAGGACAGGTCCGATACGCCCGTGGACAGAGCGGCGAAGCAGGGTGATCTTCTGAACATCGCGATGGTTGCCACGAAAAAGGGAAAGCCCGTGGAAGAACTCACGGTCGGACATTACAACTATGTCTTGGGTTCGGAGGATTTGCTGCCACAGCTCGAGACGCACCTTGTCGGCATGAAGAAGGACGACAAGAAAACGGTCGACGTGACGTTCCCGAAAGAACACGATATTCCGGCAATCCGCGGCGAAAAAGTCTCGATCGAGATCACGGCAAAAGGTGTTGCCGAAGTGAAGTTCCCAGAACTCACGCAGGATTATTTGAAGACGCGACTTGGCTCAGATATCACGCCGGACGCATTCCGCGCTGACGTCAAAAAGATGCTTCTTGATCGTAAGAAATCAGAGGAGATGAAGCGACGCGAGGAAGACCTCTATGAAAAAGTTCGCACAGCCACTCAGGTCGAGGTCGCTCCGGAAATCCTGGACGCCGAAGTCCAAGACATGGTGCAGGATCTGCATAACCGCTTGGAGCAGCAGAAGATGACGATGGACGACTGGCTCAAGACGACGGGTAAAGACCCCAAAGGCGTCGTCGATGAGATGAAGCAGATCGCAGGCAGTCGAATCGTGCTCCGTTTCGGTATGCAGGAACTCGCGAGCAAGCTTAATATCGAAGCCGATCCGAAGCTGCTCGAGTCCAATCTCAAAGCGGCACGCCAGAGTTCAAGTGAAGGCGGCAGGCAAATTCCGGAGGAAGAATTGCAGCCGGGCGGTTCGATCTACGAACAAATCCGTTTCGATCTTCGGATGCAGGCATTGGTCGGGCACATGATCAACGATGAAGCTCC
>JAGORY010000018.1:0-15951 GCA_018062585.1 Candidatus Peribacteraceae bacterium | reverse complement strand
GTTCAAGTGAAGGCGGCAGGCAAATTCCGGAGGAAGAATTGCAGCCGGGCGGTTCGATCTACGAACAAATCCGTTTCGATCTTCGGATGCAGGCATTGGTCGGGCACATGATCAACGATGAAGCTCCGAAGGCGAAAGCGGCCTAACCGCGAATGAATACCTCAAGGACGCTTTTCCGGTAGCTTTGGACGAATAGAAGTAGTAGAACGGCTCGGAAATCGGTCAATTCGAATACTATTTCGCATATCGGGGTTAGCCAATTTCTTAGCTTAGGATTTGACTTTTTTCATTTTACATCTATAATATAAACATTACCAGTTCACCAACGAATGATGGGCTCAGATAAACCACTGAGATACAGTGCACAGTTTTGTAACCTCGAAACTGCAGCAATCACCCTAAGGCTAGACTTGGAAAATCTCGGTCAATGCACTCCAGAAATACGTGAAAAACTCATGAGTGTGCAGAATTCTTGCGGAAGTTTATTCAATACTTCATCGAATCAAATAAAGGAAAGCCGTAACTGGTGCATACAGGAATTGGAAAAAATACGAGAGAAGTATTTTGATGTTATTGATCTCCCGGCAGACGTGAGACGTTTAACGATAGATGAACTTGATAATTTTGATGCTGATATTGTCTTAGTTGGACCATTATTTCTGCGACTTAGCACTTTCAACGCTATAAATTTTGAATCTGGAACAAAGCTACATATCAAGGGAGAGCGTGGATCGATAGATATTACTCTCGAAAATGTAGATGGAATGAGAATATCACTTTCATCTACCGAGTTGCCCATGACTGGGATTCTCATTCAAAACACGGAAACACATGGTGAATAAGAAGTGTGAAAGGTCACGAGTGTTCTATTGAAAAGATCCTGATTACAGGATTCCACCCTTAGGTCTTCAGACCTTCCAGAACATCTTCAGCTTCCTCTCAGGATCCGATGCCTTCACCATGCGGCAACCGGAGCGGTGCACGTTCACGACGCCGTTGCGGGTAACGATGCCCATGATGCGCTCGGGCTTGGGGTCGGATTGGTCTGGACTGCAGCACTTCGCAAAACGGTACGGCATCGTCAGCGCATGGCCTTCGATACCGACGCGGTCTTTCTTGGCGGCGGTCGCTTTCGCAGTGCGTGATTTCATGGTCTGTGCCGAGCGTTGCGGAATATGACGGAGAATGGATGACGTCCGAACTGATCCCATACCGACTTTCACGAGCAGATCCTCACGTTCTTTCTGCGTGATGGTCTTGCCTTCATAGTGCGCGACGGCCGAAAGCTCGGTATCGAGTGGTAACTGACCACGTATCTTCAGCTCAGCGTTCACAGCGTCTTTGCCTTTCGTGAGGAACTGCGAACGGTTGTGGGAGAAGAAGTACGCCTTGAGCTTGGATCTACCGGACGGTGTCACAAGTTCTTCGAGCCATTGGAGTGTCGGCCGCGGATGCTTGTTCGTGAGGATCTCGATGACGTCGCCGTTCTCCAGCTTGTACGAGATCGGCACGATGCCGCCATTCACGCGCGCCGCTTTGTACTTGAGGCCGAGGTCGGTATGGAGCGTGAAGGCGAAATCGAGCGGTGTGCCACCGTCTGGAAGTTCGATGATGTCGCCTCGGGGTGTGAGCACATAGATGTGATCGACGAGTGTCATCCCTTCCCCTGCCTGAGCGTCGCCACTGACGGACTGCTGCTTTAAGAGCACGTCGGAGAGCTCCATTTGCTTTACCGAATTCATGACGCGGTTTCTTCCGTGCTCCTTGTACATCCAGTGCGCGGCGATACCGTACTCTGCTTCGCGGTGCATGTCGGCGGTGCGGATCTGCACTTCTATCATGACGTCGTCGGGCGCTTCCGGAAGCCCGATCAAACAGGTGTGGAGGGACTGGTACCCATTGGGCTTCGGAAACGAGATGTAATCCTTAAAGCGATGCGAGATCGGCGTCGCCAGCTGATGAATCAGGCCGAGTGTCTGATAGCAGTCGGGCACCGTCTTCACGACAACGCGGATCGCAAAGAGGTCCGTGATTTTCTCAAGCGCAGTAACACTCTTCGAGTGCATCTTCTGAAAAATGCTGTAGCTCTGCTTCTGCCTCGCCATGACCTGCGCCTCAATCCCCTGCTCGTGGAGAAATGTCTTTAAGCGTTCAGCTGAGCGCTCCAGAAATTGTCCGTGTTCAGTATGCAGGCGCTTGATCTGAAGACCGATGTGCTGGGCATCCGTCGGATAACACTCAGGGAAAGCCGACTTCTCGAGCCGGTACTTCAGTGCGTAGATACCAAGACGAGCGGCGACCGGTGCAAAGAGCTGCAGTGATTGCCTGCAGAGACGCATCCGGTACTCGGACTTCACGTGCTCGAGTTGCTCCATAAGAACGCACGCCACCGAGAGCGCCGTGAGAAGAACTCTAATGTCGTCCGCTACCGAGACAAGCATGATCTTCATGTCATCGACAGACTTACGCCAGTCGGTGGTGTAGAGGTGCGACAGAAGATGGATACGACTCACAATGTCCCGAACCGGTCGACCAAATTCTTTGCCGATCTCAGCGATGGAAGCCTCTGGCACCTTGAGCGCGTGCTGGAGGATAGCCGCAATGATGGCGTCTTCGTCGGGGCAGAATTCGGCAAGCAGCTGCGCCGTCCTCACAGCATGATCGTAGAATGTAATCTGCGGCAGCAGATCCATCGTCCGGTCTCCGTAGAGCATAAACGCATACGAAAGAGCCTTTGCGAGTCTGCGCTCGTCTACGCCAGGCACCATGTCACGAATGACTTCGATCGACCTTCTCCCAGCGACTGTTCCGAGGCTCTCCATAGGAGAAGGCAAGTATATCATCACTATAGCCCCTTAGACGTATCCCCCAGAGAATACTGACTAACTTCCGTTGACATTGGGACCTAAGTCGACTATATTTGGCGCACATCCGAAGACCGGAGGTAGTAGGCCCCAGGCTTACGGTAAACCCTCCCGAGGAATACAGCAGCGCTCATCCGGCCCCGGCTTGGTGAATCGTGCCGTGTTCCTCGCTGGTCTCCCGGGTGTGAGACCAGTTTTTTTATAACCGCAACGAACTTTTCTCTCTCAACTTTTCTCTCTCAACTTTTCACTTCGTTGTTATGGCTCTCACCCGCACCCAGAAAGAAGACCAGGTCAAAGTTCTCACGGACAAGATGAAGAACGCCTCCTCAGTGATCTTCACTCATTACCTTGGGCTCACGGTCGCCGACATCACGGCTCTCCGCTCGCACCTCCGCAAAGAAGAGGCTGAGATGCAGGTCGCTAAGAAGTCCTTGATCCAGCTTGCCGCCAAGAACGCCAACGCTCCCGAGATCGAAGACAGCGTCATCCCCGGTGGTGTCGCTTGCATCTTCAGCTTCAAGGAGCCGACCGCAGGAGCAGCCATCACCCACAAGTTTGGCAAAGACCATCCGCAGATCAAACTCGTCGGAGGCATTTTCTCGGGCAAGATCCTCTCGGCTGAGGAAGCCTCCACGATGGCCACCATCCCCTCGAAACTCCAACTCCTCGGCATGTTCATGTCGATGTGTAACGCCCCGCTCACGCAGTTCGCTTCCGCCATCGGTTCACCGCTCACCGGATTCGCCAGAGCACTTTCCGAAATCGCCAAGAAGAAGGAGTCCGAAGCTCCAACACCCGTTGTCGCAGAAGCAGCTCCTATTGCTGTAGTCGCTGAAACTCCTGCTGAGCCTCCTGCCCCGGCCCCCGCAACCGCCGCATAATACTTTCCGTTTTTCACTTTCCACTTTTCACTCTTTATCCCCCTTTACCCCAAGTCCCATGTCAGATTCCGTCACCCTCGCTAAGGAAGAGCAGGCAGTCATCGACGCCCTTGAGAAGCTGAACGTCATTCAGCTCAACAATGTCGTCAAATTCATGGAGAAACAGTACGGCATTTCCGCCGCTGCTCCCGCTGCTGCTGCCGCTCCTGCTGCCGCTGCTGCTGCTCCCGCTGAGGAGAAGTCAGCCTACGACGTCGAGCTCACCGATGCAGGCGCTCAGAAGATCGCCATCATCAAGGTCGTCCGCGAAATCACCCAGCTCGGTTTGGGTGAGGCCAAGGACCTCGTCGACAAGACACCGGCCATGATCAAGAAGGGTGTTGCGAAGGCCGAAGCCGACGAGATGAAGAAGAAGATCGAAGCCGCTGGAGGAAAAGTGAACCTGAAATAATACGTTATGATCGTACGAACCAGGGGTGCTTAGGCACCTCTTTTTCGTGGCAGTGAAAAATGAAAAGTGTAGAGTGAAAAGTAACGACTCTGTTTTTCACTCTTCGTTTTTCACTTTTCACTTTCATGTATTCCTTCCTCTCTACCTACGTCTTCGTCATCCCCCTCATCGTCGGGCTTCTGTCGGAGGCGCTCAAAATCTTCACCGAAGGTGTAGCTCGTGGCGCATGGCATGAGGGACTCTTCCGACCAGGCGGCATGCCCTCGAGCCACAGTGCATTCGTGACGTCTCTCCTCATCGTCGTCGCGACAAAGTCGGGCCTCGACTCGGTGGCCTTCGCTATCGCGTTCGTCTTCGCGAGCATCGTGTGGTACGACGCCATGAGTTCGAGACGCGCCATCGGGCAACAAGCTGAGCTCCTCAATCGGCTCCAGAAATGGGTCCACCTGTCGGAACGCTTGGGCCACTCATTTCTGGAAGTCATCGGAGGAATCGTGTTCGGGGCATGCATCACTTGGATCGGCATCTACTTCATGAACTAAAATCAAAGGCCAGCTTGCGTGAAGAGAAAATCATTGACTGACAGCATGTATTGGGTCTATAGTGTAACTGCAAACGCCTTCGTCTACCGTCAATCGGACAAAACCGAGTACGCGAGAAAACAAGGAAGGTTGCAGTTTACTTCCTTTTTTTTATTCGTATGGCTGATCAACAGCTAACGTGCCGCGACTGCGGCGCACCGTTCGATTTCTCCGAGGGAGAACAGGCTTTCTACGCTGAACGCGGCCTCGCCGCTCCTCAGCGTTGTAAGGACTGCCGCAACAAGCGGAAGAACGAGCGCATGCAGACCCGCCAGATGTTTCCCGCCACTTGTGCAAAGTGCGGAAACGCCTGTGAGGTACCGTTCAAGCCGCGCCCCGAGTCCGAGGGCGGCCGTCCGGTCCTCTGTCTCGCCTGCTTCAAAGCAGAGAAAGACGCTGCGTAAGCACGCAAGGTAAGATGAAGGCCCCGCAAGGGGCCTTTTTCGTGCCAAAAAAGAGGCAGAAGAGTACTATCCCGAAGTCTTCTCCTCCTCTATCCCGTGACCTACGAAGAATTATTTCAGCTCCTGAGTGACCGCCGGAGTATCCGCTACTTTCAGGACACGCCGATCGAACGGCAGGTGCTCGAAAAAATCTTCGCCGCCGGCATACTCGCTCCGAGTGTCGAAAATACGCAGCCGTGGCATTTCCACGTGCTCGAGAATCAGGACATCAAAACCAAGATGATGGAATGTTCCTGCTACGGTGATTTCGTCGTCGGCTCCGCGGCGTTCATCGTCGTGAGCTGTAACAAAGCAGCTAAAGGAGCGCAGCAGATGACGATCTGGAACCCACGAGAAATGGAGTACTCCTGCGTCGCCGCGATGCAGCAGATGATGCTTGCTGCGACGGCTCTCGGCATCGGCACGTGCTGGGTGTCTCTCCATCACGGTCCGGCCCATAACCTCCTGAAGCTTCCGGATCACCACGTCGTCATCGGCGGCATTCTTTTCGGCTACATGAAAGAAGCCGAAAAGAATGCGAGCGGCGAACATCAACGAAAACCGCTCACCGACTCGGTAACGTATTACGCGTAAGGACGTGTGAGAAAGCAACCATGGAGAAGTGACGGGGTTGTCCTCTTTCAGTAGACTCTCCCTGATGTCTTTTACGACCCGACGCGTCCGCGAAGAAAAAAAGCCGAGCCAGCTTCGGCGTTATGCCGCGTTTGCGCTTCCGCTTCTTCGTGCTGCTACGCAGTACTACAAACATTTTGAGCACGCCAAAGTCGAGGACGAGGTGAAAGTGAAGCGCGAGCGGACTCTGAAGCGCACGGTCACGATTCTGCTCTCTGCCCTTCTCGTACTGCTTCTGCTCATGGGTACGCTCAAGGTGCTTATTCGCCTTAAGGCGCTGGCTCTCGGCATGGCAAGCGTCGCCGGTGTGGAGCTTCCCGCTGACGAAAACGGTTTCACGAACATCCTGCTCCTCGGCGAAGGCAATAGTGACCATGAAGGCGTTGATCTCACAGATACGATCATGGTGGCGAGCCTTGATCCGAAGAAAACGAAAAGCGCCGTGCTGCTCAGCATCCCGCGCGACACGTACGTGCTCTCGACCGAGAAGATGGGCAAGGACCGCATCAACAGTCTGTATCGCAATTACAAAGTCGCACTCGTACGCAAAGGCATGACGCAGGAAGAAGCGTCAGCCGAATCACTGAAACAGCTGATGACCGAAGTGGGAACACTCATCGGACTTCAGATGCATGGCGCTGTGAAGGTGAATTTCTCGGGTTTTGAGGAAGCGATCGACGCCATTGGCGGTATCGATGTCGTACTTCCCGCCGACCTCGTCGATACGCAGTACCCAGGACCGAACTATTCGTACGTCACATTCCAACTGGCGAAAGGTCCGCAGCACTTAGACGGAGCAACCGCACTCAAGTACGCCCGCTCACGTCACTCCACGAGCGACTTCTCGCGCTCCGGCCGTCAGCAACAAATCATCGCCGCAGCGGCGAAGAAACTAAAGGACGGCGGACTCATCAAGAACGTCAGCAAACTCACCGAACTCCTCAGTATCATCTCGAAGAACACCGAAAGCACACTCTCGACGCGAGAACTCCTAGGACTTGCAGAGATGGGCAGAGCGCTCGATACCGAGAAAGTGGTCTCGATGCAGCTCAGTGACCAAAACGGTCTCTACGGCAGCGGCATCGAACAAGGTGGCTTCCTCTACTCCCCTCCTCGTGATCAATTCGACGGCGCGGCCGTGCTGCTTCCAGTGTCCATGCCGGAATTTCCAGTGACGTGGAAGCAAATCCAGAAACTTTCATCGCTCCTCTTCCTACAACGCGAAACATACATCAATCCGTCGACCATCTCGGTTCTCAATGCCGGCGGCAAGGAAGGTCTCGCCCGCAAACTCGGAGGCGAGCTCTATCGCTTCGGACTCAATATCCTGAACACCCGAAACTACGGACCGAAAGGTAGTCCCGTCTTCGAGACATCGTTCATCGCCATCAATCCGGCACTGACCTCAGCCATCGAACCGTCCGAAGAGATCAAGAAACAACTGGACCGTGCTACCGTCACGGCCGAACTGCTGGCGACCATCCTCAAGTTCAAAGTAGGGTCTACGCCCGATGCAGCACCTTTTGAGAGTGACTCCGCTGATATCGTCATCGTGCTTGGAAAGGACTTCCAGTACACTCCTCTGCAGGAACTCCTGTAGTTCCGCACGATGCTCACCCCCCGCGAGATCATCGCCCAAGCCTGGACCGTGACCACCACGGAGCCTTCCCTGAAATGGTGGGGATTTACGGGTTCGGCGCTCCGACTCCTTCTCGACATCAAGCTGGTCGGCTATCAAATCTACTTCCTGTATTCCTATACCTCCGGCGTAGAGGTCGGCATGTTCGATGACGTCACATGGCTGTACCACAACGCTCCTCTCTCGGTGTTCTGGTTTATCATGATCACCTTCGGCATTCTCGTGATCTCAGAACTTTTCGTACCGATGTTCTGCGACGGTGCGATCATCGGACTCGCGGCCAAAGCGCACAAGAAAGAACGCGTGAGCGGAGGATTCGTCCTCGGCCTGTACAACTTCTTCCCGATCTTTGCGATCCACGAGCTCTTCATCTTCAGTGGCGTCAACCTGCTCATAACCGCGATCTCCATCATCCTGCGCTACGGCAGCGGCCTTGAAGGTTTTATGATCATCATCGCCAGCATCCTGTGGCTCTTCTCGAGCATTCTAAGATTTCTCGGCAGTTTCGCCGAGCCAGCGGTCGTCATCAACAAGATCGGCGTGTTTCCAGCGATAGGCCAGAGCGTAAAACTCACGTTCAGCTACCCAGGTCACATCATCTTTCTGATCCTCCTGCTGCTCATCATCACGATCCGTATCTTCGTGAACCTCGTCATTCTCGTTCTCATCCCTGCTCTCGTCATCGGCCTCGGCATCGTGCTCACGTACTTCCTGACGCCCATGCTCAGCTACACCATCGCTGGTGTCGTCGCGCTCATCCTGACACTCGTCGCTGCATACTTCTTCATGTACATGCACGTCTTCAAAGAAGCGGTCTGGACCATCATGTACGTAGAACTCACAAGCGAGAAAGAGCTCGATAAAATCGGATAGAGAAACACGAAACGAAAAACTAAAAGTGAAAAGTGAAAAATAAAAGAAAATATGAAAGATGACTACACGACGTTTTTCACTTTTCACTTTTCATTCTTCACTTTCATTCTTGACGGTGAACAAGCGTACACCTATGATGGTGGACGTTCGTCTTCCACCCTTTCTATGTCACTCACTCCACACCAGAGAACCGTCCTCAACTACATCAGTGAATTCCAAGGAAAACGTGGTTACTCGCCGTCTCTGGCGGATCTTGCCGTTGCGTTCGGCGTTCGAAGCAAGAACTCCATCGCGAAAGTCGTCAATACGCTGGTCGCTGAAAAACAGATCGAGAAAGACCCCAAAGGACGCATCAAGATCATCAACATGCCGGGCGACGAAGCCCCGAGCGCGATGGTGCTTCCGCTCTTCGGTCCGATTGCGGCCGGTTTTGCGGCACCCGTGGAGGAACATGCCGAGGAACAGATCACGATCGAGAATTATCTGGTAAAAGACCGTAGTTCAACATTCCTTCTCCGCGTAAAAGGCGACAGCATGATCGGCGCCATGATCCACGAAGGCGACCTCGTCGTCGTCGACAGGAGTAAGCACCCCAAACCAGGCGACATCGTCGTCGGAGTCTTGGATGGAGAGTTCACACTGAAGCGTCTCAAGAAAGATAAAGGCAAATTCTATCTGCAAGCCGAGAACCCAGACTATCCCGATCTTCACGCGCTCGAGGAATTGCAGGTAGCGGGAGTAGTCGTGGGCCTCATGCGGAAGATGACGGTCTAAAAGATCTTTTTATCGCACTCATGCACCACGCTTCTTTTTCAGTGGCCCACATTGATGCTGATTCTTTCTTTGCCTCAGTCATCGTCCGCTTGAACCCGGGTCTCCGAGGCAAACCGCTGCTTGCGGTCGGCATGGGCGGCGGCTGTGTCATCGCGGCAACGTACGAAGCCAAGGCCAAAGGCGTAAAGACCGGTATGCGACTGTCGGAGGCTCGGCTACTGGTGCCCGATGCCATCGAAATGGCTGCCGATTTCCGAGAAACGGGCATCGCGTCGCAGCAAATCGCCTCGGTACTAGGGCAACACTCCCCTGTCCTCGAGCATACGTCCATCGATGAGTGGTACATAGACCTCGAGGCACTCGTCGGAGGCGCGCCAAAAGACGGATTCGCGTGGGGACAAAGCATTCGGAAAGAAGTTCTACAGACAACCGCGCTCTCGGTCTCAATCGGCGTCGCTCCGAGTAAGCTTCTCGCCAAAATGGCCGGTGAATACCGTAAGCCCGCCGGTGTCACGGCTCTTCAGGGGGACGACAAGATACGACGATTCCTGCAGGACCGTCCGGCCGCCGCAATCCCGGGCATCGGTCGTCAGCGTGAAGCCAAGACAGAGGCTCTTGGTTGGGTAACGGCGTGGGATGTCGCAACTGCGCCCAGCCCAGAGATCATCCGCATTTGCGGACGACCCGGCATCGAGATGCAGCGCGAACTTCTCGGTGAACGCGTGTTCATAGTCGCGAAAGACACCCGTCCACCGAAGTCGATCTCGCGCTGTCGCACGTTCAAGTCAACGACCGATGCGAAACTGCTGAAGGCCCACATGCTCAAACACCTCGAGTACTGCACCTTGAGGATGCGCCGTGAAAACCTCGGTGCGACCGATCTCTCGGTCTGGATCCGAACGCCTGACTTCGCCTACCGCGGCGCGCACCGGCGCATGGACCGCGTCTGCACGACGGTCGAACAACTCATGGGTCCCGCACTCTCAGCGCTCGGAAGTCTCACGTGGCACGGAAGTCGCTGGAACCAAGCCGGACTCGCACTCTACGGATTCAAACCGGCCGACGCACCACAGCAATCGCTCTTCGAAGATCCTGAAAAAGCTTGGGCCTCCGAACGGCTACAGGAAGCGATGGACGGACTTCACAGCAAATACGGCCGCGATAGCCTGACACGAGCGGCCGCGCTATCAGTCAATACAGGTACGACGAAAGAATTGGATCTGCCAATGATCAACTAGCCGAGCTTCTTATACGTTTTCTCGTTTCTTCTCCCAACATGCTTAATCTCACATGTTTTTGACTTTGAATCAAAGAAGAAAATGATGCGATTTCGTCCCATGCGCACTCTATACAACCCCTTAAACCCCTGAAGCGTCACGATCCCAGGGACCTTGAATGGATCCTTTTTAATCTGTTGTAAAAGAAGAAGCACCGCGAGCTTCTCTTTCCGAGGGAGTGACCGAAGAAATTTTTCAATCCTGTTCATCGATGATGTTGGTGAGCATCTTTATCATGCTATCGAGACTGATCCCCTTCCCATCATTATCCCGATCCGCATTAAAGATAACCTCCTCATCCTCTTCACTATCAAGCTGCAAAGGCGCAATCACCAATGTGTTTTTATGCAGAGAGGCGATATAGCTATTGGTACGGAAAGCATCCCTCCATTCCTTCGGAAGCGTGATTTGCCCGCGCTCAGTGCTTTTCAGAATCTTTGTAGTCATAAGAAAAGTAGGAAAATACGTAAGTAAGTATAGCGTACTTTCTGAAGAAATACAATGAGATTTTCTACAATGCACGCAGCCTCTCGCCGATCTTTTTCAGCTTCTCCTCCGCCTCCGAGAGCTTCGCTTTCTCCGCATCGACAAGCTCTTTCGGAGCCCTCTCGACGAATGCCTTGTTCTGAAGTTTTCCTTTCAGCGAACCGGCATACTTCGTGAGCTCGACCTGCTCTTTCTCGAGACTGATTTTCAGTTTGGCCGGATCAAAGAGTCCTTCGAGCGACAGATGCACCTCGATATCAGCGAGGAACGCGCTTGCGGCATTCGTGGGCTTGATGGGATCGGTCGTGATCGTGAGACTCTTCACTTTCCCCATGCGTCGGATGTGCGATTCTTGCTCTTCGAGTCCTTGGCAGTATTTCTTGCTCACCAGAGTGACTGTGACTTCGGTACCGGGCTCGATGCTACTGTCCGTCCGGAGCTTGCGGATCGCGGTGATGACATCGATAAGCGTTTGGAATTCAGCGTAGGCCTTCGGATCTTTGCGCTCGGCCTTGGCTTTGGGCCATGCCTTGGCAATGAGCATGCCATCAGAAGCCGGTTTCACCTGCGACCACAGTTCTTCCGTGATGAACGGGCAGTACGGATGCAGAAGCATGAGAAGACGCCGGAGAACATGAACCAGAACTGCGTGATTGGCGTTGCCCTTACTGAGTTCTAGGTACCAATCGCAGAACGTATCCCACGTAAAGCTGTAGAGCTTCTCTCCGGCCTCGCTCAAACTGTAGGACTCCAGACATTTCGTCACATCGTCGATCAAGATTTCCGAGGCGTGCAAAATCGCGCGGTCGGCGAGGGATAATTTGGAAGCGTCCGGAAGTTTGTCGATCGTTTTCGGATCAATGCCTGCCTGTTCGCACTGCATGAGGACAAATCTCGAAGCATTCCAGAGTTTGTTACTAAAATTCCGGTACCCAGCGATTTTCTCCTCATACAGCCGTGAATCCGCACCCGGCGATTGCCCGACGATCATACTTAAGCGAAGTGCGTCAGCTCCGTACTTACTGATCATGTCTAAAGGGTCGATCATCGTTGACGGATCAGACTTGCTCATTTTTTTGCCGTCACGCGTACGGATGAGACCGTGGAGGTACACGGTTTTGAACGGGATCTGTCCCGTCGCGTACGTCGTCATGAGAATCATGCGCGCCACCCAGAAGAAAAGGATGTCGTACCCCGTCTCCATCACGCTCGTTGGGTGGAACGTCTGAAAATCAGGACTGCATTTGAGGATCTCCTCGAGCGAAAGACTCATGTCTTCTGTGAGCTTCGGATCCACGAGCGATGACCATGTCCAGAGCCCGGCGCTGAACCACGTATCGAGCGTATCGGGGTCTTGGGTCAGCTTTCCACCGCAGAGCTCATGCGTCTTCATCTCGTCGGCATTTACCGACAGAAACACCTCATCCTTGCAGTTCTCGCAGTACCACACCGGAACCCTGTGCCCCCACCAGATCTGACGCGAAATGCACCAGTCTCGGAGATTATCGATCCAATGGAAATACGTTTTGCCGAATCGGTCCGGAATGATATCGATCTCCCCGTGATGCACGACCGAATGCATGATCTGCTTCAGGCTCATTTTCTCTGATTTCTTCGAGCCTTTCGCCGTCCAATCGACAACTTCTTTATTCACATCGATAAACCACTGTAGCTTGATTTGTGGTTCGATAGCTCCCCCGCCACGCTGACTGATGGCCTTGTTGTGAACGTAATTTTCATCAGACTTCACGAGAAGCCCCTTCGACTTCAGCTTTTCCACGATGAGCGGACGTGCCTCGTCGATCTTCATCCCGGCAAATTCACCCGCGCCATCAAGCAAACGTCCGTCGAAGCCGATGATCTGTTCTTTCTCGAGTCCGTGACGCTCGGCTATGTCGAAGTCGATCTTGTCATGCCACGGCGTGATGGTCATGACGCCGGTGCCAAATTCCATGTCGATCGAATCGTCCTTAATGACCGTCGCACGCACCGGACCGTTGATCCACTCGGCGTCGAACGTCTCACCGTGCTTGTACTTGGAATACCGCTTGTCCTTCGGATGCATGACGACGTACTTGTCACCGAACTTCGTCTCCGGACGCGCAGTCGCGATCTGAAACGGTCCGTACTGGAACGTGTAGAACGCACCCTTCTCCTCTTTATAGTCCACCTCGTCGTCCGAAACCGTTGTCTGAAGCTTGGGGTCCCAGTTCACGATGCGGTGCCCGCGGTAAATGAGGCCGTCCGAGTACATTTTCTTGAAAACTTCGTTCACGCAGCGGTTCAAGGCCGGCTCAAAGGTGTACCTTTCACGGGACCAGTCGCAGCTTGATCCCATTTTCCGGACCTGGCCTCGGATCGTGTTCTTGCTGCCCTCCACGAACTCGGCGATTTTGGCGATCAGTTTCTCACGTCCGAGT
The DNA here is from genome assembly GCA_018062585.1 of Candidatus Peribacteraceae bacterium. Taxonomy (GTDB): domain Bacteria; phylum Patescibacteriota; class Gracilibacteria; order Peribacterales; family Peribacteraceae; genus JAGORY01. The sequence goes on along the minus strand of JAGORY010000018.1, from coordinate 2,626 downwards.
TCCTTGCGGGGATCTTTCATGCCTCCGTCTTTGAGCTGCTTGATGACGACATTCTCAGTAGCGATAGCAGCGTGGTCGGTACCCGGCACCCACAGCGTCTTCTTTCCTTGCATGCGAGCAAAACGAATGAAGATATCCTCCAGCGCCAACATGACGGCATGACCCAAGTGCAGCTGCCCCGTGGCATTCGGCGGCGGCATGCTCACGGTGAACGGCTCACCCTTTGGATCACACGCCTCAGGCTTGAACGCACCACTCTTCTCCCACATCTCATAGATGCGGTCCTCCACTGCCTTTGGGTCATAGGCCTTCTCGAGCATGCGCAGAGTGTACCGGAGGGGCCTTTTTGGGGCACGCAAATCATTTCTACCAAAGCCAAAGGTGGCCGATGTGGTTCGTCACCTCTTTCGTCGCAAGTTGAAGAGGAAATCCTGATCGAGTCGATATTGAAGAATCGGTCACTTTTTTCTTTATCCAACGTCTCATTATTCTATAATACCGATGATGAATCTGATCTGGTCACACTCGGCGAAAGAAACTCGTCTCCTCTACGAGCGTCAGCCATACATGGAGCAATGGTGGAAAGAAACGAAAGGCTACCAGATTCTGGAGCCGGGAAAAACAGCCGGAGGCCAAGTAGTGACAACCGTAGTGAACGGTGTCGGCCAGGCTGTCGTGGGCGCAACGACCATTCTCGACCGGGGTGTGGATGCTCTAACAAACCCGCAAGAGCCCGAAGAACTCCGTGACGACATTCTGCCTCGGACACAGCGCGACATGCGTCAGCTTTTAAAAGGAGTAATCAGCCCAGAGGCAATCAAACATCCCGTCGGCACCGTGATCGCGAGCGGTATGCGCGCCCTAAACGCAACCACGTCACTTGCAACCGATAGCGTCCAAAAACTCGGCGGCGGACGTAACGTTGCTTCGTACCACACCGCCGCGTGAGCCTAGATCTAATTCCCGCTCCTATCGAAAGTTTCGCCGTGGCTCATCCCGGCATCGTCCATGGAGCTCTGGTTGTAGGAGGCATTCTCGCCATCGCCGGAGTGACAGCATGGGGGCTACGAAAGCTCGGCGTGCTTCACTAAAATGATAGATCTTTCTTGTACCATGAGTGTATAATCCACTTCACTATGCATACACCTCGTCCTCTCGGCATGTTCGTTGTTGCCGTTCTTCTGCTTCTACACCCACTTCAGACCCATGCAGCCTCAACAGGGCTTCCGGAGCTTCTCCGTATTCTGGAAGACACTGAGCGACCGATGGACCACCATTTATCCTTCGAAATCCAATCGCAGGAATTCACAGGTTCGCTGGAGGTGCAGGGCACGACGAACGGCAATAACGACACGGATCGCCTGCAAGCCGACCTGACGGTCGAGCTGAAATATTGGATCCCGAAAGACGGCATCGGATCGATTCGCGCAAACGTGAAAATCGTGAATAGCATGCTCTACATCTATATCGATGAAATCAAAGCGGATGGCGCGGGACTGGACTTCGCAGCGGCGGCTGAACCGATGCTCAAAACTTGGATCCGCTTCCCTCTGAAGGAATCGGCGCAGTCCGTAATGAAAAAGAGGCGTATCAACCTGGATTCGTACGCGCGCTTTCAACGCTTCTTCATCGTGAAATACGCCATGCAGAACGGAGTCACGACATACCAAGTGACCTTGCCGAAGGCGAAGCAACGCCAGTTCATCGCTCTTCTGAGGCGCCAACTCAGGACGGCGTTGCCCGAAGCGAAATCGTCGCTCCGTACGATCGCGTCCCCCGCCGTCGACGCCGGCATGACGGTGTCCGTCGATTCCACAGGCGCGGCGCAGAACGTGAACGCGTATCTCGACCTCGAGGCGACGGTGCAAGGACGGAAGATCCAAGTAGGTTTCAAGGAACAGGCAAAAGCCTTGGCGTCGTTTTCTCCCGTGCAAGCGCCGAGCGTGAGCAAGACGCTTGAAGAGCTGTCTAAGAACACAGGGAGCTCCGCGAGAACGGCGACGCCGAAGGAGGACATCCCGAAGAACCAGCTGCCCTACGCGGACTGGAAGGAATTCAAGTCGGATGAATGGTTCTTCAAGGTCTCCGCACCGTCCGCACCGAAGAACACTCGCGATTGGACAAGCTTGATCCCGGAAGGAACGCTGCAGATGGGAGACCGGTTCACATTCGCCCAGGAAGGCGGCGGAGGCTATGAAGTCATCGCTCACCGATACGGCTTCCCGGACGAAACTCCGTCGTCCAAAGTCATCTTCCAGGGCGTCGTCGACGCCTACGCTGCGCAGTTCCCGGGCGTCACCATCGCGAGCGAAGATTACTGGAAAGACAACGGTTGGGATGGGGCCGACTTCGCGATGTACACGTCGAAGGATGATCGCCGGACCCATCTGTACGGTCGTATGCTTTTCAACGGCGTCAATTTCTACCTTGTTCTGGCGCAAAGCGGAAAGAGCTCGGACGAAAAGTTCCTGGAATCGTTCTGGGTCCTCCGGTAACGGATGAGGGTTATGTCCCCTGAGAAGGTGGAGTGAGATGGATTGTAAGGCAAGACAAAGGGAAGAATGAAGCTTTTTCAGATTGAGGATGACTTTTTCGGTAGAGATCGTCATGGATGTAGTCGAGGATG
>JAGORY010000001.1 GCA_018062585.1 Candidatus Peribacteraceae bacterium | reverse complement strand
GCGACCGTAAGCAAGGCCGATCGCTCTACGGAGCCAAGAAGCCCAAGAAATAAATCTACCTACTATCCGCTAATCGCTACCCGCACATCATGTCCACCCTCCCGAAACCGTACATTCCGAAAGGCTCTGATCCGCTCATGGAGAAGTTCATCAACTGTCTCATGAAGCAGGGAAAGAAGTCGACCGCACGAAAAATCCTGAGCGATGCTCTCGATATCATCAAAACTCGCACGAAGGATCCGCCACTCGACATTTTCGCGAAGGCTCTCCTCAACACGACGCCGCTCGTGGAGGTTCGCCCCAAGCGTATCGCCGGAGCCGTGTATCAGGTGCCTATCGAAGTGACCCCCAAGCGTCAGTTGTCACTCTCGATCCGCTGGATCCTGAATGCCGCTCGTGATCGTAAGGGTATCCCAATGGCTGAGAAACTAGCCTTGGAACTCCTTGATGCGTTCGCCGAACAGGGCTCCGCAGTGAAGAAGAAAGAGGACGTCTACAAGATGGCACAGGCGAATAAGGCCTATGCGCACTTTGCGAAGATGTAATACTGCAATCGAAACCGCTCTACGGGCGGTTTTTTTATGCCTTTTGCCAGTGTTGTGCAATATAGGATGCCCTTTTGTACGGTCTGTATTTTCCCTATACTGCCTCGGCTAGATTGATCGTGAAGCTCTCCGTTCGATCACGCTTCCACTTTTTTCTCCTATCTGTATGGACTTAAAAAACGTCCGCAACATTGGAATCATCGCTCATATCGACGCCGGTAAAACGACGACGTCCGAGCGCATTCTTTTTTACACTGGTAAGAACTACAAAATCGGTGAAGTGCACGAAGGTGAAGCCACGATGGACTGGATGGAGCAGGAACAGGAGCGCGGTATCACGATCACGTCCGCTGCAACCCAGTGTATGTGGAAGAGTAAATTCAACGGTGTCGAGACGCTCACGACCATCAACCTCATTGATACACCCGGACACGTGGACTTCACGGCTGAAGTCGAGCGTTCGCTCCGCGTTCTCGATGGAGGAGTCGCGGTGTTCGACGGCTCTCAGGGAGTCGAGCCCCAGTCCGAGACCGTGTGGCGTCAGGCCGACAAGTACGCCGTTCCACGTCTTGCATTCGTCAACAAAATGGACAAGATCGGTGGAGACTTCTACATGTCACTCCAGAGTATTCACGAGCGCTTGAGCAAGAACGCCGTCGCCATCCAGATCCCTGTCGGAGCTGAGAGCGACTTCAAAGCGATCATCGACCTCGTCAATGAGGAGATGGTGACCTTCGAAGGAGCGCACGGTGAGAAGCACATCCATGCGCCGATTCCTGACGATATGCTTGAACAGGTGAAGAAGTACCGTGCCATCATGATCGAGAAGGCTGCCGAAGGCGCGGGCGAAGACCTCATGGACAAGTTCCTCACCAACGGAACACTCACGAAGGAAGAGCTTATGCTGGCTCTTCGTCAGGGCACCGTGACCGGCAAAACATTCCCGGTTCTCTGTGGATCATCGCTCAAGAACATGGGTGTGCAGCTCGTGCTCGATGCTGTCGTCAACTATTTGCCGAACCCGTTCGAGGCTCCGCCAGTCGAGGGAGTCGATCCCGATACTGAGGAGAAGGCATCCCGCAAGCCCGATAACAACGAGCCGCTCTCTGCGCTCGCTTTCAAGATCGCCACTGACCCGTTCGTCGGACGCCTCATCTTCGTGCGCGTCTACTCGGGCGTCCTGAAATCTGGTTCCTACGTCCTCAACACACGTACCGGAAATAAAGAGCGCGTCGGACGCTTGGTTCGTCTGCATGCCAATAACCGTACCGAAATTGATCAGATCGAAGCCGGCGACATTGGAGCCGTCATCGGACTCAAGGACACGCGCACGGGTGACACGCTCTGTGACGAGGATAAGCCAATCCGCCTTGAGAGCATCACGTTCGCTGAGCCGGTGATCTCGCTCGCGATCGAACCGAAGACGAAGGCCGACCAAGAGAAAATGGGTATGGCTCTCCAGAAACTCGTCGAAGAAGACCCCACCCTCCGCGTCCGCACGGACGACGAGACAGGCCAGACCATCCTCGCCGGCATGGGAGAACTGCACCTCGATATCATCATGGATCGTATGCGCCGCGAATTTAAAGTAGAGAGCAACTCCGGTAAGCCTCAGGTTGCGTATCGCGAGACGATCCAAAAAAGCGTTGATCACGAGGAGAAGTACATCAAGCAGACCGGTGGACGCGGACAGTACGGACACGTGCTCTTCACGATCTATCCGCAGGAACCGGGCAAGGGTTACGAATTCGAGAACTCGGTCGTCGGTGGCCGTATCCCGCGTGAATTCATCTCACCGTGTGACAAGGGCTTCCAGGAAGGACTATCGCGCGGTGTCGTCGCCGGTTTCCCGATGGTTGACGTCAAAGTCGAGCTCACGGACGGTTCGTCCCATGACGTGGACTCCTCCGAAATCGCGTACAAGATCTGTGCATCCATCGGTGTGCAGGCGGCCTGCCGCAAGGCGGAGCCGGTTCTCCTCGAGCCGATTATGAAGGTTGAGGTCGTCTGTCCCGAGGATTACTTCGGAGACGTCATGGGTGATATCAGCGCACGTCGCGGACTCATCAAGGACACCGGTTCCCGCGGTATGGCAAAGACGGTCCTCGCGGACGTTCCGCTCGCAGCCATGTTCGGTTACGCCACTGAGCTCCGCTCGATGTCCCAGGGGCGCGCCAGCTACTCCATGGAGCCGAGCCACTACGCCAAGGTTTCAAAGAACGTCGCCGATGAAGTCATTGCGGCGCGCGCAGGCGGCAAGTAAATTGCCCTCAAGAAAGAAGGGAGCCCCGAGTGGGGCTTTTTTCTTGCATATCTTGTATTATCGAGTTGACACGACTTCGCTCAGCGTCTATGCTAACGATCCTTCGGAGTAAGAGTGAATTTTTTTGCACCGAGGGCCGAGCTACGTCGTGCAAGCACACCTTTGGACTCAAGGCCGGCAAGCAGGCACGCTTTCATCATCAATTGTCTATCACCTATCACCTCTAACCTATCACCTGAAACCATGGGAAAACGACGCTTCACCGACGACAGCTGGAATAAAGAGCCTTGGTTCAGGGCTCTGTGCACGGCAATGACGCAGATCAAGACTGAGGAAGAGATGGCGAATTTTTTGCGTGATATCGGAACGCTCTCGGAGCTGCAGGCATGGAGTGAACGATTTGAAGTCGCGAAGCAATTAGCGCAGGGGATTACGTACCGCGAGATCGCCAAGAACACCGGTGCGAGTACCACGACTGTGACGCGCGTTGGTAAATTCCTCGAGAACGGACAGGGCGGTTACCGCAAAGTACTCAATGCTCCCCGGCATCATCGGATGGTTTCCGGCGTGCATCAGCATGCCGAGAGTTCCCCGCGTGGGGAGAAACCGGTATCGGTATTGCAGAAGTATCTGGAGAAGGCGAAGAACCAGGGGTAGGGAACTGCAGACCGGCATCGCTTCCTCCTCATGTGAGGGGGTTGTTTAATATTCGTCAGACGTAAAATTGTTCTTTCACATCGGCAAGCCAATCAATCGATTGACTGCCACAGACTGCAAAGGTGATGCAATGAAACTCTGTTACATGCCGGACTTCGGAAAGCGCGGTGGGCTCGTCACGGTGGTGACACAGGACTCCGAGAGTCGTCAGGTTCTTATGGTGGCGTACGCCAACGAGGAAGCTTTTCTCGTAACGCTCCGCACACTGAAGGCGACGTACTGGTCCACGAGTCGCAAGAAGCTGTGGATTAAGGGCGAGGAGAGCGGGAACGTTCAGGAGGTGGTCGATGTCCTTGTCGATTGTGACGGGGATGCGGTCATCTACCTCGTTCGTCAGACCGGAAGCGGCGCCTGCCATACTGGGGCCAAGAGCTGTTTCTACCGAAGCTGTATCGAAGCCCGTCAGCTCATGGATGCGCCGAAAGCGGGTGAGAATGAGTCTCTGCCCGTGGTAACACTTTCGGAAGCCCCCGTCCTCGTTTCGATTCCCAAGGCACAGACCCAAGGATCGGAACGTTTGCGGGTCTTGGTTCCCACTGGGTCTCTGAGTGCCAAGATGAAAACGTATCTCGGGACGGTTGGTTATCGCATGAAGGATCGCGATAGAAAGGGATACTGCGGGACTGTTGGGAATATCGATTTCTTCGAACGCGATCGTCGCATGATTCCTTCTCTTCTCGGTGAATACTTCGATGTCGGGATCACGGGAAAGGATCTGGTGATGGCGAGCGGCATCCAGGGGCTTCGGACCATTGCCGAGTTGCCGTTCTCACGCGCCAGCGACAAGCCCACTCGGTGGGTACTCGCGGCACTGGAAGACGTCCGTACGATGAAACGCATTCGAGTCGGATGCGAACTGCCCGGTCTTGCTGCGATGCTTCTCTCGTCGATTTCGGGCTTTCCCGCATTGGACATCGTCCGCATCGAGGGCTCGGAAGAAACGGCGATCAAGGACGGTCTCTGTGACGCGGTTCTCGTCGTCACCGAAAGTGGAGAGAGTCTGACACTCAACGGGCTTCGGATCGTGGAAGGAGCGGACAATCTTCTCCTTTCCTACCCAGAGATCGTTGCCGTCAGTTCGTTGTCCCCTGCCAGAGAATTACTGCTCACCCAGTTGAGTGCCGCTCTCGAGGCTGCGGTAGGGGCGGAGAGCCATGTGCTCATCACTTTCGATATCCTTCAACAGGATCTTGAAGGCCTCGTTCTGCCCGCTGCCGTCTCACCGACGGTTTCTCAACTTCGGAACAATGAGTGGGTGGCAGTCCAAATCTGCGTGCCGCGTCTCAACATCGGTTCGATGCTGGCTGAGGTGCGCCGCTCTGGAGGTAAAGCAATTGCAGTCGTGGGACTCGTCGGCTGGCTGCCGTAGAAAGAACTTTGCCCTCTCGTCAGGATGACGGGAGGGCTTTTTTCTGTGAAGATCATCCGGATGAATCACGATATCTTCATACGCCGTTGTCTCGAGCTCGCCGAAAAGGGGAGGGGAAAAACCGGTACGAATCCAATGGTCGGAGCAGTACTTGTTCGTGACGAAAAAATCATCGCCGAAGGATTTCATTCTGAATTCGGTAAAGCGCACGCCGAGCGTCATTTACTGGAAAAATATGTACAAAAAATTAGATCAACTGACACGATCTACGTTAATCTGGAACCGTGCTGTCATGTAAATAAAAAGACACCACCATGCGCACAGATGCTCATCGAACGAGGCGTAAAAAATGTGGTGATCGGCATGCAGGACCCGAATCCCGAAGTCTCAAGAAAGGGGATCGAGCTATTACGTACTCACGGTGTGAACATCGAGATGTGCCCAGTCATGCTGGCCGACTGCCTGCGCCTGAATCGGGGATTTGTGTCACTCATGACGAAAGGCAGACCATGGGTGACGATGCAGCGGGCGAGGACACCGGAGGGTTTGTTCGCAGGTCCCGACGGATCATTCCTGAAAATCACGAGTCATGAACAGGACAGATGGACGCACGAATTTCTTCGCGGTACGCATGACGCCGTTCTCGTCGGTATCGGTACCGTGCTCATGGATAACCCACGCCTTACTATCCGCCATGTACCGACTGCGGTGCAACCACTACGGATCGTCATCGACTCACGGCTCCGACTGCCCGAGGAAGCGAATCTCGTGAGTGACGAATACGCCTCGCGCACGATAGTCGTCATCAAACCCGGACTACCGGACAACGTTCGCCGGATCATTCCGCAGCTTCAGAAACGCGGCGTCAGAATCATGGAAGTGAAACATACGCAGAGCGGCATTGATTTTCCGGCGCTTTGGAAAGCTCTAACGACTCCTGATGGTGATTTCCACGGCCTTACGAGTATTCTCTTCGAGGGCGGTCAGCAGATGTGGAAAGCGTTCCGCGAAGAAAAGTGCATCGATGAAGAAGCCGTCCTCGTCGGCGTTCCGGCGAAAGGATCGGAGAAACGAACGCCTCTCAAGCCCACTTATTGAAGTGTACTTATCGGGTACATGATCCGGTTTCCGACGCGGTACAGGAAGCTGAAGAACTGATGCGCGAGGCGTACGCGCACCGGCAGTGTGCCGTTCTCTTTGTAATGTAACGCGACCGCGCCGAATTTCAGACCCTTCTTTTTCATGGCAGCGAGTGTTGCCGGACGCTGATCGACGACGAGTCCAAATTTGCCTCGGCCTGGAACACACTTCGGTTCGAAGTGGCGACCGACGACCGTGCCGTCGTAGTACTTGATCGCTTCGGTGACGTGGAGTGTCGTGAGGTAGAGGAGCGCCTTCCACGCGATCATCGGTGCGCCGCCGGTGTAGATCATGAAGAACGGTTTTGCTTTCAGTTGCCCCCTTGATCGTCCGGCCGTATCGAGGGCGAATGCACCCATCCGGTCGATCAGATTTTTCAAGTGAGCGGGTACCGAGAAATTCCAGATCGGAGTCGCAAACACGACGCCGTCGGCATCAGCAAGGAGTGGCTCCAGTCTGCAGAAATCATCGTCTTTGTCGCTGCAGTGCGGCTGGTAGCGATCTAGCGTGAAATGCTTGATGTGGAGGTCTCGGAGAATCACTTTCGATACCTTGATGCCACTCTCCTTCAGTCCTTCGATGAATGTGTCCGCGAGAAGTTCGGCATTGCTCGGGCTATTTGTTCCGGCGACGACGACGGTCACTTTCGGTGCCTTTGTTTCGTCTATTATTTCCATCTCGGACATTGTATCACGGACCGAGATTTTGGTCAGAATTTCAGCCGACTGGGTGACTCGAAAAAGAAATTGATCTAGCGCATTTTGGTCATGGTGTTGCCGCACTATTGTGTGCAAAAACCAGAGTCTGCTTTTTGGTCTTCTCTGAGACAAAAAACGGCATCTGGTCCTCTGGTGAATTTCGAGCCTATGAGAATTTGAACAATTGCCGCGGACGAGTAAAATTCGGAGATGTTGTGGCTGGTTACCAGAAACCACACTACATCTTGTGTTCCCCCCTTTTGTATGAATCCACATGCTGCCACGACAAAAAGTGCTCAGGATATTCCTTTGTCGACTGAAAATGACGCTCTAAAAAATGCTAAAAAGAAGGCCATACAGCACGTGACTCAAAAAACCGGAAAAGGTTTGATGATTTCCCGGTTGTTCACGAATCCCGGCTCCGATCCTTTAGACCAAGTAAAGTACGCCTTCCGCACCAGCCGCATCGTCAATACCAACGGTTCGGTCGTCTTCGAGATGAAAGACGCTGAAGTTCCTGCTGCTTGGAGTCAGGTTGCTACGGATATTGTTGTATCGAAGTATTTTCGTAAAGCAGGCGTACCTCAGTATGACGAAAAAGGTACCGTTATGAAAAATGTTGATGGCTCAATTGTTACTGGTCCTGAAAGGTCTGTGAAACAAGTTGTTCGTCGATTGGCCGGTTGCTGGAGGCAGTGGGGAGAGGACTATGGGTACTTCGCAACCAAGCAGGACGCCCAGACCTTCGAGGACGAACTCACGTACATGCTGGTTCATCAGATGGCGGCCCCGAACTCGCCGCAGTGGTTCAATACGGGCATCAACTACGCCTACGACATCACGGGTCCGTCTCAGGGTCACTACTACTGCGATCCGACGACCGGTGAAGTGAAGAAGAGTGAGGACGCCTACACCCACCCCCAGCCGCACGCCTGCTTCATCCAGAGTGTCGCTGATGACATGGTGAACGAGGGCGGCATCATGGATCTCTGGATCCGTGAAGCGCGCCTTTTCAAGTACGGTTCCGGAACGGGCACGAACTTCAGTAACCTCCGCGGTGACGGTGAGCCGCTTTCGCAGGGGGGTAAGAGCTCGGGACTCATGAGCTTCCTCAAGATCGGCGACCGCGCTGCCGGAGCCATCAAGTCCGGAGGCACCACACGCCGCGCCGCCAAAATGGTCTGTCTTAACTTGGACCATCCGGACATCGAAGAGTTCATCAACTGGAAAGTGAACGAAGAGAAGAAAGTAGCAGCACTCGCCAAGGCCGGTTACGACACGGACTTCAACGGCGAGGCCTACGGCACAGTGTCGGGTCAGAATTCCAATAACTCCGTCCGCATCCCGCACGAGTTTTTCGAGGCACTCGAATCGGACAGCGACTGGAACCTCTACTGGAGGACGGAGCTCAAGAAGGCAGCAGCCGAGAACCGCGCCCCGAAGCCAAAGAAGACGATGAAGGCGAGGGCACTTTGGGACCAAGTCGCTTACGCCGCATGGAGCTGCGCAGATCCCGGTGTGCAGTACGACACGACGATCAACGACTGGCACACCTGTCCGTCCGACGGTCGTATCAATGCGTCTAACCCGTGCAGCGAGTACATGTTCCTCGACAACACTGCTTGCAACCTCGCGTCTTGTAATCTCCTTCACTTCACGACCGAGGATGACAAGGGAATGAAGAGCTTCGATATCCAAAGCTTCCGCCATGCTGTTCGGCTCTGGACCATCGTCCTCGAGATCTCGGTGCTCATGGCTCAGTTCCCCAGTAAAGAGATCGCCGAACTCAGCTATCGCTTCCGTACGCTTGGCCTCGGCTACGCCAATCTCGGTGCCATGCTCATGCAGATGGGTATTCCGTACGACTCCGAACTCGGACGCGCGTATTCGGGTGCCATCACCGCCATTCTCACCGGAGATTCGTATGCCACCTCGGCCGAAATGGCAGAAGCGCTCGGAACATTCCCAGGGTACGAGAAGAACCGTGAGTCGATGCTCCGTGTCATGCGAAATCATCGCCGCGCCGCGTATCACGCATCGGATTCCGAGTACGAGGAACTTGCGGTGAAGCCGGTCCCCATCGACCCAGACATTTGCCCGGCTGACCTCCTGCAGGCCGCCAAAGATGCGTGGGACCGTGCCATCGAGCTTGGTGAGAAGCACGGCTACCGCAACGCTCAGACCACCGTCATCGCTCCAACGGGGACGATCGGACTTCTCATGGACTGCGACACGACCGGCATTGAGCCTGACTTCGCACTCGTGAAGTTCAAGAAGCTCGCTGGCGGTGGATACATGAAGATCGCGAACCAGTCGATTCGTCCGGCCCTCAAGGCGCTCGGTTACACGGATGACCAGATGGCCGACATGATGAAGTACGTCATTGGAACGCTCTCTCTCGAAGGCGCGCCGCATATCAACCGCGCATCGCTCAAGCAGAAAGGCTTTACCGATGCCGATATTGCCAAGGTCGAGACGAACCTGCCGCAGGTCTTCGATATCCGTTTCGCGTTCAACAAGTGGGTGCTCGGTGACGAAGCCATGGAGCGCCTGGGTTTTACGAAGGCACAGACGGACGACTTCAATTTCGATGTCCTCAAGGCTCTCGCATTTACCGATGCCCAGATCGATGCCGCTAACACCGCGATTTGCGGCAACATGACGATCGAAGGCGCTCCGCACCTCAGGCCCGAACATCTGCCCGTCTTCGACTGCGCGAATAAGTGTGGCAAGATCGGACGCCGTTTCATCACGGCCGAAGGCCACATCCGCATGATGGCAGCCGCTCAGCCGTTCCTCTCCGGAGCTATCAGCAAGACCGTGAACCTCCCGAACGAGGCCACGGTGGGAGACTTCAAGGCTGCATACCACCTCTCGTGGAAGCTCGGCGTGAAGGCCAACGCGCTCTACCGTGATGGCTCGAAGATGAGCCAAGCCCTCAGCAATAAGTCTGATGCGAAGGAGGAGAAAGCTGATGCGCAAGTCGTCGAGAAGATCGTCATCAAGGAAGTCCCGCGCCGCAGAAAGCTCCCCGACGAGCGTCTCAGCATTACCCACAAGCTCTCCGTTGCCGGTCACGAGGCATACCTCCATGTCGGTATGTACGAAGATGGCAAGCCGGGTGAGATCTTTATCAAGATGAGCAAAGAGGGTTCCACACTCTCCGGCGTCATGGACACCCTGGCGCTCTCGCTCTCCATGAACTTGCAGTACGGTGTTCCGCTCGAAGTTCTCTGCGAGAAGCTCGTGCATACCCGCTTCGAGCCGATGGGCATGACGACGAACCGCGAGATCCCGATGGTGAAGTCCCTCATGGACTACCTCGGCCGCTGGCTCGCCCTCAAATTCCTCACCAAGGACAAAGCCAAGAACTTCCACAATAGTGACCTCGTGGACCGTGCCTACAGTGAAGGCACAAAGAGCAAAGACGCCTTCGCCATGAGCCTTCCTGTGGTCGATGAGGGTCTGCAGAGCAGCATTCATTCCCCACAGGCAGTTGTTGCTGATACGGATACGGCCGCGCTTTCAGCCGAACAGGCCAAGCTCCAAGGCTACACCGGCTCGATCTGCGGAGGCTGCGGCAGCACCAAGATGAAGCGCAACGGTTCGTGTGAATTGTGCATGGATTGTGGAGCGACTTCAGGATGCGGTTGAGCAAGACCGCGCTAGCAAACCATGATCTTGGAACGTAGGATGCAGCTATGTCAGATTCGTTCATGGACCGACTGCCTTCGCGGGAACAGGAGAAGATCCGAAAGCGCATGCGCAGTCCCGAAGAATACGAGCGGCTTCGGGAGAAAGTGAAGGGCCCTGAGGACCTAGAGCGCGAGATGGAGAAGAATGCTGAATTCGCAGAAGCACGGCTCACGCTGGAGTCCGAGCCTAAGGCCCAAGAAAAAGCCAAGGAAGCGGTACGCGCATTCGTTGCCGAGCAGGGGATGGATGCAGCTTTCGAGGGAAAGATGTCGAGCGAGGCAATTTCCAAGGGGCTATTTACGGTGACTGTCATCGAAAAGGCGAAAGGTCAGCCGAAGCTCGCAATCAAGCCCACTCAAAAGCCCACTGAAAGCGCACCCTCTGGAAATGTTTCTGAAACCCTAGCGCTAAAGTCCGCATTGCAGCAGCAAATTCTTTCGTCATTCCTGCTCCCAAGACAAGGAGACTAGAGTGAGATAAAGAGACAGCCGATGAGAGACAGTAAAAACAGGAAACGCATGAGACTGTGGACTGTAATAGTCTCTGTGGAATCTTACAAAGATTTTCACTAGATCAAATCAAGCCCTATTGTACAACGAATACACTGAACAACAAATATATACAAAAAGGTACTATAAGAATTCTTAACTCTTAGAGAGAGCGCATGAATTCTATGATCTTGTCATCCGGCGCAGCCCTATTTCTTGAGCTTTTCCTACACTTCTCGCATTCGTAGACGATCACCATTCCTTTCTTGCCGTCTTGGTCGATGGCGATAGGTTTCAGGAGACCTTTGCATGCCGAAAGTCTGTCACCTGGCCCGTCTCTATCGACATGTTTGGAGTACAGGCACGCCGGACAGTGGTCGCGGTAGGTTCCTTTGCCCAAAGGCGCTACCGCAAGACTGCAGTGTTCACAAACGAAAGGTTCTTCGCGGGGAACAAAGCTCATGCGACTTGCACAGACGGGCGCAGTTGATCTGTCGTGAACGTACCGTAGGTTTTATCGATGCTATCCATCAGATCATCGGAACGCTTTATCTGCTCCTCGCCGTTGTCTTCGGTGGAGCTTGCAGGGATTTTCTCGCGCTTCGGCTGAACGCCAAGTCGCAATTGAAGGTCCGTGTAGGTACCGTTTGCGTCGAACACATTGCTTTGTCTAAAGCGCTTCAGGATCTTGGTGCGTACATCCGCGATTTCCGCTCCACCACCAAGCTGACGTACGATCGATTGTTCGAGCTTGAGGGCCTTGTCCGGATTTCGGCTACGGTGAGGCGTCCATTCGTCGATTTCTGCCGCGTCAAAGGGGTCTGAGGTGGGGGAGTTGTGGGACATGTCGCTATCGTGTCACTCCGCTACCTCGCACGCAAGTACTGACGCATCAGTACAGATTTAACGAGTCTGGGAGCGGCTGAATCGCAGATTTCCTCACAGTGGTTTCCGATGAATACAGAGCTTCAAGTCGTGTTAGACGTCGCTCTTCAGTGCGCATTTGAAGGAGAAGGCCGCTACTTAAATTTCGGACATCGGTGGAGACGACAACCGAATCCCTCACGGTGACGGTCGGGTAGCTGAACGAATCGGTGACCTCTGTTTTGCTGTCAGCCTGCGCGATGGTCTTTGCCATCGTGGGCTGGTAGCGGAAGCCTTGCGTCGGACGCTCATCACGCAGGCGATAGATGATCTCCGCGAATTCTCCACGGGTGAGTGTTGAGTCTCTGCTCTTTACGGTTTCTGGGATGGCGTTCCTTTTGGCGAGAGCGAACCAGTACGGCTCATGCCACGGGACGCGGGACTGTGGCCTGAGGTTCGGTAGAGGGGCGATGCCGTAGGCCTTCGTGACGACTTTGGCGACATCCACGAGGTTTGCCGTTGCCTGAGCGCCAAACGAGCCATCGGGCTGACCCTCGACGAGGCCGACGAACATACCGACACAGATTTCTTTGGCCGAGGAGTTGGAGAGTGAGACATCCGTGAACAGGTTCGTGAAGCGTGCCGGCAGATTCGACGAAATGCGATCGAAGCAGTCCGGACGGATATCATTTTTGTACACGTCACGAACAATGCTTGTCACAAGATCACGCCGAGAAATCGGCATGTCGCTGTGCATCAGCCCGTCGGGAAGTGGCTCCAGGACGCCCTGTTCTTGGGCGTATTCCAAAGCGACGCTGTAGGCTTCTGTTTCGAGCGGAACAACTGCTGCGAAGGCCGGAGCAACAGAGCTCAGGAGATAGGCACCTGTAAGCAGAGTGACGGCAGCTTTCATATGTCCAAGGGGGGAGGGAGGAGATGAAGTATATTCCCGCCCGCGATGTCCGCAAGAAGCGCAAATCAACTTTTTCTTGTCTGATTACACATTGAACCGGAAATGCATGACGTCTCCATCACTCACGACGTACTCTTTTCCTTCGGTTCGCATTTTTCCGGCTTCTTTGGCTTTCAGTTCCGATCCTGCCGTCACAAAATCAGCGTATGAAATCGTCTCGGCGCGGATGAAACCTTTTTCGAAATCAGTGTGGATGACCCCAGCTGCTTCCGGTGCAGTTGCTCCGATACGAACGGTCCATGCGCGCACTTCTTTCACGCCGGCAGTGAAGTACGTTTGCAGATTGAGCGCTTCGTAGGCGGCGCGGATCAAGCGGTCCAAGCCCGAACTCTGGATGCCGAGTTCTTTCATCATCGCCGCACCTTCCTCCGGCGAGAGCGCGATGAGCTCTTCTTCCAGTTTTGCTGACACGATGATTGCGGTGTCCTGATCCGAGAGGCCAGCCTTGCTCTTGGCTTCTGCTAGCGGCATAGAGGCCATCGACTGTTCGTCGGTGTTGAGGGCAAAGATCATCTTCTTTGAGGTGAGAAGTTCCGATGCCCTGAGATACGGCATCTCTTCTTTATCGAGCTGCACGGTCGAAGCAAAGCGTCCGGTATCGAGCGCCGCTTTGATCTTCGTGAGCACGTCGAGTTCTTTCGTCTGTTCTTTATTGCCGGACCTTGCGCCGCCCTGCATCTTGTCCATTTTCTTCGTGATCTTGTCGAGGTCCGAAATAATGAGCTCGGCTTCGATGATCTCGCGGTCGCGCTTGGGGTCTACCGATCCTTCGACGTGGATAACGTCCCCGCCTCCGAAGATGCGCACGACGTGACAGATGGCGTCTACTTCACGGATATGGCTCAAGAACGCGTTGCCGAGGCCCTCGCCTTTGGACGCTCCTTTCACGAGTCCGGCGATATCAACGAATTCAACGATAGCTGGCACGGTTTTTTCAGGAGTGATCAATTCGGCAAGTTTCGTGAGCCGTTCATCGGGAACTTCCACGATGCCGACGTTGGGCTCGATAGTGCAGAACGGATAGTTGGCGGCTTGAGCGCCATGGCTGCGGGTAAGTGCATTGAACAGCGTCGATTTACCGACGTTGGGCAACCCTACGATTCCGATTTTGAGAGACATTGCCGAGGCATCCTAGCAGACAATCAGAGGATCAACATGCCGTCCCCGAATGAAAACAGTCTCATCTGCTCCTTGATAGCCTGATCGTAGATCGAGAGCAGCTTCTCTCTGCCGGTGAACGCCGAGACAAGCATAAGGAGGCTAGAGCGTGGGACGTGGAAGTTAGTGATCAGATGATCGACGAAATGGAGCTGTGAGTTTTCGGTGATGAAAAGATCGGTCGATCCCTGAAGTTTCGAGAGTCTTCCATTCATAGCGGCGGATTCCAGCGTGCGTACGCTTGTGGTGCCGACAGCGATGATCGGTCGACCTTCGGCTTTGGCGGTATTGAGTAAATCAGCCGTCTCAGCGTCGATTGAGTACGATTCGTGGTGCAAAGCGCCTTTTTCGACCTGTAATTTCGTGAGAGGTGCAAACGTACCGAGCCCTACATGCAGCGACAGGTATGAAATTGATCTACCGGACTGTATAATTTTTGTGATCAATCCTTCGGTGAAGTGCAGACCAGCTGTTGGTGCCGCGACCGAACCCTTTTCTAAGGCAAAAACTGTCTGGTACTCCGTCCGGCGTTTTTCTTCAGTGAGTGGCGAGTCTTTCATGTACGGCGGTAGCGGAGTCTCTCCAAAGGTATCGAGCAGTGCATCGAGTTCAACAATATCGAAGCACGGTTGCAGCACCGCTTCCTGATCGATACGACTGATGACCTGAAACGAGTGACCGCTCTGCCACTCAAGAATATCACCGGCACTAAAACTCCCAGATGCCAGCGTCGTGATATTTTTTTCGTCGCGACTGATCACAAGCGCCGAGACTTTGCCACCGGTCCTTTTCGTGAGCGTCATTTTTGCGGGGATCACTTTGGTCCGGTTCATGACGAGCAACGCATTTTTGGGCAGGTAGTCCGTGATGCTTGAAAACGTATCGAAGACGACTGAATCTTTCTTTCGGTCATAGACTAGAAGGCGCGCGCTATCGCGTGGGCTCACCGGTTCTTTTGCAAGAAGCTCCGGTGGGAACTCGTAATCGTACGCCTGAAGCAGCGCTTCAAAGTCCACGTTAGTACGCTTTCGCAACGTAGATCTTTTTGGCGAATGCGCTCGGCTTGCCAGACACGGGATCGATGAGCCCATTGGCGTCTTCCTTTGCATCAAATGCGAAACAGCGGTACGTGCCACCGGACGTTTCCTGCTTCAGTTTAGCGACAGTTTCGTTCGTACCGTCCCACGGGATCAAGGCCCAGTTTCCGGCTTCCAGAGCGGCTTTCACCTCGTCGTAGGTTGTGGCTTCCACTGTCTTCTTCGTCCGCATCTCGAGTGCGCGCTTGAAGAGTGTCGCTTGATCTTCTTCGAGCATTTTCTTCACGATCTCGGGTGCTTTCGAGAGTGGCGCTTTCACGGCATCATCGCGTGAGCGGATACGGCTTTTGATCATGCAGGATTGTTCGGCAAGATCGCGAGCGCCGATCTCGATGCGAATCGGCGTGCCCATGTGGATCTGGTGGAATGTCTTGTCGCCGAGGCGAGTGTCGCGGCAATCGATACGAACTGTCAGTTCTCCTGATGTCTCTTCAAAACCGTTCTTGCGTCCGTGCACAGCGTACAAATCTTTGCTGCCGCTGATCGTCGTTGCAAGATCGCGTGCTGCCTTCAGGACATTCTCGTTTTCTGCCGCATCCTTTCCGGGAACTGGCAGGACCGCGACCTGTACGGGTGCAACTCTCGGAGGCAGGACGATACCGTCGTCATCGCCGTGGGTCATGAAGATGGCGCCAAGTAGACGTGTCGATGCGCCCCAAGACTGGTAGTGGGGGACTGTCTGTTTCTCATTTTCATCAAGGAAACTTACCATCGGTTTACCATCCGAACCCATAAGGAAATTCTGCGAGAGGACGTGACTCGTTCCCATCTGCAGTGCTTTGCCATCTTGCATGAGGCCCTCGATAGAGTAGGTAGCAAGGCCGCCGGGGAACCGCTCATGGACGGGCTTTTCACCTCTGATGACAGGAATGGCGAGGAGTTCTTCCGCAACGGTTGCGTACAGGTCGAGCATCGTGAGCGCAAACTCGCGGTTCGATTGCTCGGTGGGGAAAAGACAGTGGCCTTCTTGCCAATGAAATTCGCTCGTGCGGAGGAAAGCGCGAGGGCGCTTTTCCCAGCGCATCACTGAGCACCACTGGTTCACGAGCAGCGGAAGATCACGGTGGCTCTGGACACGGCCGGAACGTGTATACCAGTCTACGAAGAGCGTTTCGGAGGTGGGTCGAATAGCGTACGGTTCAGGGAGTTTGGCACCGCCGGCTTCGGTGACAACCGCGCATTCCGGTGCGAAGCCTTCCACATGCTCTTTCTCGCGCTCGAAAAACTTCTGAGGGATGAGCATCGGGAGCATGAGGTTCTCGACTCCGTGAGCTTTAAGGCGCTTATCCATGAAGTTGCGGATATTGCTCCACAATTTGGTAGAAAGCGGTCCGAAGGTGATACAGCCCGTGACAGGGGATTCGTCATACAGGTCAGGAGCGCGCCCAATGGCGTCTTGGTACCATTGAGGGAAGTTATTCGCGCGCGGAGTGAGGGATTGTTTGGCCATGGCGCAGAGCATACCCGAAACCACCCCTTCCGTAAGCAGAGGATTGTTCGTATACTTCGCGGGCGTTATTTACCGCTCGTTCATTCCTTCACCACGTTCTGTTCCCCGATAGCTCAACGGTAGAGCATCTCGCTGTTAACGAGAGGGTTCTTGGTTCGAATCCAAGTCGGGGAGCCAAACTCTTCCATTCACTCACTCCGGTTTTTCCTGTTTTTTCCAATTCTTCCGACTCTCTTTCACGAATGCCAAAGCATCCAACCACCAATTCATTCTCTGCTCCGCAGTGGAATGATGCTTCATATGACGCAAATGATCACGATCGACAGATGAACGATAATCCTTCATAGGCCTTTGTATTCTAGCAGCATGGCAACGTCCAAAGCATCTTTTTCTCTCTGAGTTTCCTGCTTGAGGCCGATCAAGTCATCAATGGAGACGACCGGTAAAGACAGGCCCCACACTTTTTTGTGGACGACATTCTTCTTATATTCGGAAAAGCGCAGAGATGCATCAACGATGATATCAAGAGAGTAGAGCGGTTCCAGAGCGTTGTAGTATGTGTATGCGAGCAAGTTCTTTTCCTCTACAAACTTCTTTGCCTTTTTCTCATCACCCAACTCTTCTATTGCCAGAGGGATTCTTTGCTCGTACCCCAATTCTTGCATGACATGCTTCATTGCCTGCACATTCTTCTCGTCCAGTGCCAAAAGAATATCAATATCATTCGTGAAACGAGGACAACCAAGCAAATTCATCGCAACTCCTCCGACGATGATATAGTCAATCTTTGCTTCATCCAGCTTCTGAAAGACATCTTTATAGGATTCCATAGAGGAAGTATACACATATGGGCACGTGTACATGTCAAGTCCGTTGGTTTCATTTCACCTCGGGAAGCGGAATTCTCTGCACGACGTGCAAGATGTCGTAGCACTTCTAGAATTGGAAGGCTCATGAAGGCACATAAGAACCGTACATCGGGCTTTGAAAAAGAACATCTTCGATTGATGAAACATGCATCGGTTGCGAGCAAATTTCATGCGCTGACGGAAATGGTTGAATTTGCAAAAGAAACACAGAAGAGTTGCGAGAAGAGGGGTGCGAAATATTATCCTCTCTTCTCTCCTACGTAGTCTTCTCGCTGTTAACGAGAGGGTTCTTGGTTCGAATCCAAGTCGGGGAGCCATTAAACAATTAATGATAGAGTTTGCTCGATAAGCAACAATGTTCCCGTCGGAAAAGGTGAGTTTGGTAAAGTGACGTGTCTAATAATATATGTTTATTAAAACCCAACGTGCAAATATAATTATGTGCTCGCTGGGTAATTGCAAACCAATTTCTTCAGTACTAATTAAAACTCATAGAACTATCAGAGCTGGTAGAGCTAGGGGAACTATCTGAACTATCAGAGCTGGTAGAGCTAGGGGAACTATCTGAACTATCAGAGCTGATAGAGCTAGAAGAAGACTCTGGGGTCTCACAAGAACACACTGCCTCAACATATTTAACACCCGCTAGCTCTTTCTTGACCGCTTCAAACATACACTCTTTACCTTCTTTTTTGCAGGACTCGCCACCAACACATCTACCGCACCTTTTTTCGGAACTTGGACCAACGCTCTCTGTGAAAATGTACGGAGTGAATCCTTCCGGACATTTCATTTTATCGCCCAGTGGTTGAGTTTCAGGTTTACATTTTTGATCGCCACTACAATCTGACGACGACAGTGATGATTCTGATGACGATGAGTCTGACGATGACAGTGATGATTCTGATGACATAGTTTCTCCTTCAGAGGAAAGCATGTCGCTTGCCTGGAGTGAGGTAATCGAAGTTGCAGAAAGTACGAGGAGGATTCCAGTGACGAAAGGAAATGAATGAGGGTATTTCATAGAAAAGAGTGGAAAAAGAAATAGTATTTCGTACATATCTTAACAGGTTCATTTTATGTTACAAAGAGAATATGTTTAGTTAAGTACTCAAAACGTAAGAAATTGCTTGAAATGAGGAAATGTGTTTTTAGATAGCCTAGAGGGAAGGCCTCGGGAAGCATGCTTGGTGCTCGATGCACTGTCGTCAGTGCTAGAAGGAGCCGCGTTGGGGAGCCAATTATTTTCTAGAACTTCGAAACGGACTTGATGATGTTAAATGCTTGATCAGCGTCCTTATCGGATACTAAGAATGTGATTTCCGTGAAATATGAAACGATTTGATAAACGCTTATCTTCTGCCACGCCAATGCCTGAACTAACGGAGCAAATACACCTGTGACGTGCATGACTTCTGGAGGCATTCTTACGCTGATAGCAGTTAAATTCGAGTATTCAGCCACCATTCTTTCTTTTGAAGCTAATTTTTTCAGAGTGGCTAAACATGCCTGACTAACAATAAATGATGATTCACGTGATCCTTGGGCAAAGTGAATAAAAGCATCGTCGCTGATACTCAGTGGAAGAATTTTTTGGTGAATAGCGTGTAAAACCGGCGAGTTCTGATATATCAAGGCGGTCAAATCACTGCGAATTCCCATATGACGAACGGAGTAATTTCGCGTGATTGTCGTATGATTTTTGCGCAGCCTTTCAGCATAACGCTTCAGTGCGATGGTGATCGCACCTTCAGTAACCGACTCCAAAAGCATTTCCTCGACTGCTGGTTTTATTTTTCGGGCAATCGCACTGTGATTCGCAATCTCTTGAAGCATCGCCTCACCGTATAAAGGCGAATTGGCGATGGCCTGTTCAACTGCTTGCGAGATTGTGATCATAATCTGATTCTACATTTTGTATGAATTCATACAATATTAAATTTTTCGTACAAAAAATATCAAAAATTTTACACACCTGTACTTCATGAATAGGGTCAGGACGTTTTTTCATTTTCCCTCACTCCTATGCCCGCGCTTACATCGAACCTCGGCTACCCCCGCATCGGGGAAGACCGTGAACTCAAATTCGCCCTAGAAGGGTACTGGTCCGGCAAGCGCTCGCCGGAAGAACTGGAAACAGTCGCACGCGCCATACGGCAAAAAAACTGGCGGCTGCAAAAGGACGCAGGAATCGATCTGATCCCCAGTAACGATTTCAGTCTCTACGACCATGTGCTGGATACCAGCTGTCTCGTGGGAGCGATACCCGAGCGCTTCGGTGAAAACGGAGACCAGGTGTCACTTGATACCTATTTCGCGCTCGCACGAGGCCAGAACTCCCCCGAACATATTTGCTGCGGCACGCATGGCGCGGTGACGGGGGTGATCGCTCAAAGCCTGCGTAAATGGTTTGACACGAATTATCACTACCTCGTACCCGAGTTTAGGAAAGATCAGAAGTTCCGTCTGTCTTCCGAAAAGCCTTTCGGTGAATTCGCGGAAGCGTTGGAAAACGATATTCGGACGAAGCCAGTGTTGCTTGGCCCCGTTTCCTATCTGCTGCTCGGCGACTGCGAGGGGGAAAAATTCGACCGGCTGGAGCTCTTGCAGCGATTGTTGCCCGTGTACGGAGAAGTGCTGCAAAAACTGCGCACCCAGGGAGCAGAATGGGTCCAATTGGATGAACCGACACTGGCGCTGGATCTTCAGCCGCGAGAGCGGCAGGCGTTTGCAGATGCCTACGAATTCCTGCGACACGACGCTGGCGACCTGAAATTGCTCCTCGGCACGTACTTCGGAGAACTTCGTGACAATCAGGATTTGGCTCTCGCGTTGCCCGTCGATGCCGTTCATCTCGATGCGGTTGAAGCTTGTGCCGAAACCGCCGCCGCCGTCGCAAAGGCACCGTCGGACAAGTCTCTCTCAATAGGCGCGGTCGACGGCAGAAATATTTGGAAAAACGATCTGCAACAGTCGCTGGAACTGTTGCGCCATGCCAAACGAACGCTCGGTGAAGATAGAGTCATCATTTCGCCTTCCAGTTCTCTGCTGCATGTTCCGCATTCGGTGGAGCGCGAAAAATCGTTGTCGCCGGACGTGCGTTCGTGGCTCGCGTTTGCCCGTGAGAAGCTGCAGGAAGTGATCACGCTCAGAGATGCGCTTGACGATGATGCGGATGCCATTGTATCTGCCACCCGCCGATCGGAAGAACTGCGGACACGGCGGAATCATCCTCTTGTTCACGATGCAGTCGTACGACAGGAAACGGCGGCAATCGAACAAGAGGGCGTTTCGTATCGCCAGCCCCTCGCTGAGCGGCAGAGGGCGCAGTCTCAAGCACTGGATCTGCCGCTTTTCCCCACGACGAGCATCGGATCATTCCCGCAGACCGGAACTATTCGCGCCGCGCGTGCCAAACACCGCAAGGGACAGATCAGCGACGCGGAGTACGAAGGATTCTTGAAGGAAGAAATAGCTGGCGTTGTGCGGAAGCAGGAGGAAACGGGGCTGGATGTCCTTGTCCATGGCGAAGCGGAGCGCAATGACATGGTGCAGTACTTCGCGGAGCAGCTGGACGGCGTAGCGTGCAGCGAACACGGATGGGTGCAGAGTTTCGGTTCACGGTATGTGCGACCGCCGATCATCTACGGTGATGTGTCCCGCCCCAAGCCGATCACGGTGGAGTGGTCGGCTTATGCGCAATCCATTACGGACAAGCCTGTGAAGGGTATGCTCACCGGTCCGGTCACCATCCTGAATTGGAGTTTCGTACGCGATGATGTGCCGGAAAAAGAGACTTGCAGACAGATCGCACTCGCGATCCGTAAGGAGGTGCAGGAACTGGAAGCAGCCGGGATCCGCGTCATTCAGATCGACGAACCCGCTTTGCGCGAGGGTTTGCCGCTGCGCACCGACGGCCGCGACGATTATCTCCGGTGGACGGCGGACGCATTTCGGCTGACCGTGAATCAGACAAAACCCGAGACACAAATCCACACACATACATGTTATGGCGATGTGCGGGACATCCTGCCGGTCCTGCGTGATCTGGACATTGATGTCATTTCCATCGAAGCGGCTCGATCGCGCCTTGCGTTTCTGAACGCATTGGATGGGCAGGAGTCTCCCTGTGACATCGGGCCCGGCGTATGGGATATCCATTCTCCCCGAGTACCGTCCATCGAGGAACTGACGGAACTGATAGCCGTCGCACGGAAGCACGTGCCGGATGAACGTCTGTGGATCAATCCGGACTGCGGTCTGAAAACTCGCACGCCGGAACAGGTGTGGGAATCGCTGAAGCACCTCGTTGCGGCAGCTCACATTGTCCGCTCTTCCGCCTCGACCGATGCCTGAAACATTCATCGAACTCGTGCCACGATGCGACGCTTCCCTCCGCCAGTCCATGGCGGAGCTGGAGGCGTCGGGCATACCGTTTGACGGGTACAACATTCCAGAGATTGTTACGGGCAATCAGTCGTTTCTTCGGCCGGAAGATCTACTCAAGCTGAAATCGAACGGTGCAATCTCCGAAGAGAAGAAACTTGTTCTGCATCTGCGTACGCGTGAGCATTCCGCAGAAGAAACCTTGGACCGTTTGCAATTGATTGCACGATATAATGTTGCAATCGCACTGCTCGTCACAGGTGATCCAACGCTGCAGGAGCAAGGACGTTGCACGCATGCACATGATGTCCTTGCCGCATGCAGCGACCACCCCCCTCTACCCCTTGGCGTTGCAGCAGACATCTATCAGCCACAGTGGGGGCGCTGGCAGCAAAAGAAACCATTTTTAGGTACAACAGCCCAGAGCGTCTTCACACAGCCGATTTTCCACCCTTCTCTCCTGGAAGATATCGCGCTACATACGAAGGATGCCCTGCAACCTGAACAGGTCTATGTCGGTATTACATGGATAACAACTGATCGCAGCAGACGCTACTGGCATGAGAGAAATGCAGTACCGCTTACACATTTGCCCCAAGGCGGCAGTGATGGAGAAATCAACGGGAATAGTATCGCACAAGCTGCAGATGTCCTACGTGCTGCAAAACAACAGCAACATTCCATCTACATCATGTTGATGCGCAGCACGATTGCACAGCTTGAACGCGTCATTTCCTTGTCTGAGAATATTCGGGAGATATAGCATTATCTAGCCGCAGCAAGGCCAGACCTAATTATTGATGCATCGATGCATTCTCTACATGAGTGACATTGAATGTTTCATTTGAATCTTTATTGAGCCTCATGTGCACCCTGACGAATAGCCTGAATTGTATCTGCATTCTTTTTTGTAAATAGATCGCGTGCACCCTGAGTAATGTCATTCTGCATAACACCTATAACCCCGCTCAAATGGAATTCTGCATGCGAAAGAATTGTCAAACTCTCCCCATCGAGCACTTGTAATTGTTCATACAGGTATCCACTACGTTGCATCAGAGACTTAACAGTTCGATAGATGAGCAACTCTTCAGGGTCGGCCTTTTTTGGATTTGCTTCGAGCGCATGTAATCGTTCTTGGAATTGCATCAGATTCAATTGAGCGATGCTGCTTGGATTACGGTAAGATTCGACCATAGGGAAAGGACTTTTGCATATTTTTTATCAAAAGCCAATTCAAAACAGATCTGCGAAATGGAGAAGATTTTGCGGATATGAAGCGCCCACATTGCGACTACAACTTCCGCGCGTCATAGGCCCAGTGCAAGACTGCCTGCCTCTGCTTCTTCCTGCATTGCAGATTTCCTCGCTCGCAGTTTTTGAGGATCTGCGAGACGTGGCGACGGATGGCGAGCCAGCGGCGGATCTGCCTATCGTCTTCTTTCGGCATGCGGCGGCCCATAAAGTAGCGGCAGTACCACTGAAACCATCCGCGCGGATCTGCGGGGTGGATCCAACCTTTTTTCCGCCAGACCGAGAGCGGCTGGCTTGCATTTACGCCGAAGCAGTTGAGCGAGGGGTCATGTTTTTCGTGGCAAAGCTTGGCGTCAGTGAACCAGTCACTCGGAAACTCTTTACGACAGTCGGTCATGTACTTTCCTCCGAAGACACCGAGTGTCAGCATCTCTTTCGGCGTCAGGTCGGGCGTAAAGCGCTGGTCGAAGTTCTTGCCCATCGGTTCAGTCAGCGCATATGTCGCGGTCTGCATCGTATCCTTCACGTGGACAATGCGTGGTTTTGGAGGCGCGGCTTTCATGGTTATACCTTAGCGCTAAATGACAGAGGGCATGACGCAGAAATTCTGGGTGTCCAAGACCTTTAGTGGGACTACAAGAACATCGTGAAGCGGAAAGGATTATGGAATGACTGAAATGAAGTGGTTTCGCAGTCTTATTTCCCCTTATACGCCTTCTTTAGTTTTGCGAGGTCGACCTTCTTCATCGGCATGAATGCATCCATGACACGGGCGATCGTTTGTTCATCACTCTGCAACATCTCGTTCATAGTAGCAGCCGACACCTGCCACGACAGGCCGAATTTGTCTTTCAGCCATCCGCATTGCTCTGCCTCGGGAACTGCGGAGAGAGCGTTCCAGTAATAGTCGATGTCGTTCTGATCTTTGCACTGCACGAGCAGAGAAATTGCTTCGCTGAAGCCGAACTTATGCATATGGCCGCTGTCCATCGCCGTAAACCATTGCCCTTCCAGCATGAATTCGGCGAACATGATTTTGGCGGCCTTTTCCGGCGCCGCGCCTTCGGGGTAGGGAGCGGTCAAGCCGCGCTTGGAATCTTTGAATACAGAAACCCAGAAATCGATGGCTTCTTCCGCATTACCCGTGTTATCGCCGGTGAACATGATCGACGGAATAATGAACGGCCTGGGCTCGCCTTCGGGCTTCGTCAGGATCAGTTGCCAAGAAACGCCGAATTTGTCCTGAATCCAGCCGTAGCGTTCGCTGAACGGATACGTGTCGAGCGGCATGAGTGGTGTGCCGCCGTCCGACAGTTTTTCCCAGAGCGCGTCTAAGTTCTTGCGTGCGTTCGAATCCGTCGATGGATCAAAATTCACCATGAACGATACCGACGGGTTGAGCTTGAAGTGCGGTCCGGCGCTGATTCCGAGGAACGAATATCCTTGAAGATCAAATGACACGATATCGCAATCTCCAGACGGAGTATCTTTAATGACGGACGTGTACGTGATCTTCGAGCCTTTGCCAAAGACTTCGGTGTAAAACTTTGCTGCTTCCACCGCTTGCGTGTTGAACCAGAGATGTGGGACGATTTTTTGCATAGGCGAAGATTGTAACATTGTACAGACGGCCGAGGAGAGACATTCTGTCGTAGATAGCTTTACTTCTTCTTGTCTTTTCCGACTCCGCTGAGCCCTGGATTCTTGGCCGCCAGTTTTAGAACTTTTTTAAGGACGATGAGATTCAGGTCCTCAAGCTTCTTGAAACGGATGCAGTTTTTTCCGACATTCACTCTGCCAAGATCGTTCGCGTCGCTCGGATGGCAGTGCTTCCAAATATTCTTTCACGCTCGTCGCCTTTGTGGGTTTGAACATGTTCATATCGCGCATGATAGCAGAAAATCGTCCTGTGATTGTCGCTTTCCGTAGGAAGAATTACGATGTGCGCATGGCGAAATACATCAAGTATCACAAGGACGGCAGCATCTGGGCAAAGGGTTCGATGGTGAACGGCGTCATGGAAGGTTCGTGGGAATGGTTTCGAAAAAACGGCACGAAGATGCGCTCAGGCTCCTTCAAAAAAGGAGCTCAGACAGGGGAGTGGATCACCTTCGACAGTGCCGGTCGCATCGTGAAAGTTACGGATATGTCCAAACGCAAGAAATAGCAGAAAGTGCTTGGATAATGCTTTCAGCAGGTCCAGAATCGTCAAGGAAAGGGTTATTGACATTATAAGTCATTAATGTTTTAATATCCCCCTTTTATCTAACTCCCCCGTCTTTGTATGGTTGTGCTGCCTTGGAAGCGCGTACGGCGTGTGACAAGTTCTGTGATGCTCGTAACCTTTCTCCAGGCAACCCTGTTGCCGGTTGGTGCTCCGGTAACGTTTGCCGCTGAGCAACGCCTCAGCCGCATTCTTGGAACGGGTGCCACGCCGTCCACTGCCAAAGGGCAGAAAAATGTGAAGCGTCAGACATATGTGCCCGGACAAGTCCTCGTGAAATTCAAAAACGGCGTGACGGTCACGGGTGGCGACAATAAGGCCGTTCGCAGTTTTGCCAAGGCAAGGAAGATGACATTCGAAGATGCTGTGCCCGGCCAGAACATGGGCGTGCTCTCAGTCGCCACGTCTGAAACAGTGGAGAAGGCGGTGGCGAGACTGAAGGCCGATCCGAATGTCGAATACGCGGAACCGAACTACATCCGCGACATTGCATTCATCGATGCGAACGATACGTACAAAGACCGCCTCTGGGCGCTCGACAACGTTGGCCAACTTATCAACGGAAGCTCGAGTCAGAGCGGAGCCGATATCAACGCTCCACAGGCTTGGGCAATGTCAGAAGGTCAGCAGGCGTCTCCTCCGATCATCGTCGCTGTCATCGACACGGGTGTCCTCTACACGCACTCAGACTTGAGCGGCGCCATGTGGGACGGTTCGTCATGTGTGGATGAGACGGGTGCTGCACTTGGCGGCTGTATTCACGGTTACGACTTTGCGGACAATGACAAGAATCCTCTGCCGGTCTACGAAGCGAACTTTCCTTACTGGCATGGCACTGCTGTCGCCGGCGTTATTGGAGCGACGAAGAATAACGGCAATGGCGTTATCGGCATTGCTCCGAATGTGAAGATCATGGCTCTCCGCTTCGGTCTCGATACCGCTTCGGAAGTGAAAGCCATCGATTTCGCAATCCAGAATAATGCCAAAGTCATCAACGCAAGTTACGGTGGTTCTTTCTTCTCGCTTTCCGAGAGCGATGCCATCGACCGATTTCGCGCGGCCGGCGGACTTTTCGTCGCCGCAGCCGGAAACTCTTCACTGAACAATGATTCCTCCCCGTCCTATCCGGCATCGTACACGCTCTCAAACATTATTTCGGTCGCATCCACCGACCAGAATGACGAACTCTCGTGGTTCTCCAACGTCGGTCTCACGAGTGTCGACGTCGGCGCCCCGGGCGAAAATTTGTACGCGACGACCGTCGGCAGTTCGTCGATCGCCGTGGTCGATGAAAACTTCGAAAGCGTCACTCCACCCGCAATGCCCGCTGGATTCGTCGTCACCGGATTCGCTGGCACGCGCGCTATGACGTCCGGCGCAGGAAAGGTGTTCTACGGCGACGCCACTCACCTGCCGTATGCCCAGAGCGGCAGCGGCACCGCTACCGTCGGTCCGTTCGATTTCAGTACGACCGGCGCAGCGCACGTGACCTTCGATACGCGTTGCGACACGCAGTACGATGTTGCTGCCTACACGGATTACATGAAACTTGAAGCGAGCGCCGATGGTACGACGTTCACCGAGATCTATCGCTGGGACGAATTCGACCTCGACCCCGACGGGAATCCCGCCGGTTTCTCGCCCGTGGCGACGCGCGTGGTCGATATTCCCGCTCAGTATCTCACCGCAACCGCGAGGCTCCGTTTCCGTTGGATTACGAACGGCGATGCCAATACCGGTAGCACGGGTGACGGCTGCACCGTCGACAATCTTGTGATCACGAAGGATGCGCTCGGCGGCGAAGGCTATTCCTTTGTCGACGGCACGTCATTCTCCTCGCCTCTCACCGCGGGACTCGCTGGTCTCATCATGGGATACAAGCCCGCGCTTACTGCGAGCGAAGTGAAGTCTGTCATTCTAGCGTCCGGAGACCCTTTGCCGTCGCTTGCGACGAAGACCGTTACGGGCAAGCGTATCAATGCAGAGAAAGCGTTGCAAATGGTGACGACGGCGTCAGCCGGATCTCTCAGTGTCGTACGCGATACGACGCCGGTCCGCTCAAGGCAGCTGCTTGGCGGCACTCTTGAGGACAGCGCCATGCGCCTTGAATTCAGGGCCGAGGGTGAGGATGCTGATGTGACGTGGCTCGTTCTCACTGCGTCCGGCGCAAATGCTGCGAACTTTGGATGGAGTGTGGACCGTTTGGAACTGTACGACGTGGGTTCTGCGACACCGTTTGCCCATGCGACCATCGGTGGCTGCGGATCGGATATTGTTCCACCAAACTCGATGTGCGCGCGCATGTTCGGCGGCCAGTTCATCGTCTCTGCGGGAACCACGAAGGATCTCATCGTTCATCCGCGCATGCGCACGGATACGGACGGCGCTGTCTCCGGCCATGAATTCGGCTTCACCATCGATCCGACTCCGTCCGCTTCCAGCGGTTCGCTCCACGCTCGCGGCGTGACCTCCTCCAACCAATTCGTATTCAGTGATATGGACGGAACGGCCGAGGGCGAGATCATGATCGGAACCCAGTCGCTTTCTGCAGCCAACGTCCGCATCAACTCTCTCCGAAACCACGTCGTCTTGAGCCAAATTTCCTCGATGACGAATGCGTCTCCCGATCCCCACGGCACCGCGATTCCGACGGGTGTCGCGCGCGCTATCGGACAGTTTGCTTTCACGACATCGGCGGCAATGAACTTCAAAAACGGCTCAAACAAATTTGCACTGTCCGGCGTCATCTTCAACGTTCAGGCTACGAACGTACAGCTTGGTAGCGGAGACAATACGTCAGCTGGCAGTTCGACGTTTCGTCTGTACAACAAAGACAATCCTACGGTGAAGGCTCCTTGTACTGCCGCAGCGACACAAGAGTCACTACTCGGACAGACCGGATTACTCGTCGTGACATGCGTTACCGCAGGCACCAGTGTCAACACCGAGATTGATCCAGGCTCGGATGCCACGTTCGTCCTCGAGGCCGACGTCGTCAATTCGCAGATCAGTAATACGCAGTCATCACTCCTACAAGTCTCATTCACGAACTTCAGCTCCATTGATCAGTCAGAGTTCTCTCCTGCATCCAGCCACATCTCTTGGATGGACAAAGATTCCGGCAGCACATCCGTGAAGTTCGGCTGGATCGAGTACCCCGAAACCGTCGTGAATAGCACAGCCTACGGCCAGTCCGAGGCTTCTCCCGATACGGTTGCTCCGGTCATTGTGCTCATTGGTACCGACCCTGTGAACATCACGGTGGGATCGGTGTACGTTGATGCCGGTGCAACTGCGTCTGATGGTGTTGATGGCGATATCACGGAAAATATCGTGGTCACGAATCCTGTGGATACCGCAACGATCGGTACGTACATCGTTCATTACAACGTCTCTGACGCCGCCGGTAACGCAGCCATCGAAGTCACACGCACGGTGAACGTCCTCGCTGCTGATATGGATATCGTGCCCCCAGTTATCACACTTCTTGGCAGCACGCCTGTCACGGTCTTCGTCACTACGCCGTACACCGACGCTGGGGCAACGGCTTCGGACAATGTCGACGGCGACATTACGGCAAACATCGTCGTCACGAATCCGGTCGATGCGAATGTCATCGGCACCTACACGGTCCGCTACAACGTTTCAGACGCCGCAGGTAATGCCGCGACGGAAGTGACGAGAACGGTCGAGGTGGTCGAATCCGAACCGGTTCCGGACACCACTCCGCCTGTCATCACACTCCTCGGAAATCTCACCGTTATTCTGAACGTCGGTGACATCTACGTCGATGCAGGCGCAACCGCTCTCGACGATAGTGATGGTGACATCACCCAGAATATTGTCGTGACCAACCCGGTCAATACTGGCGTCGCAGGAACGTACTTGGTCCGATTCAATGTCTCAGATGCGGCCGGCAACGCCGCACTTGAAGTCGCGAGAACTGTGAGCGTCAATGCACCCGAGGGATCCACCGGAGGCGACGGAGGTGGTAGTGGCGGAGAGCCTGGTCCCGAGGAAACGCCTTCCGAGAACGGCAACACCAACCGCTCACCTGATCCCGTACAGTCGAACGGCGGACACCGTGGACACAATACGAACGTTCTCTTCGGCAAAGTAATCTTCATCGCAAAGCAGAACGGCCTCACAGGAGACATCCCACCGGCAGCCTTCGGAGGCGCGGAGGTACCGCTCACAAGCGTCGAGAAGCAGTACATCTGCAGCATGCAACGCGCTCTGCCGACTCCGGTTCTGCCCGGTATGATCGAATTGGTTGCCGCGGAAATGAGCGGTTACATCGGACGTGACGCCGCGTACATCAGCGAGCAGATGAAGTCGTCGACGCTCTGCGAGGAAATCAACATCTCGCTGCGTCCGCGCGTAGAGCCCTTGAAAGTCGCAGTTCTACCGTCGTTCCCGGTCGATAAAGACGGCGTTCCAATTTCCACGAACCCGTTCTGGAATATGTGTATCCGCGAAGCTCCGATGACATTTGCCGATCTCGCCAAGAACCCCGAGGTTGACAGCCGTGGACGTCACTACTCGTGCGACCACTACCATCGTTCGGAGTACGGCTGGCGCCATCCGGATTTGGATATGCTGTTCACGTGGAATCCCAAGACGAAGCAACTTCGTTTGCCAAACGGCTACAAGGCCGAAAAGAGTGACCAAGATCTCGGTTATGATCCGGACCTTCTCATCGGTGCATTGCCGAAGAAAGAGGAGGAAGTACAAAGCTAATTATCTTTCATCGCCGAAGCGAGGACCGGGCTATGCACCGGTCTTTTGCTGTTGTACGAGAACACGGGCCCCCTCCTCTCCGGCCCCATCGGCAGGAGAGGAGGACGGGAGGTGAGGGCGGAGGGAGGAAAGCCGCTTTTTAGCGCGAGAACCCACACCGCGCAACAATGCCGGTTTCAAGTGTTCGTCCGTCGTCGGTCTTGAGCGTGAGTTCGCGCGCCGAGAGCAGAAAGTTTTTCTGCGTTGTTTTCGCATGGATGATCGCCGTGAGGAGCCGATGAAAGCTTTCCGGAGTATCCGAGTGGCCGTAGCCGTTGAGCACGATGAACGAGGGTGACTCGGAGAGCAGTAGCGCGCAATTTTCCAGAAGCGGCGCAAGATCGCGCTCGACCCGCCACGTTTTGCCGGATACTCCATGGCCGTACGCAGGAGGATCTAGGATCACGGCGTCATACTTTTTGCCGCGCTTCACTTCTTTAGCTACAAACGTCGGCGCGTCCTCGAGCATCCAGCGGATGCGGTCTGTGCCGATGGCATTGAGCAGCGCGTTCTCTTTCGCCCAGCCGATGGAAGGTCGCGATGAATCAACATGCGTCACGAAGTGGCCGTCTTTCGCGAGTGCTACGGAGGCACCACCGGTATACGCAAAGAGGTTGAGGATCGTGAGCGGGCGGGCGAGTTTTTTCGCTTCGGCTCTGGCCCAGTCCCAGTTCTGCTGTTGCTCGGGAAATATTCCGGTGTGCTTGTACGGAGCGAGGCGCGCAAGGAGTTTGATATCGCCGAACGTCACCGGCCAGTGCTCCGGGACCGGTTTTTTCCTGACCCATTCGCCTTTGCCCTTTTCGCCGATGTACGCGGCGTCGGCATCTTCCCACAGCTCTGGCTTTTCCTGTACCGAGCCCGCCGTCGTCGGATCAGGGCGCCTCAGGCGGTACGGTCCCCATTGTTCTAGGCGTTCACCGTGGCTGAAATCGAGGAGCGAGTATTCGTTCATGCGTGCAGTGTACCTTTCATTGCTCATGTATTCTGACCATATGGATAAGAATTATGATATCGCGGTCATCGGCGGGGGACCGGCGGGAATGATGGCTGCGGCTCGGGCGGCCGAACTGGGGGCTACGGTCATTCTGCTCGAGAAAAATCCGGGACTCGGAAAGAAGCTCCTGATCTCGGGTGGCGGTCGCTGCAATATTCTCAATGCCGAGTTTGATACCCATACGCTCGTCGATAGGTACGGCAAAAAAGGGAAGTCGCTCTACTCCACGTTCTCGCAGTTTGACGCACAAGCAACGTGGGATTTCTTTGAATCGAAGGGATTGAAGCTGAAGATCGAGCCCGAACAGCGCGCGTTTCCGGTGACCGATAACGCTGCCGATGTCCGAAACGTTCTGGCCGCTTCCATGGCCCAAGGCAAAGTACAGGTACTAACTGGTGTCACGGTGAAGGGAATCGAAGCAGACGACGGATTGATCACAAAAGTTATTCATGATGCAGGATCTCTGGTAGCCAAGAATTACATTCTAGCAACCGGTGGTAAATCGCATCCTGAAACCGGTTCTACCGGCGATGGATTTGTGTGGATGAAAAAGCTTGGTCACACCGTCATCGAGCAGGAGGCGGCACTCGTTCCCATCACGATCCGAAACCCGTGGATCAAAGATGTTGCTGGCATCAGCCTCAAGAATGCGAAGCTCACCGTTTTTCAGGGAACGACGAAGCATGAATCGAAAACCGGAAAAATGCTCTTCACCCACATCGGCCTCAGTGGCCCGATGGTCCTCAATATGAGCAAGAACATCGGCACACTCTTGAAGACCGGTCCCGTCACACTCTCGCTCGACCTTTTTCCGACGTTCGATCCGGGGGCTCTCGATAAACACATCATCGAAGTCTTTGAGAAAGGCAAAAACAAGATGATCAAAAACAACATCGGCGAACTCGTGCAGCCGCGGCTGGGTCATGTCATTCTTTCGCTTGCAGGCATCGATTTTGCGGTTCCGCTCCATCAGCTTACGCGGGAGGATCGGCTTGCATTCGGGGCACTACTGAAAGATTTCCCGATGTCAGTGTCGGGTCTGCTGGGTGAAGACAAAGCCGTCGTGACTGGCGGCGGAGTGGACCTCAAAGAAGTCGAGTTCAAGACGATGCGTTCCAAGAAATTCAGAAACCTCTTCCTCGCTGGTGACATTCTGGATTTTGATCGTCCGTCCGGAGGCTTTAGTCTCCAGATCTGCTGGACGACCGGATACGTAGCCGGCTCCAGCGCTGCTGATCAGCGGACGACCGCGTAGCGCATCCGATCCGAGCTGATGCCGAACATGTACTGGGTACCCGCTTTCATCCGCTCTGAAATCGTTCGTCTGTCCGATGCGTACACGCCCGCGCGCTTATCGGTTGCGCATCGGAGGTCGCCGAGGTCTGCGAGTTTTTTGAGGAGGATGGATCCTTCGAAGTAGTTGGATTCGGTTTCGTATCCACCGAGACTCAGTGCCGCGGAGCGCAGATACCACGAGTTGGCTTCCGCCGCCGAGAAGAAGAAGTGTCGTCCCTGCATGCTGCGCATCATGTTTTGTACGCTGCTACTTACCTGATACACAAGCGATGGCGAGAGGGCATGCACGGGTCCGAACCCGGCGACACGCGGCGTCTCGGTCTCGGTTTTCCAGTCAGCGGCTATGGCATCCATCCACGTCGGAAGATGGACCGTATCGGCGTCGGTCGTAACGACGATCGTACCCCGAGCGGCCATGAGTCCGGACTGACGTGCGCGAGCAATGCCGCCTTTGCGGAGACTAATGACTTTGAATCCAGCCGCTTTCGCCATCCGTTCCGTCGGACTGCCGCGTTGCTCGCCGTTGCAGACAACGATGAACTCAGTATTCTGATTCGTCTGCTCGGCGAGCGAGCGGAGGGTGGCGAGCAGGTATCCGGTTTCTTTGTGTGCTGGGATAGCGACCGAAAACAGTGGTCGCTCTGGGTTCATTCGCTTCTCCATGATGCCGTGGATGAACGCACATTTTTTCTCGATCTGCGCGTTCGTAAAATTTCCGACGCCGAAACGCTGCAGACGCCGGATGCTTGTGGGAATGCCGAGGAGAGGGGAGTCGATGGTCATGGGAATTTATGCCGAACGGGCGCTCGGTACGGCGCCGGAAATAAAGTCGCGCATCTGCAGTCCCGTGGTACCGAACGAACGAGGGGCGGTGAACGTCGGTTCTGTTTTGCGCCATTCGTGTTTCATGCGTTTCAGAACAACGTCCGTACGGTTCATCAGGAACGTGAGGTGGCCGCCGGAATAGAGAATTCCTTCAGATCGCGCGATCGGTTCCGCCATCTCGCGGATCACGGACCACGGCAGGATCGGATCTTCTTTTCCGTGCCAGAAGATCACACGTGTTTTTTTGGGGAAATTCTTGAGGTCGAATCCCCAGTGGAAGTAGAGCCGCGTTTCGAGAAGCATTCCCTCGATGCCGTTTTTCTGCAGGAAGACGTTTTGATGGTCCCACCACAGCGCTTGCGTGAGGTCCTTACGGGACATCATCTGGACATCGATAACAGATGAGGTCTTGATGAGCCAGCTGTACGACAAGCGCGGCCAATGTTTGCAAAAGAGAAAGAACGCGGCGATGCCGTAGCGAGCGACGCTTGGATAACCGTGGCAGCCTCGGAGGAATGTTCTCCGAAAGAGCGTCATCTGCTGAAGGTTATGCATGACATTCAGTGGGCCGATTCCTCCGACGACGCCGACGAGTCGTACGCGCCTAGGAAGGCTTTGCCCGCACGCGAGCGCGAAACATCCGCCTGCCGACGTGCCGATGACGGCGAAACGTCTAATGCCGAGTTTATCCGCAAGTTGTCGGATGTCCGAAGCATATTCGGTCATGGTTTTGAATGTTGCCGGCGATGACCTACCGATGCCGGGACGGTTGGGGGCGATGATTCTCACTCCCTCTTCAAGTGCATTCGCATGTGCAAGCACAGCCTGCTGGCATGAGCCCATGAATCCGTGGAAGAACATGACGGGCATTCCGTTCGGATCGCCAAACTCGGCGTACTCCAGAAGTCTCTTGTCTTGGAGCCGACAAAGACGAGTCCGCATTTTCTGCATAGGGTTGGGGGGAGTGGAGTCCGACAGGTATGACGAACCATGCCGTCAAACGTTACAAAATGACTCTTTTGTAATGCATTCGAACTCTGTACGTCTTCTGTTTTGTGGCTGTTTTTCATCGCATGGCTGCTATTGACAAAATCTGTAAAATGATTAAAATAACTCATCCTATGAAACGTCAAGTCTTGACCGCAGCATTGACCCTGACATTCCTCGTGAATGGCATGTCTGCTGCGTTCGCTCAGTATGTTGATCAGAGTGCCTACACCAACGCTGTCGTGTCCTTAAGCAGCGCCGGCGTCATCGACGGAGGCGGCAACGTACGCCTCAATGACCGCGTGAATCGTGCCGAAGCCCTGAAGATCATCCTGCTTGCTCAGAACAAATACGCTCTCGAAGTTGAGAAGACGAGGGCCGCGCTTCCTCCCATCTCACTGTTTCCGGATGTCGTGCAGTCCGAGTGGTACGCTCCCTACGTCGAAACAGGTTTTCGTTTTGGTTTGATCAAAGGATATCCCGACGGAACGTTCTTCCCGCAAGGCGGCGTGAAAGTCGCCGAAGCAGTGGCGATGGTCACCCGTGCCTACGGTGAACCGACAGCGTCCGCTCCGTTCCTGAGTTCAGCCGATCTCCCGAACCAGCCAAATCAGTGGTACGCCGGAAACGTCAGCGTCGCGCTTTCACGCAATGCCGTGATGCCGGGTAGCCGTCTCGAAGTCGGTAACTACATGACGCGGGGCCAGTTATTCGACCTCGTGTACCGCATGCGCGAAGTTCATCTGCAGAACGTCGCTTCTTTTGGAGGACCTGCGGCACAGACGACGAATGCGGTCCAACTCAGTGTGAACGGAGGCGCTCCTCCCGCTCCGGTATCAGGCGCAGTGCAGGCGACGGCTTCCGCGCAGTTCGCGTCCCAGAAACCGTTCGCCATCAGCATTCCTTCCATCGGGATCGTCGATCTCACGATCACTCACCCCTCTGACCCGTTCACCCAGAATGGAGTACTCGAGGTGCTCCAGACCGGTGTTGGTCATCTCTTCGCCTATCCCGGAAAAGGTAGCAAAGTCATGATTTACGGACACTCGAGCGGCTACCCGTGGGACTTATCGCAATTCACCAAGATTTTCCGGACCATCAACGAAGTGCAGGAAGGTGCGATGATCTATGTTACGTATGAAGGGAAGCTGCACGTGTACAGGGTGTCGCAAAAAAGGACGATCGACGCCAGTGACAAAACGGCTTTCGAACCGGACGACAAAGGCGAGCAACTCATCCTCTACACCTGCTGGCCGCCAGACAGTATCGCGCAGAGATTGCTCGTGTATGCGGTTCCTGTGGAGACGATCGCGCTCCGGTAAAGAGCAGAAAGTCGAGTCTGCTTACGAGCCTACGCTTCTGTGCTCACATGCCGTTGCCGATTCTGCGGACGATCTCCCGACCGATGAAATCCTTATCGCGTCCGTACTTCAGTCGCGAGAGCTGCTTGAACGCTTCCACCGCCTTCGCATCTTTGACGTACGAGGTATCCTGCCACGGCTTCGGGATTTCGATGGAGAACGGCTGACTGGGCTGACTGTCGACGGACAGTTTCATGCAGCCTTTGAATGCATCCAAGTTCACGAGGTCTGATTCCGAGAACACTGGGCGCATTTCCTTAGCGCAGAACTCGGCGTCCTGCGGACCGATCTTATAGAACATCATCGTTCCGACGTTGCCGAAGACGGCGCCCTTGAGCTTTACGTTGCCCGAGAGCTTGCTGTCTTTCTCGAGCTGATCCAGATACTGGTGGGCGATGATGAGCCCGAGGCGGTACTTGCGCGCTTCCGAGAGAATGGATTCGATGGAGTCGGTGACGTAGTTCTGGAATTCATCGATGTAGAGGAAGAAGTCTTCACGAGCGGCTGCGGCTTCGCGCTGGCGGCGCATGGCGGCGACTTGGATCTTATTCACGATGATCATACCGAGCAGTTTCGAGTTGATGTCGCCGATCAAACCTTTTGACAGGTTCATGAGCAGAATCTTCTTGTTGTCCATGACGTCCGAGAAGTCGAACGAACTTTTCACCTGTCCCACGATGTTGCGGATAAGGGTGTTCGTCGTGAACTGACCGAACTTCGCCGCGAAGTAGGGGATCATTTCCTGCTTTTCGCGCTGACCGGTCGATGCCATCTGCTTGTCCCAGAAGGACTTCACGATGGGATTCTTCACTTTCTGCACTTTATATTTCTGCCACTCATCGTCCGTGAACAGGCGCACCAAGTCCGTAATGGCCCCTCCCTCTTCTTCGTCGGCCATGAGCGTTAAGCAGCCATTGCGGAAATAGTCCTGGATGCGCGGTCCGAAGATTTCTTCGCCGAACATCTTCGTCATCATGTTCATCGCGTCGAGGGCGATCAAGTCGCGCTCCTCTTCGTTGCGGCCTTCGAGCATGTTGAGTCCCATCGGACGCTCGGTGTCCGAGGGGTTGAAGTAGATGATGTCGTCAGCGCGGGAGCGAGGAATGTAGGGGAATAAGTCCTCGACGAGCGAACCGTGCGGATCCACGACACAGATGCCTTTGTTATTGTGGAAGTCCTGCCGCGCCATAAGCTGGATGACGGAGGATTTACCGGTACCGGTCTGTCCGATGACGTAGAAGTGACGGAAGCGGTCGTCGTTCTTCATGAAGATCTTTCGGCGCTCGCCACGGAATGTGTTGTAACCGAGGAACAGGCCTTCATCCGAAATATTCTTCGGCGCAGCAGCGACTTTGAAGTTTTGCCACTTGATGTTCTGCACTTTGTTGTACTTGATGCTCGGAAAGTGAAACAGTGTCGCGAGTTCCGAGGTACCGAGCAGCATCGTCTTGAAACTCAAGGCCTGAGCGATGGTCTTCCTCGGCGTTCGACGCACGAAATCGTACACAAGCCGTGGCGTGGAGTGGAATTTCGTTTTGCGGAAACTGTTGCCGCGCACGTCATTGAACTGGCTGAAGCTACTGACGATACTTTCCAGGTTTAACTGAGCGCGCTCTTCATCTTGCGCGGAACTCAGGACACGGATGGTGGTGTAGAAACCCGGCGAGTTGGCCTTTTCATCGATTGCTTTGCTGAGTTCTTCCACCTGCTGCGAGACGCGCTCGCCGGATGCTCCTTCCTTCGGGACGTCCTTGTCATCCGAGAACATATCGATGAGCATCACGATCCACGATAGCGGATTCCAGAGTGCAAACTTGCCGCCGTTCTTCTTGGGGTTGATGAGCTTCTGTGCT
This sequence comes from Candidatus Peribacteraceae bacterium, assembly GCA_018062585.1. Classification (GTDB taxonomy): domain Bacteria; phylum Patescibacteriota; class Gracilibacteria; order Peribacterales; family Peribacteraceae; genus JAGORY01. The sequence continues at coordinate 25,875 of JAGORY010000001.1, read as the reverse complement.
TCTTTCTGGAGTGACTTTTGCCAGCCACCTCCTGCCGGACGCACAACGAACTGGATGGCGGCGCCTTCGTCGCTTTTGAGTTTGCTGAATGCATTCGTGAGTGCGTTGTATGGGTCGCTCTTCATTTGGTTGTAACTCTTAAACGGCAAAACGAAGGGCTTACTGGGCACCATGTATGCGCCGGCAGTCATCGATTGCTTCGTGAAGATGTTGTAGTCCTCCACAATGTCGATGACGGCGTCGGGATAGAACGACGTGAGGTGCTTTTCGATGAGCGGGATGAGGCGGCGGGGGGCGACGACAAACGTGAGGATTTCTCCGGCGAGTGCCGCGTATTCGAGTGAAAAGAAATGCGATCCTTTCCAGTACCGCTTGAAGCCGGAGATCTTCAGGCTTGAGAGCGTCTGGAACAAATGATCCATGATTCCGAGAACGTCCTTGAATGTTTTTCCGGTCGCGAATTGTTCGGATTCGATTTCCTTGTCCTCTTTACTCTCTTTCTTGGGCATCAGAACCTGTAGGAAAACCATCTCACGCTCGCGCTTCACGTCGGCGAGGAACCGCATGACCCAGAGCACGGACCAGCCGATACCGGCGAGCAAGAGCAGAATGCCGATGGCAATGAGAGTGTTCTGCATGTCCGATTTCATTCTAACTGTTTTTGTGACGCGACATCCTTATTCAGCGATGCGAAAACGTGTGTTCAGTGTGGGTTAGAGAAAATCATATTATTATAGCAGAAAACCCCTCTTTTTCACAGGGCAGCGGCATACACGAAAAAGAGGCCTCAAGGCCGTAGAAAAGGCTTACGCGCTTGGCTTCTTGATGAGTCGCTCGACCATGTCGACGAGGGACTTGATCGTCATGTCCTTCTTCACGTAGTAATCGTCGACTTGGTACGCCTTGCCGCGCTCACGGTTGGCTTGGTCGTCGAAGTTCGTAAGGATGATGACCGGATACGTACGTTCGGCCTTCGGTAGACGCTCAAGTACCCCAAGACCATCGAGCACCGGCATGTTGATATCGAGCAGCAGCAAGTCTGGTTTTTCTTTGGCGATGAGATCGAGTACTTCTTGGCCATTGACTGCGGTCCGCACGTCGTAAACGTTGCGGTCGAATTTCCGGAGATACAGGTCCCTGAGGACCGTGTCATCTTCTGCGACAAGTAATTTGTACTGTGCCATTTAAAGCACATTATACTCTGTTTTGTTCTTATTCTCAACGTTTTTTTGCGTCATCGCTCATAAGCAGCGACTGGGCCCTCAGAAAAACGCCCTTTCGGACGTTTTTCTGTGAGATGGGAGTGGCTAGTTGAATGAAACGCGCACGTACTCCGTGATCTGCGAGGCGCCCAGCATCTTCTCGACCGTGACGTTTTGGTCTTTCACGAACGGCTGGGTCAGAAGAGCGTTCTCTTCGCGGAACTTCTTTTCCTTACCGAGCATGATCTTCTCGAGGATTTCTGGCGGCTTCTTATCGTTCTTCATCTGTTCTTTCCAGATCTCTTTCTCTTTGAGGACCACTTCCTGCGAGACGTCGGACGGACGAACGTAGGTCGGGTTCATGGCAGCACCATGCATCGCGACGTCCGAGGCGTGCTCTGGGGAACCTGCATCCAGACCGACGATGACGCCGATCTTGCGGTTGCTATGCACGTACGTTCCGAGCACCGGAGCCGAAACTTCTTTCACGTCGCCGAGCGAGATATTCTCACCGAGTTCTAGGACGGCGGCGGGGACTTTCTCGGCAGCGAAGGCATCGAAGGCGGATTTGCCTTCTTTCAGAAGTTTGTCCGCGAGGTCTTGGCCGATCTTCACGAAGACCTCGGAGCGGCCGACGAAGTCGGTCTCGCAGCGGACCTGTACGAGTGCGGCCTTCGTGCCGCTCGTAGCAATGAAGATGGCGCCTTCAGTCTGTTCGCGGTCGCCTTTCTTGACGGCTTGGGCTTTGCCCCTCTTGCGAAGAACTTCGATTGCTAGTTCTTCGTCTCCTTTGGCTTCCTCAAGTGCGTTCTTGGCGTCGAGGATACCGCTGCCAGTGCGCGCGCGGAGTTTGGCTACTTGGTCTGCAGTGATGGACATGGTTGAAAGGGGAAAGTGAATACGGACTACGCCTTCGTAGACTCCTCAGTCTTGGCTGGCTTGGCGCCTTCGAGTTCGGTCTTGATGCAGCTCAGGATCATTTCGATAGATTTTATAGCGTCGTCATTGGCCGGAATGTAGACTTTGAAGTCGTCCGGATCCGCGTTGCTGTCGCAGATGCCGAAGACGGGGATGCCGAGCTTGCGAGCCTCGAGAACGGCCACTCTGTCGCGGACGGCATCGATGACGAACACGGCGTCAGGGAGACCTTTCATTGTTGCAACACCCGAGAAACCGGCATCGAGCTTGGCGAGTTCTTTCCTGAGAACGACCTGCTCTTTCTTCGTGTACTTCTCGACGTCGCCAGTGCGGAATGACTGCTGAAGATCGAGGTAGTAACGGATACGGTTCTTGATCGTGGACCAGTTTGTGAGCAGCCCTGGGACCCACTTCTTTGTGACGACCGGCTGACCGAGCGCGCGACTCGTCTCCTCGATGGAGTTGAGGGCCTGAAGCTTCGTGGAGACGAAGAGGATCGTTTTGCCGGACTTCTGCATCGAGCGGAGTTCCTCGCACGTTTTCTTGAGCGCGGACTCAGTCTTCTCGATGTCGAAGATGTGCACGCCGCGGCGGACGCCGAAGAGGTCGTGCTTCATTTTCGGGTTCCACTTTTCTTTGCGGTGTCCGAAGTGGACCGCTGCGGAGATCAAGTCTTTCGTTGACGGAATCGCCATACGTATGTGGGGAAGTGCGCCGATGAAAGCGCTAATTGGGGGATAAATGGATACATCCTTGGGGTCTACTCCCTGACGTCATTTCGCACATTGCGGAGGATCTCGGCTTTGGCGGTGATCACCCTTCGATGTTACTCAGGGTGATCGCGCTTCGGCGCGATCAGGACCGCGCGATCGGTCGGGGAGGATTGTCTAAAGCCCAGACTTTATACACGTCTGGAAGCCGTCCGGCAAGCCTTAGAAACGTAACTGCGCACCGACCCTGCGTTCTTACTCTCACACTTATTTATGCTATGCCTTCTCCGGCCCCCACCCGGCTCTGCGGAGCCACCCTCCCCCGGGTCCTGAGGGACAAGCCGGGGGAGGGGAACATTTTTTACGAAACAGGAAGAACGAAGCTCCCCTCACCCCGCTGCTCCTCAGAGCCGGGGGGAGGGGTCGGGGGTGGGGGCCGGATGAGGAGTAGGAATACACAAGATCAGTGAGCAGTTACGTACGCACAGTAAAAACCGCCGGATTGCCCGGCGGTTCTAAAGGTGTTCATCCGAATCGGCTACCGCCCGGGAACGTCCCGGGCTAAAAAAAGTTAGTAGGTTGTTCCTAAGAAAGTTGCAACATCTCGAGCGAGCGATTCGAGCTCGCTTTCGGTCAGATCACAGCTTCCGCCGTGATCAACCGCTGCGAAGGCGCGGAATACTTCATGTCGCGTCGGGTTATCGGCCAGGCGATTTGCTTGGTCGGGCGTGATTGCGCACACCGCCAACGCTGAGGAAACGAAATCCTCGCCCGGAAGGCCGAAGGCCTGGTCCAAGAGATATGCCAGTTCACCGTAGGTGACGCTGCGTTCGACGTAGAATCTCGAGCCGGCTGCATAGCCTCCTTGGATCCATCCTTCGGTGTACGCTTCTTCAATGAATGCGTAGTCCGGATGACTGGGCCCGATGTCCTGGTAATGCTGCGCAGTGTGGTTATAAAGCACACCGCCGTTGAACTCGACGACAGCGAAGACCAAGTCTCCACGATTCACCATCGGACCGGTGAAGCGTGGCTCTTCCACGATGAACGTGATGAGCCCTTGCGCCTCCTCGACTCCATCAGAAACTCTATAGCTTACGGAATCCGTTCCGTTGAAATTGGTGTTCGGGATGTACCGATGTCCTCCGGGGACGGCTTCAATGAAGCCGTTGCCAGGAGTCCCGAACGTGACAGTCAGATCATCCTGATCCGGGTCCGATCCTAGCTGCGCCACTCCGAATGTCGGAGACGGCATGTCTTCCCTGGTGCTGAGAGTCGGATTGAGCGCTGTCGGTACGTTATTCAGACGCACGAACAGCCGGACAAAACCGCTGCCTTCCAGTCCGGTCGAGTCCCGGATCGTATATTGGAAAGCATCGGCGCCCTCGAAGTTGACGTTGGGCGTGTATCGGAAGTTCCCATTGTCCAGATCTTCGAGAATTCCGTTCTGAGGCTCTTCATGAGCCAAGATCGAAAAGCTGTCGCCGTCGGCATCGAAGTCGTTCCCGAGGACTTCGAATTCACGCGGAGTGTTACGGACGACATCGATGTCATCCGTTCGCACGAAAGGCGCATGCGGGCCGGGGCCCAAGATCACGTTAATGGTGATGGGAACCTCGGTTGCTTGACCGTGGTCATCCACCGCAATCAACGAAAATCTGTCGGCCTGCGGGAACGGCCCAGCTTCATACGAAAACGTGTATCCGTCAGCTTGACGAATCAAGTTTCCGTCCGGCTGGTCCGATCCAACCACAACGTCAAGACTTCCACCTTCCGGGTCAAAGAACGGAGCCACGAAGAAAATCGTGGTTCCTTCCTGAACGCTGACGTTCATCGGGAAACCGACCGGCGACAAATTGTTCACCGCAGGTGTCGGCGCCGGTCCTGGACCGTAGATGTTCAGGTAGTTTATGACGATCAGTGCGTCGACGGGCGTCGTAAACCCATCGCCGTTGACGTCGAAATATCCAACGATCTCGCCCGGACGGAATGGGTTAAAAACACCACTTCCGTTTCGGGTTAGCTCGTTGAAGATATTTAGGACATCTGACGCAGCGACGAATCCGTCGCCATTCACGTCGAGACTTTGAACATTGGTTGCATAAAGTGGATCTCCGTTGAGAACCATCCTTTCGCACAACCGTTCGAACAGAAGTCTCCGAGTTGCCTTCTTCGCGATCCGAATCTGACGAGCCAATTTTCTCTTAAACATGTCATTACCGGAATGTCCGGCCTCCAAAAAGGGTGAAACGAAACAAAAAATTGTAAAGTAGCCGATGCTATGAATGAACGTGCCTGAACAGCCAATTCATGCCAAGCGGCTCTGACTTAGAGAAAATACAATATATTTGACCAAATGTCAATAAATTGCACTTTAACCTTCCAGAAGAAGCAAATAGCCCAAATTCTGTCATTTTTCACTCTTCACTCTTCATTTTTCATTTCTTCAGCACGTCGATGAGTGCCGAGATCGTGAGGCGGTCCTGCTTCTGGGTGTCGCGGTCGCGGATTGTCACTGTGTCTTTTTCACCCTGCGCCGCGTCTTCGCCGATCGTGCCGAAGTCTACGGTTACACACGAAGGCGTGCCGATTTCATCCTGACGTCGATAACGTTTGCCGATACTGCCCGTGACATCGTAGTCGATAACGAGTCCGGTTTCGGCGACCAGTTTTGCGTGGAGCTCGTCGGCGTACTTGCTTAGATGTTCTTTCTTCGAGAGCGGCAGAATCGCGAGATCGAAAGGAGCGATGAACGGTTTTAGATGGAGCACCGTGCGACTGTCGTCTCCTTCCAGTTTTTCGTCTTCGTATGCTTCCAAAAGAATTGAAAGCACCGTGCGCGTGAGGCCGAACGTGGGCTCGATGACGTAGGGCACGAACTTCTTCGTCGGATCATCGGGATCCGTGTACGTCATGTCCTGTCCGCTGAACTTGGCATGCTGCGAGAGATCAAAGTCTGCGCGGTTCGCGAGGCCGTAGAGTTCGCCCCATCCCCACGGATACTTGTATTCGATGTCGAGCGTGCGGGACGAGTAATGCGAGAGTTCTTCCTTCGTGTGTTCGCGGACGCGGAGACGTTCGGGAGAGAGCCCGATATCGAGGCACCACTGCCACATCGCATCTTTCCATGTCTCGAAGATCGGTCCTTCGGTACCGGGTTCCACGAAGTATTCGATCTCCATCTGCTGGAACTCGCGGGTGCGGAACGTGAAGTTGCCTGGCGTGATTTCATTGCGGAACACCGTGCCTACTTGGGCGACTCCAAAGGGAAGCCTTTTGCGGCTAGTATTCGCGATATTCTTGAAGTTCACGAACATGCCTTGTGCGGTCTCGGGACGCAGGTAAATGTCGGCACCTTCGCCCTCGATGACGCCCTGCTGGGTCTTGAACATGAGGTTGAATTTCTTAGCAACTGCCCAGTCGACGCTTCCGCACGATGGACATTTTATTTTCTCGGCGACGAGCATTGGTTGTACCTGATCAAGCGTCAACACGGCCGCACCTTCCACGCCGATTTTTTCTTCGAGAAGTTTGTCACCGCGGAAACGCTGGTTGCACTTTTTGCAATCAACGAGAGGATCACCGAAGTTCGAGACGTGACCGCTTGCTTCCCAAACTTTGGGGTTCATAAGAATGCCGGTCTCGATGCCGACCATATCTTTGCGGGTGTGGACGAAACGTCTCCACCATTCACGTTGAATGCGGTTCTTGATCTCAAGTCCAAGCGGTCCGTAGTCCCACGTGTTCGCGAGTCCTCCGTAAATTTCCGAGCCCGGGAAGATGAATCCGCGGCGCTTGCAGAGAGAGACTAATGCATCGAGTGAGGGGGCTGGCATGAAAGGATTCTAGCCTCGAACGCTGATTCGGGGTAGCCTCGCCGTTTGGTATGTTCCCTTTAAGGCCTGAACATGCTATAATCAATGGATTAACTGAAAAACAAACATGTTCCAAATTCTTGCGGTCATCGGCGCGATTGGCGCGGCATTCATCCTCATTCGGGTGTGGACCGGTGTGATGAATGTGAAAACGGCTGAAGAGCAGTCTCTCGCCAGCATCGAGAAACGTCATCCGTATCTCCCGAAGCTCGGGGCCATCGCCATATCCGTCGTCATTGCAGGACTCTTGTTTTTCCTGTCGCTTAAGTACGGCAAGAATACGTCCCTGAAATCGCTCACCGGATCTACGGCTGTCTACCGCACACTCTTTGTCTTCCTCGCCATTTTGGCATTCGGCATCTTTGATCAGAGGCGCTGGCACGGCGGCAAGGACCGCTACAAGTATTTCTACGCGTTCGTCCTCGGCACACTCGTGACCTGGATTCTCATCGTGTTCAAGCGGGCATTCTTCGAGACCGGTGTCGGTGAAGATCCATTCCTCATGGCACTCGGTTTCGTCAGCGTCGTCATCGGCTGGAGATTCCTCTTCGGTCCGTGGAGCACGTCCATTAAGGCGACGGTGCTCGGTACGTTCTTGTTCTGGGTGTGTTATGCCATTCTCCGCTACAAAACGCAGACCGAACTTCTCGCTACCGGCATTGCCGCGGTCATCGCGCTGGTTCCGGTCCTCGTGTGGTGCAGACTCTTTCTTGGCTATCATAAAGAGCGCATCTCAGTGGTACTTCTCGCATTCTTCGCGGGCATGCTGAGTACCGTACCGATTTTGTTTTATCACGAGCTCATGGTGCACGGCATCGAGCTTAATTTTTTCCTGTTCCGCGTCGTGCCGATCAACTTCGGGGGGTCGTCTCAGCAATTCGTCTCGGAAAGCATTTTCAAAGGCGCGACAGGTTCCACGTCCATCGTTCTCGTGACACTGGTCACCTATCTCATCGTCGGAGTCATCGAGGAAATCAGTAAATTCTGGGTCTTGAAACAGAGCAGCCGCCAGATTTTCCGCTCCATTGATGACACGATGCAGCTCGCGATCATCGTGGCAATCGGATTTGCGTTTGCCGAAAATCTTGCCAACCCCACGTACTTCGTCGGCTTCGTCACGGATTATCTTATCGAGTCACCGTCGCCGCAATGGGGCCCGCTCATTGGGGCAGTCGTCGGACGCGGCGTGCTCACGATGATGCTGCACATTCTGGCAACCGGTGTTCTCGGTTATTACTTCGGCCTTGCGTTCTTCGCTTCCCCGATTCTTCGCAAGCAATTCGAATCTGGACGCACGCATCCCATCGTCATGGGGCTTCATCGTATGCTGAATCTCAGGACCGAAACACTGTATGCCCGCGTGCAGATGACGAAAGGGCTCTTCTATTCGATCGTGCTTCACGGACTTTTCGACTTCATCGTTTCGCTGCCCGAAGTGCTGCCCGGTCGACCGGGTACCGTGGGCGCGCTTCTCGGCATGAGCCCAGACCATTTCCTCAGTAGTATCGGCATTATCCTCGTTCCGGCGCTTCTGTACGTGGTCGGCGGTTTCTGGTTACTTTCGACGCTGTTTGAACGGGAGGAGGATATGAAAGATTTCGGCCCCAAGGTCGAGACGCAGTCGTTTGTTTCGATGGAGTGAACAGGGGTACCATGACGCAACATTCACCCCCAATGCGTATGGTTTTTCGTCGCCGACTCATTTCCGCATCTGCTGTTCTTTTTCTCCTCGCACCGTCCTTCGCCTTTGCGAGGCCGGTCGTTGGTCTCGTGGATACGTCTGCAAAAACGGTGACGCGCGCGAACTTTCTCTCGTGGTCATTTGCAGCGCTTGATCTCCAGAAGGAGAACGGAACGTGCCGCCTGCCGTATATCCGTGTACCGCGGGGCATGAAGCAGACGCTGTGTGCCGCACAGACACAGGGCGCGCTCGCAGTCTTCGGGACCGCCAAGCAGTATCCGCTCAATCGTCCGATCACTCGCGGCGAGGCTTTGGAGGTACTGACGGCACTGACTGACAAACAGGAACAGGGTGATATCTCAGCGTTCAGAGATCTGAAGACAGAGAGCGAAGAGCAGGCTGCGAGAAACGCGCTGACACTGAAATGGATGGTGCCACAGAGTGCGTCCCACTTCGGTCTTTCTCAGCAGCTCACGGGTATCGAGGCTTTGTCCGTCCTGCAGGCCGTCGCGGGACAGATGCCAGTGAAGACGACTATAACGATCCCCGTGACGGTATCGGGTGGAGGCACGCTCCCGAATCAGGAGCTGATGGATGCTGTGTGGCACCTCATCAAGCGCGATTACATCCACGCCGACAAGCTCGACAACAATGAATCGTCGTACAAGGCCATCGAAGGTCTCGTGAATTCACTCAATGATCCCTACAGCACGTTCTTCCGTCCGGCGGGTGCTACTGATTTCCAGTCGCAGATCAAAGGTGAAGTCACTGGCATCGGTGCACATGTGGAAGACAAAGCAGGCATCGTCACGGTCGTCACACCGCTTCCGGGTTCACCTGCGGAGAGAGCCGGCATTCAGGCCGGTGATGAAATCCTCGAAGCAGGCGGCGTTGTGCTCCAAGGACTTGGCATCGAAAAAGCGGTGTCGTACATCCGTGGCGAGCGCGGAACGTCCGTCCTCCTCAAGCTTCGTCGCAATGGAACCGAGATGACCGTCACCGTCGTTCGCGATGTCGTGACGATCCCCGAGATCACGATCACGTGGCACGGCAACATCGCCGTCGTCCAGCTCGTGCAATTCGGCGAGAAGACCGAGCGTACGATCCGTGGCGAGTTCCAGAAAATCGCAGAGAAGAATCCGCAGGGCATCGTCCTTGATCTCCGTAACAATGGAGGAGGACTTCTCAATGCAGCGGACGTCGTCATGAGTAACTTCATTCCGCGCGGCAGTGTCGTCGCACAGGTGGTGAGTCGCTCCGAGACATCGCTCGAGAAGACGCAGGATGAACCTACCATCAGCCCGTCCACGAAGGTCGTCGTCCTCGTAAATAAGGGTTCAGCGAGTGCCTCGGAGATCGTAGCTGGAGCTCTCCAAGACCTGAAGCGCGCCACTATCGTCGGTGCTACGACGTTCGGCAAAGGCACAGTGCAGGAAGTCATCGGATTCCGTTCCGGCGAGGCCTTAAAACTCACGATAGCGGAATGGCTGACACCGCTCGGTCGTCACATCGATAAAGTCGGCGTCGTGCCGGACATCGTCATCGAGTCTGCGGATCGTGATGAGCAGCTCCGCAGGGCGCTCGACATTCTCCGGTAATCAAGCGAGTAGCGGGTAGCGGATAGTATATAGATCTTCTACCCGCTACCTTCTATCTTCTACCCGCTTTCATGCATCCCCGTCTCATCCTCGCCTCGGCCAGTCCACAGCGAAAAACTCTGCTTGAAGATTTGGGCGTCACGTTCGAAGTCATCCCAAGCTCTGTCGATGAAGACGGTCATCCTGAAAAGAGTCCGGTTGAACGCGCGATGATTCTTGCACGACTGAAGGCTGAGGACATCGCTTCCAAGAATAACGGTGCCATCGTCATCGGCTGCGATACGCTTGTGGTGTCGTACGCGGGTGAACTCCTCGAGAAGCCGAAGGACTCAGATGACGCAAGGCGCATGTTGGAAGCACAAAGCGGCGCGATATCTCAGGTTCACTCCGCGCTCTGCATCGTGGATGCCAAAGGCGGTGTTCACGAAGGAATGTCGACGTCGTCGGTGAGATTTAAGAAACTGTCACCGAAAGACCTCGACTGGTGGATCAGTACCGACCTGTGGCGCGGACGTTCGGGTGCGTTCCAAATCGACGGACCGGGTCAGCTCATGATCTCCCATATCGAAGGGGATTACCCCGGCATCGTCGGACTTCCGGTGTACATTCTGGGAGAGTTGCTCAAAAAGGCGGGATTCTCAGTATATTCATAACTCCCGCAGCTGGGACGCGGCGTCCCAGTCTACGGTGATGGTGTTCGCAGCTTTTTATTCGATCGGTGTCACCTTCCACTTTCCTGTAGCGGACGACCACGGATAGTTCTTGGGATTATCGCAGAGCGCCGCTTTGAACGGTTTGTCGTGCATGTACTCAAGTTTCATCGTCGGTTTCTCCGGCATCCGGAGATCGACGTACTCCTCGAAGAACGCGCCGGTGCCGAGTTCGAAGCTTAAGCCTGTGCGATAATCATGCGTGAAAGCGTCGATCGTATAGGGTGCTTTGATCGTGAGAAGCAGATGGATGTGATCGGGCATCACGACGAAACCGTGGATCAGAAAACCGTGCTTCTTCTGGAGCGCATACACATAGTCGATCGCCTTCGTCGCGAAATTCGGATGAATGAACACCTGTCTCCTGTGCCATGTGTTCATGGTGACGAACATGACGCCGCCGCTTCGGGCTCTTTCGCGCTGGATCATAGGAAGATCGTAACAGGAACACGACAAAAAAGACCCTCGGTCTCACTCTGTCTTACATGTTGGAGTAGAACTGGTTCTTCACGTTGGCTGCGCGGAAACCTTCGCGCTTGAGGGCACGGATGCGCTGGAGACGGCGGGTGACGCGGCGCTTGTGTGTCTTGCGATCACGACGCACCTTCAGAACTCGGGACTCCTGAAACTGCTTTTTAAAGCGGCTCTGGAGCCTCTCATTGGATTCATCGCCTCTTTTGATTGCGTGGACAGCCATAAAGCTGAGGCATGGTAAGGGATATAGCGGGCCTTCGCAAGTTCGTTTCGGTCTGTTTCCGCTCCTCGCCTTACTCTCGACTTCGGCTTTCACTTCTTCCCGCAGCTGGGACGCGGCGTCCCAGTCTACGGTGAGGGTATAGTCAGGATTTGTGCACCAAGAGATCCGGCCACGGAATGAGCGGGGAGTCGTCGCATTCTTTCTCCAGTTCCAGCGCTTCCACGATGCGCTTTGCAAGCTGTACGTTCGTGATGAGTGGGATGCCTCTGTCGGTTGCGATTCGGCGGATGAAGTAACCGTCGGTCTTTTCGGCGGACGAACTGTGTTGCGGAATATTGATGACGAGGTCGATGCGTTTGCTCTCGAGATACTCTTTGATGTTTGGACTCCGTGGCTCCGAGATTTTATGCAGCAGCGCACTCGGAATATTTCTCGATGCCAGAAATTCATGCGTACGTCCGGTTGCGAAGAACGCGAAGCCAAGATTCTTGAGCGCTTCGATCGCGGGTAGGAGATCGATCTTGTCTTCCAATTTTCCGATTGTGAGGAGCACGTTCTTGCGTGGCGTCACGAAACCGATGGCTTTGAGGGACAGCATGAGTGCCTGTTCCATACTATGGCCGAAACAAGCTACTTCTCCGGTGGATGCCATCTCGACGCCGAGCCTCGGGTCCGCACCTTTGAGACGTGAGAAGCTGAACTGCGCCGCTTTTACACCGACGTGATCCAAGTCCATCGTCTGGTACCGCACGTTCTCGGGAGCGCGCTTGAGAAGCGCTTGGGTTGCGAGTTCGGCGAAGTTCACGCCCGTTACCTTGCTCGCAAACGGGAAGCTGCGGCTGGCACGGAGATTGCATTCGATCACTTTGAGACGGTTATTTTTGGCGAGGAACTGAATGTTGAATGGCCCCGAGATCTGTAGGCCTTGCGCAATTTTCTTGGCGATGGCTTTGATCTTCCGGAACGTCTCGATGTTCACGCGCTGCGGCGGCAGGACGATCGTCGCATCACCCGAGTGCACACCCGCGTTCTCGACGTGTTCGCTGATGGCGTATAGAAGAAGCTTGCCGTTTTGGGCGACCCCATCGAAGTCGATTTCTTTGGCATTCGTTTCAAATTTGGAGATGACGACCGGCGCTTCTTTACTGAGGCTTGTTGCTTCCTCGATGAATTCTTTGAGGTCGTCCTCGTTCATCACCACTGTCATCGCCGCACCCGAGAGCACGTAGCTGGGGCGCACGATGACTGGATAACCCGCAGTCTTGGCGAAATTCTTGGCAGATGCGAGATCGGCAAATTCTCTCCACTCCGGCTGGTCAACTTTTAGTTCGTCCATCAGCTTGCCGAATTTGTGGCGGTCCTCGGCTTTATCGATGTTGGCGGGATCGGTACCGAGAATCGGAACTCCTTCCTTGGCGAGCTTGAGCGCCAGCGAGTTCGGGATCTGTCCGCCCATCGAGACGACGACACCGACCGGTTTTAAAAGTCTGATGACGTCCATCATACGTTCGAGTGTGAGTTCGTCGAAGAATAGCTGGTCACATTCGTCGTAGTCCGTGGACACAGTTTCCGGATTACTGTTGATCATCGTGACCTCGTATCCCTGTTTCATGAGTTCCCTGACCGCCTGCACACAGCACCAGTCGAATTCCACCGAGGAACCGATGGAGTACGGGCCGCCGCCGATGACGATGACGCGCTGGCGGGTAGCGGGTAGCGGGTCGCGGGTAGTTACAATGTCTCTATCCGCTACCTTCTCCCCGCTACCTTCTTCATCATGTATATCAAAAACCACATCCGCCTCCGCCCCGTTGTACGTAAAGAACATATAGTTCGTCTTTGCTGGGAATTCGCCGGCGAGTGTATCGATCTGTTTCACGAATGGCGTGATACCGAACGTCAGTCTCGCGCTCGTCACTTCTTCCTGCTTTTCGTCGCGGATCATCGCGATGCCTTTGTCAGAAAATCCGCGCTCTTTGCAATGTCTCAGGAGCTCCGGCGTCAGTGCCGTCGATTTAGTTTGAAAAAGTTCGTGCTTCAGATCGGCGCAACGCTTGATGCGCTCCAGAAACCATTTGTCGATGCCGGTCATGATATTGATCTCCTCAACGCTGAAGTCACCGCACAGTCCTTCGGCGACGGCGTAGATGCGACGCGGACACGGAGTCTTGATGTCATTCTTGAGATTCTTCTTCACGAACTTAAACGGCACCGGAAAGAGTCCTTGTGATCCGTTATTGAGCATGCGCATGGCTTTCTGAAGCGCTTCTTCCATCGTGCGGCCGAGCGCCATGACTTCGCCGACTGACTTCATTTCAGTCGAGATTTCGGTGCTGACGAAGTTAAATTTTGCAAGATCCCACCGCGGCACTTTCACGGCGACGTAGTCCAGCGACGGTTCGAAGTCGGCGCATGTTACTTGCGTGATCGAATTCTTAATCTCCGGTAGCGCGTAGCCGAGTGCGAGCTTGGCGGCGACGAACGCGAGTGGGTAACCTGTCGCCTTCGAGGCAAGTGCCGAGCTGCGGCTGAGACGAGCGTTAACTTCGATGACGCGGTACGTGCGACTCTTCGGGTGCAGTGCGTACTGGATATTGCATTCGCCGATGATCCCAAGGTGCCGGATGACTTTGAGCGCGATGGTCCGAAGCATCTGATAATCCTCATTATCGAGCGTCTGACTCGGAGCGACGACGATGGATTCGCCGGTGTGGATGCCGAGTGGATCAATATTCTCCATATTGCAGACCGTGATGCAGTTATCGAACGCGTCGCGCACCACCTCGTACTCGATTTCTTTCCAGCCCGTGAGGTCCTCTTCTACGAGTACTTGGTGTGATTCGACAAACGCGACCTTCAGGATTTCTTCAGCTTTTTCCATCGTCGACGCGCGGCCGCTGCCTTTGCCTCCGAGCGCAAATGCGGCGCGGATCATGACCGGCAGGCCGATCGTCGTGACCGCTTGTTTGGCTGTTTCGAGCGATTCGCAGGCGACGGAGCGGGGGACTGAGACACCGATACTATTGAGCTCGGCATTGAAGAGTGCTCTGTCCTCCGTTTTCTTGATGGCGTCGACCGAGGTGCCGAGTACGCGGACACCGTATTTTTTCAGCACACCCGAATCTTCGAGCGCAACGCCGCAGTTCAAGGCCGTTTGTCCGCCGAAACTCAAGGCGATCGCTTCAGGCTTTTCGGCCTCAATGACTTTCTCCACGAACTCCGGCTTCACCGGCAGGAAGTACACCCGGTCGGCAAGTCCCCAGCTCGTTTGGTTGGTCGCGATGTTCGGATTGATGAGCACGACGCGCTTGCCTTCTTCCTTGAATGCCTTGATGGCCTGTGAACCGGAGTAATCAAACTCACCAGCTTCGCCGATTTTCAGCGCGCCTGAGCCAAGGAGGAGGATTGTTTTCACGTCCTTGAGCCAGTCCAAATTTGGGAAACTGGCCTCCCCGCCCTGATGGGGCACGGGAGTGCCGCTGGTCATGTCCTTCGTCATGTCTGCGACAGGGTAGCGTCGGGAAGCTCGAGATGCAACGGGTGAGGTGGATTGTGGATGTTCTCATTCCTTTTTCATGCGCTGCTCTCCGTATTCCACGGATTGTTTTCTTCTAAAGCGTGAAGAACTCTCTGTACTTTTTTGCAGAAAATTGGATGATTTTTGAGTTCATCCTTAATGTCTGCTTGAGCCTTCTCATCAAATGTACCTTTGGCATCTGACATAATTCCATGGATGTCTTCTACCAGAACATCAAATTCTCTCTGCTCATCTCGCCTCAATCTGCGCTCACCAAGAGCTTCAATGAGCAATTGCTCTACACGATGTAACATCTGCCCAATTTTTTTACGGTCGGCCAATTCTTCATTGTCTTTGGCCGGAGGCCCTGAGATAGCATCGGGGATTCTTTGCCCTGATGTTGCTTCGTCTTCTTCGTGTGAGGTGTCTTCATTTTCTTCTTCTCGCACCTCATTTTCATTATCCAAATCAACGTCCTCGAAGCTCTGCACCATCTCGTCTAGTTCATCCTGGCTATCAAGTTGGCTGATTTCCAGGTCCTCCTGCTCACTACGAAGTGCCTCCTCGATAGACATTCTCTGTACTTGCTGATGAACTGCTCCATTGATCTCTTCGATGGACCATGGAATGACGTTCCCATATCTTTTTTCTTGTCCTGTATAGAGCGAAATAACTTCACTGATAAACCTATATTTTTTTGCGAGGATCGATCGAGAATCTTCTCCTTTTGCTTGGTGACGGAATTCCGGCCCATGCAGAATGTAACAAGCAAAATGTTCACAGAAATCTTCCTTGGCATCATGTTGGCTATACGATGTAAGAAAATGACGTTGTTTACTCCGTCTATTCTTCGCTTTTGGTTTATGTTCCTGCCAACTGATCGCTTGCCATCGATTTTGTATTTCCGCGTCCAGTTGTGCCCAGACCGACTCGCCACCTTCATGCAGGATTGTCATACTTCGCTCTGCTTGAGATATTTCTGTAAGATTTGTAAACTGAATCTCTTCAATCTCATAAATTGAAACTTTCTTTTTTGCAATCTCATACTCACCGACAGTGACCTGCCCCCTCGTCATATTCCGAAGGGAATTGCTATAAGCCTGTTGTTTCTGCAGCAACTGTATACCTGTGAGCAACTCCTTTCCTAAAAGTTTCAAGGTTTGGTAATATTGCGCAGACTCTTTTGCGCCGACCTTCATCGTCGTTTGAGCAAAATGATAACGTCCGACACGATGGTGATCGTCGGACATTGTAGATGTATCCTTAATGTCAAGCTCTGGCAGTGCCGCAAGTATCACGGAAAACTGCAGCCAGCTGTCCACCATCATTTCTTCAATGGTGCTCAATTCGGCGCTTGGATCAGATTGAAACATCTGTAATACATGCTCATTCACTTTCTTCATAAGTCTCTGCGCCAGTTCCAACATCGTGCGATTTTCTTTTTTGTCGTCAGTGGATTCTTCGTACATGCCCTGAAGTGCGAGACGGGAATAATGCCTACTGTAATTCGTACTGCTCAGGAGGGTTCCTTCATGATCGTAAAATTGTAGGGTCGTACCGCTAGGGACAATGAATCCTTGAAAACCTGATTCATTGAGGAGGCACTCTGGTATGTCATCGAGGATGCCAATAAGCTTTACAGTTTCTTTGCCTTGTACAGACACTGTACGTACAGGATCGTAGAGCTGGTGACGCATAATGAGTTGTAGAGTGCGTCGACGCTCTGCATTGAATACTTTTCTCTGTTCTCCTCGTATGTCAGATACGTTGTCTTCCACGCTTCTGCTTTCATCCCATATCCCCAATTTCTTCCCAACGTACGCTGAAACTTTCCCCATTCCAACGGATAATGATTCCGTACTTTCTAGAAACACACGTTCGTAGAGCCTCCCGCTGGAAATCGTGAGAGGTATGAGCTGTGCGATGGATTCTTGAGCGAGTCTTTCGTAGGGAACCGTCTCAACGTCATAATAAAAGTTCGATAACCCTGCGGGGGCAGACATAGAATCTAAATCGTGTTTGCCTACAAAATGATGAGTGTCTCTCGTATAGGAAATTCCATGGACTCCGAGTGCAAGTACTTGGGGAATTCGTTTCCGCGGATCGTCCAGATAGCGATCTTTAAACGGATTGATATCGTCATTTTCCATTCGTCCTGCCTCAAAAAAAGTCTTGAGTCTTTTGCGAGTATCTTCCTCGGCTCCATAGAGCAAATAATGCTTCGGCGTTTGCGTAAGCAAGGGCAAGCAACTGAGTTCGGCTACTGTCAATTCTGGGAATTTTTGCTTCACATCACCCATGGACGATACGGCTGTACCCAGTAATGCTGTATCTCTCTTGAAAGAAAGAAATCCATCTTTAGGATCAAGCATGCTCTCCAAAAAAGATAATAATTCCTCTCGTTGCTCATCGAGCCCCATTTGCTTTCGAACCATTTCTAGTTTGTCGCTCTGAGGATCGATCAAAACGCCATGCGCTTTTCCGATCATAAGACCCCGTTTCGTAGACAACTCGACCTCTGGTACAGCAGTGTGTGCTTCGATTTTTCGTAGCTCATCAATATAGCTCGTATAGGTGCCCGGTTCCCTGTGATGTTCAACTTCTCGTCGACGATCTTGATCTATCAGAGTCCCATCGGTTGTTCTTACACCAAGTGCACCAGCAAATTTCTGGATCAAAGAATGCCCCACCTGATCCGCAACCTCAATTTCTGACGAAGACTGTTGTTCTTCTTCCTCATCAGATGATCCAGCCCCACGCCGATAATCATTTTGAGACCGCATGTATAATATTTATAACACTAAAATAAGTTTAAGTCAACTTATTTGTACACTTTCCTATACAAGACAACCATCATCTTTTGTTGTCCCTAAGCCTTAAACGAGGTGAGCTTTTATGGTATACTGATCAGATTTCAATTCTACACACAAACAAAAATGTACATCGAACTCCTCAAAGTGCGGCTCTATCCGGCGGCTATCGTCATGACTTCCATAATGAGCTCCGTGATATCACCCGTGTATGCGGTCGAAAAACCGCGCATGCAGCAGTTCGTTGTGACCGCGTACTACTCGCCACTGCCGAATCAGTGTTGCTATTTCCGTGGAAACTACGAGGAGGAGATCGCATTCAACGGCAAAGGAATCGCGGGTGCTGATGGCACGCCGGTGTACCCAGGGATGATCGCGGGTCCCGATACGTACGCTTTCGGCACGGTCATTGATCTTCCTGGTGTCGGCGTCGGAACGATCCACGACCGCGGCGGACGGATCATCGAATGGGGGAATGATATTCATCGCATTGATATCTGGATGGGCTACGGAGAACCGGGCTTAGCTCGGGCTCTCGCATGGGGTGTCCGTAACGTGAAAGGCACGGTGTATCCGCTTGGCTCGGAAAACGTCCCGTCTGAGAAACTGGTGCTCGAACACTTCGATGCCGATTCTAAGATTTTGGCATCACTCCCGAAGAGTGATCCCGCGGACCTCGTTCGGATGGCAGAATTTGGCGACCGCGAATATTCGGTGCGGATCCTGCAGGCGAACCTCAAAGATCTAGGATACTTCGCGGAAACCCCAACTGGTCAGTTCGGTCCGGTGACGCAGGATGCGCTCAAGCGTTTTCAGTCGGAGTACGGTATTTCCGGTGACGGAACATCGGTGACACTGGAGACTGCAGCCGCTCTCACTGCGGCTTCAGGTATCACCGAGAAAAATCTTCCGGAGCTCACCCTCGGCTTGGATAAAGGTGCCACGGGTGCAGACGTACGACAGGCCCAAAAACTTCTCAGGTACCTCGGGTACTACCGCGGACGCACGGATGGCGTGTTTGATCAGCACCTCAAGGAATCGGTCACTGCTTTCCAGATCGCACGCGGCATCGTACCTGCGGCTACCGACCAATTTGCCGGACGCATCGGTCCTGCTACTCGCGCAGCCATTCTCAAAGAGTGGAAAGTGAAAATCGTCGAATCGAAGACGAAGTCACTCGCGCACAAAATGGACCTCGCTGACAAAGTGAAGTCCGAAGAGATGCCCAAGAAATTTCTCTCCAAAGGCGACAAGGGTAAAGAGGTGAAACTTCTGCAGTCATTCCTCATCGATGCCGGATATTTGGACGACGCCGGCGCAACCGGAACATTTGCCGGACGTACGACTGCGGCTCTCACGCAGTATCAGCTCGATAAAGCCATCGTGACCTCGGCGAGTGCCAAGGGTGCTGGAGTCTTTGGACCCGCCACTCGCATCGTCATCTCGCAGGATCTGGTCGCTCTAAAGTGGCAGGAAGTGCGGGCGGGGCGGTAAGCCAATACGTTTCCGAGCCTCGCAAGTCGAATCGGTTATTTGCCAATGTATACTCCATCTCGTGAAACGTCTGACCCCCGCACTCATCGCCGCAGCCTTTCTCGTGAGCATCTTTCCGGCTCCTGTTTTGGCGGCTGATGCCGTGACGCGTCGAGACGGATTTGTCTTGATCTGGCGCAGCACCAGCCGCCCCGCCGAGAAAACGAATGAGCCGCCGTATGCTGACGTGCCGAAGTCGGATGCCGGATACCCCGAGATTACGTACGCCAAAGCGAGAGGACTCCTTGATGATAGTCAGGAAAACTTTTATCCGGATTCTCCGATGACGCCGTCCGACGCGCTCCGGTGGATTTTCCGCACTAGGAGCGTCGAACCGATCGATGAACATGGCGACCGCGTCCTCTCGAAACTACCTGAGCCCGAACAGGTGCCTGCACTCGCCGCGCACTACGATATTTCCTATGACGCCGAAGGAGCATCGATGACGCACGAACAGCTTCTCGCTCTCATGCGTCAGGTGGATGACAAGCTTCAGGCCGAAGTGCACGAAGTGAGTCTATATTCTGAAAAGTTTCACGGAAAAGGTACGGCCTTTGGCGAGGGCTTTGACATGTGGGCGATGACTGCGGCACACCGCACGTTCCCCGGAAATACGCTCGTGAAAGTGACGAACGTCGAGAACGGCAAGAGCGTCACCGTGCGGATCAACGACCGCGGGCCGTACGTGCAGGGACGGGACATGGACTTGAGTCTCGGTTCCTTCATCACCATTGCTGAACGAAGTGAGGGCAAGATCAACGCGACTTTCGAGCGACTCGGGGATTCCAATAAAGTCCAACGCTGCAATGACGACCGCTTCCAGCGACGAATCGTGAAAGACGTCATTCTGAATCCTGGCATTCCGCATAGTTTTCCGCTCGGAGGAAAGCTGCGGCTCAGTTCACAGAGCGCCTTCGTCGTGCGAAATATCGTGTATCCGGACGGCACGCACACGGGGGTAGAAACGTGGATCACGGAGGGTGAAACCTTCGAGCTGGAGCCCAGTGTCACGGGTCTCTACCGGTTCATGATGGGTACCAAAACAGGGCGGGTCCGGGAGATGCGCATGGAGGTTCTGGACTGCTCGGGAGCATAGCCCTATTCCCGTAGACTGGGACGCCGCGTCCCTGCTGCGGATGAGGTGATGAAGCCCCTAAAAGGCTGTATTTCAAGCCGTTTTTCTGATATAATACAAAGATTCTGTCTGTACAGTACGACAGAAGAAAAATGTTCACACTCCTCCGCCTCCTCTTCTGGCCAATTCTGCTCGCAGTGATTTCCATTGCGGGTTTCCTGTTCAATCTGAACATTTGGGGCATCTGCGGTCGTTGGTTCATCGGGGCACCTGTCGAGAACTCGTTCGTGATTCTGCTTGTGCTGACGATCATCTACTACGCCGTATTCACAATGCGTTATTGGTACGCGTATCGCGCGGGTAAGAAGCTCGTCTCGATGAAAGTCATTCTACCGAGGAGCGACAGCAAGATGGATCAGGAGAAGCGCACAGAGAAAGACTTCAAGGAAAAAATCGCGATCATGGAACAGCTCTTCCGCGCGGTCAATGAAGTGAAGGATCTCACGTTCTGGCAGGTTATCCACTTCTGGATTTTCCGTTACATCACCATCAGTTTTGAGCTCTTTGTAGAAGACGGCCTCATCACGTTCTACGTTCTCTGCCCCGGCAAACTTACGTCCATTATCGAGAAGCAGATCACGTCGTACTACCCGAATGCGGACGTTTCGCTCACCCCGACACCCGAGATCTGGCCCGAGGGCTACAAACTCTCGATCTACAACATGATTACGAAGAAGCCGTACATGTACCCGCTGCGATTCTTCGATCACATGCAGGATGATCCCTTGAACGATCTCACGAACGCGCTCTCGAAACTGCATCCCGAAGAGAAGGCCTCGGTGCAGGTCATTGTTACGCCAGTGTTTGGGAATTATTGGTCCAAAAAGACGAAAGCCATCGCTTCGCAGAGTTTCAAGGGAAAGAAAGAAACAGTATTCGATAAGATTCCCGGCCTCAAGCTCGTCGGCACCCTGCTCGGTATGGTCGGCTCATCGGATTCGGCAACCCTCGCTCCCGGCGCAAAATCTGGCGACTCATTCGTCCGCATGATCGCGCCCGAGGAAGAGCTCTATAAACGCATGGGTGAGAAAGCCGGCATGAGTGGATTTCACACGACGATCCGTATCATGGCTGCGGCCAAGACGTGGGAGCGCGCCAATGACATCACCAATAATCTCCAGGTGTCGTTCAACGTGTTCAAAGATCAGTACGGCAACTTCCTGAAGAACCGCCGGATGATCATCGACTTCCTGCCGATGGCGTGGAACCAGTACCTGATCTATCCGCTCTGGAAGCGCCGCGTGAACGGCTTCGCTCATAAGCGGAACTTGCTCGTCGAGAAAGAGTTGGCCTCGATTTTCCATTTCCCCGACAGCCGCTACAACACGATTCCGAATCTTCAGTGGATCCTCTACAAGATTCTTCCGCCTCCGCCGAACGCGCCGCAAGAAGGCATCATCCTCGGCATCAACCGTCACCGTGCTGTCGAGACTAGCATCCGTTTCCTCGACAAGGACCGCACCCGTCACCAGTACATCATCGGTAAATCCGGTTCGGGTAAATCCGCGCTCCTCAACTGGCAATCTCGGCAGGACATCGCGAATGGCGAGGGTCTCTGTGTCATCGATCCGCACGGAGACTTGATCGAAGATGCGCTTGCTCACACGCCGAAAGAACGTGCCAAGGACGTCATCGTTTTTGATCCTTCGGACGGTGAACGCCCGATGGGCTTAAACCTTCTGGAAGCTACAACGCCCGAGGAGAAAGATCGGGCCTCGCTCGATGCGATGGAAATTTTCATCAAGATGTTCGGAAACGAGATCTTCGGTCCGCGCATCCAGCACTACTTCCGTAACGGCTGTCTGACTCTCATGGATGACGAGGAAGAAGGCGCGACCCTCCTCGACGTGCCGCGTCTTTTCGTCGACGAAGAATTCCAGCGGTACAAAGTGGCGAAGTGCAGGAATGCCGTCGTCCGCAGTTTCTGGGAGAACGAAATGGCCAAGACCGGACAGCGCGAAAAAGAAGAAATGATTCCCTACTTCTCGGCGAAGTTCGGTCCGTTCGTCACGAACACGACGATGCGCAATATCATCGGACAGCCCAAGTCGGCCTTCAATGTCCGCGAAGTCATGGACTCCGGCAAAGTGCTTTTGGTCAACCTGAGTAAAGGAAAAATAGGTGACGTTAATGCTCAGCTGCTTGGATTAATCTTCGTGAACAAAGTGAACATGGCGGCTATGAGCCGCGCCGACGTCCCACAGCGCGACCGCAAGCGTTTCTACCTTTACGTGGACGAATTCCAGAACTTCATCACCGATGCGTTTGCGACAATCCTCTCCGAGGCCCGTAAGTACGAACTCGGCCTCATCATGGCTCACCAGTACATCGGCCAGCTCGTGGGTAAGACCGAAGGCTACGGACAGGCCAGCACCAAGATGCGCGACGCCGTGTTCGGTAACGTGGGTACCATCATGAGCTTCAAGATCGGCGCCGAGGATGCTGAGTACATGGCCAAGGAATTCGCGCCCGTGCTCTCCGAGCAAGACGTCATCGGTATCCCGAACTTCAACTGCTACGTGAAACTGAACATCAACAACACGACCTCGCGTCCGTTCTCGCTCGCGACGATCTACGACGAGTCCGAACGAAACGAGAAGCTTGGTTCACTCATCAAGGAATACAGCCGCATGAAGTACGGCCGCAAGAAAGCATTCGTCGACCAAGAGATCGAGGACAGGATCGGGATTACGAAGGCTAGCTAGCGGGTAGCGGGTAGCGAGTTGCGGCTAGATTTTTTGCTATTCACTATCCGCTACCTTCTACCCGCTTGTATGATCCCAGTATGACCCACTCCGAGCGTATCGGCATTTTCTGTACCGAACTCTGGCATTGGTTCGAGCAGAACAAGCGGACGCTTCCGTGGCGTGGCATCAAGGAAAAAGATCCCGATCACAAGGCATATCTGATTCTGGTTTCCGAAGTCATGCTGCAGCAGACGCAGGTCTCTAGAGTCATTATTTTGTACAAAAATTTTATTCAACAATTTCCTCATCTGCAAGACCTTTCAAAGGCTTCAAACAGTGAAATATTGATCGCATGGCGAGGGCTTGGGTACAACAACCGGGCGCTCAGGCTCAGGGATGCGGCGCGAGCAATAGTGGACAGGGGAGGGAAGTTTCCAACTGATATGGGCTCACTGCAGGAACTTCCGGGAGTCGGGCACTACACCGCCGGTGCGATCCGTAACTTCGCGTTCGGTATTCCGACTGCATGCTTAGACGTGAACATCCGGCGCATTCTTCACCGGTTCTTCGCAGGGCCAGAGAATCCGGATGGGACGTGGAAAAAATCTGATAAGGAACTTCTGCCGCTTTCGGAAAAAGTGATGATACAGGCTTTGTCGATGAAGAGGGGGTCATCTGCTGAACTTTATGCGGCACTCATGGATTTTGGTTCGATCATCTGCACCAAGAATACTCCGAAGTGGGAGCTCATGACGAAGCCCATGCAATCGGTGTGCAAATCGTACGGCAAAAAAATCTCAAGAAAAGCTGTGAAGAAAAAAGAACCGGGACGCATGATGGCCGGCCGTTTCGTCCCGAACAGAATCTTCCGCGGCAAAATCGTCGAGGTGCTGCGGGATGCCAAGAAGCCGATAACACTTTCAGAGATCGGAGCGCAGGCCGTGGCCGATTGGACTATGGACGATCACAAAAAGTGGCTGCAAGCGTTGATCGAGGGTCTGAAGAGAGATGGCTTGATAGAGGAGAAGCGGGGGAAGTGGAGACTTGGGTGATAGGGCGTATCGAGAAGTGTTCTTTAACTTTTCATTTTTCACTTTTCATTTTACACTCCTTTCATGACTTCCTTCTCCGAACTCCGAAACTCGTTCAAGTTCCAGCGGCAGGCCAGCAAGGTCCAGAAAGAGCTCAAGAACATCCACGTCGAGGCTGAGGCTTCGGGCGTCCACGTCGTTGTGTCCGCCGCGATGGAGATCATTTCCGTCACCGTCGCTCCCGAGGTCCAGCGCGAGCGGATCGGAGAGCTTTTGAAGGACGCACTGAACCGAGCCATGAAGAAAGCCCAGATCGTCTCCGCTGAACGCATGCAGGGAGTGATGGGTGAACTGGGGCTCGGAGTGAAAGGCTAATCCAATCCTATGCGCCGCTTTCTTCTGATTCTCGTCATCGGCGTGATTATGTGCGGACTGTGGTTTCGGCATGCGCTTTCGCCGGTTGATTCCACTGATACGAAAGAGGCATCGTTTACCGTCCAGTCAGGTCAGTCCATCGGCATCATTGCCGCCAATCTGAAAGAGCGGGGGCTTATCCGCTCGCCGTTGGTATTCAAGTGGTACGCCCGTCTCACGGGAGTCG
The DNA here is from genome assembly GCA_018062585.1 of Candidatus Peribacteraceae bacterium. Taxonomy (GTDB): domain Bacteria; phylum Patescibacteriota; class Gracilibacteria; order Peribacterales; family Peribacteraceae; genus JAGORY01. The sequence continues at coordinate 1,170 of JAGORY010000001.1, read as the reverse complement.
CAGGCAAACTTCAGGCTGGATCTTTCGCTGTGAGTCCATCGGCTTCGTCCTCTGAGATCATCGCGATTCTGCACTCCGGCAAAACCCAAGAATTCCTGATCACGGTTCCGGAAGGGTATACGGTTGCCGACATCGATGCGCTCTTTGCGGCGAAGGGCTTAGGTGAACCCGGTGACATCATCGCGTGCGCTTTCACATGCGATTTCAGTTCCTTCGATTTTCTTCCTCCTACAGGTGCGCAGGGTGGTGAAGAGTTCAAGATCGGATCAAAGCTGGAAGGCTATCTCTTCCCCGAAACGTACTCCGTCTCTCCGACCGACTACGTTCCGAAGTTCGCTCTCGAGCGCATGCTCGGAACATTCCGCAAGCGCATCGTCACGGAGTACGCAGAAGACATCAGCAAAAGCGGCTACACGCTGCATGAAGTCGTGACCATGGCATCACTCGTGGAGGAGGAGTCTCGTCATGATGAAGAGCGTGCACAGGTCGCCGGCATTCTGTGGAAGCGGCTCGAGAACGCCGTAGTTCTCGGCGTCGACGCCACGACCCGCTATCGTCTCAATAAGATGCGCGAGGTCCTTACCAAGGCCGATGTAGAGATCCAGTCGGCGTACAACACGCGTCGTACACAGGGTCTTCCGCCATCTCCGATCGCGAATCCCAGTGAGAATTCGGTCATCGCAGCGCTGAAGCCCACGGAGTCCCAGTACTGGTACTACCTTCACGACAACACTGGGGCCATTCGCTACGCCGTCACCAACGACGAGCATAACCGGAACCGAGCGAAGTATTTGGGGAATTGATGAAGGCTTCGATTTTACGGCCCCCACCCTCGGTCCCTCCCCCGGGTTCTGCGGAACAGCCGGGTGAGGGAAGCTCTGCAAACACTATAAACAAAAGTCTCCCCCTCACCCGGCTGCTCCTTTTTAGGAGCCCGGGGGAGGGGTGGCGCCTCAGCGCCGGGGTGGGGGCGGTACGAGGTGCGACAGACGAAAGGCACGACTGATAGTTTGAGTAGTAAGCAGTAACGGCTGCCGAGAACATCTTTATATACCAGCATTTTTGTGGTATAATACTTAGATAATTTCTGTGACCAATAATCTCGTAATAATGCTTCGCAGACTCATCACAACCGGCATGATCATGGGCTTTATCGGAAGCGCTTTCGTG
>JAGORY010000017.1:13862-18068 GCA_018062585.1 Candidatus Peribacteraceae bacterium | reverse complement strand
CGACCATACTTCGCTCACTATGGAGAGCTTCGCGTGGCTTCTGCTTGATATGACGCGCAAAAGTGACTTCTCATGAACTAGAATAATCGCAATTGAAAGCCAAAAAGAAGACACCACCTCACTTCGGTGTCTGCGCTTCTTTGCATTCTGTAGTGAGGCGCAGAATACTGTTGCACTTTTCACTTCATTTCTTTCTTTTGATTTGTCATGAAATCCTCTCCTGATCTTCCCGACCACTTCCTACGTGCCGAAATTATAGGACGACATGCCGACCGCTACGCGCAGATCACTACCCAATCGTACCAACCCTCGGATCTTCGTGCATTTTTCTCGACGTCTCTCACTGATTTGGCAAAAGTGATTCCGGAAAATACGTGGCTTAAGGAATACGGTGACAAGATTGCCGAGAAGGAAGGTCCAATGAGAAAAAGTGAGCTAGATGCCATCGTGCTTGGCATGCAAGACATCGTGGAGAGCAGCCGAGCTCAACTAGCGAATGTCGTTCCTCAATTCGCCGAATCGGTGCCACAGGATAAAGGAGCTTGGGCGGAAGCCATGTAGGTTTTACTTACCCTCGAAACGGCGACACGTACTGCGCACTCGTACCGAGCTCCTCTTCGATCCTCAGAAGCTGGTTGTACTTGCAGACGCGGTCGGTCCTCGAGAGCGAGCCGGTTTTGATCTGACCCGTGCGGAGACCTACGGCGAGATCGGCGATGAAGCTGTCCTCGGTTTCGCCGGAGCGATGGCTCGCGACCGAGTTCCAGCCGGTTGCCTGACACATCTGGATCGTCTCGACGGTTTCGGTGAGTGAACCGATCTGGTTCAGCTTGATGAGCACGGCGTTTGCCGACTTCTCAGCGATCCCCCGCTTCACGCGCTCGGTGTTCGTGACGAAAAGATCGTCACCGACGAGTTGCAGCATCGAGCCGAACTTAGCCTGCATCGCAGCGAATCCAGTCCAGTCGTCTTCGCTGTGGCTGTCCTCGATACTGACGATCGGGTACTTGGAAATAAGCGTGCCGTAGAAATCGACGAGTTCTGTAGAGTTCATCTGCTTGCCGTCCACGGTGTACACGCCGCCTTTGCAGAACTCGGATGCTGCGCAGTCGAGCGCGAGCTGCACTTTGCCCGTGTATCCCGCCTGCTCGATGGCCTGCATGAGAACGGAGAGCGCTTCATCGCTGGACTTCACGTGAGGCGCGAATCCTCCTTCGTCACCGACAGCGGTGACGTGACCCGCATCCTTCAGGATTTTTTTGAGCGAGTGAAAAATTTCTGCTCCTGCCCGAAGCGCTTCACTAAACGATGAAAACTGCGTCGGGACAATCATGCATTCTTGGAAACTGAGCCCCGAGTCGGCGTGCGCGCCACCGTTGATGACGTTCATCATCGGCACCGGAAGCTGCACCGCGTCCTTGGTGCCGAACTGCTGAGCCAAAGACTTCCAGAGTGACTGCTTCTCACTTGCGGCCCGTGCACGGGCAACAGCCATCGAGACGCCAAGCACGGCATTGGCTCCGAGCACCGACTTATTCGGCGTGCCGTCGAGCTCAAGCATCGTGCGATCCACTTTCCTCTGATCGGCAACGTCGAGACCCGAAAGTGCCTTCGTTATTGGTCCGTTGACGTTACTGACGGCCTTCAGCACCGACTTCCCGAGGTACACGGCCTTGTCTCCGTCTCTGAGTTCCAAGGCTTCATGCGTTCCCGTCGATGCGCCGGAGGGCACAGCAGCTCGGCCGAATGAACCATCAGACAGAACGACATCTGCTTCCAGTGTGGGATTGCCACGGGAATCGAGGATCTGACGAGCGTGGAGGGAGGAGATGGTGGACATGAGGACGAGTGAAGAATGAAAAGTGAAAAGTGAAAAACAAAAGCTTCAAACCTATCTTAGGCTAAGGCAGTAATACCTTCCACCTCCATTTCATTCGTATTTTTCACTTTTCACTTTACGTTTTTCGTTCTCAATTTTTCCCTACAACAACCACTACCCTTCCACCATTCTCAACATCACCTCCGTTCCAATCGTGAATTGCACTCATGAGCAATTCCCATTTGTACGCGTAACCCTCGCCGCGTTTCGTCCCAGGGTCGTTGGTGATCACGTAACCGTCCTCGGTGTATCCGCGAATGACGAGCATGTGGTACACGGGGCCCGGCGGCGTAAAGTACGGGTTCCCGAGTTGCTGACCCGCGGCGGGAACAATGACGAGACTCCCCTCGGAAAGAACTTTTTTGATGTCCTGAACTGTCGGGTCATGCAGTAATAAAGCATAAAGTGATGGATCCTGATCGTTGAGAAGCTCGATAATCTCTGCAGCGGTATCATCCACCGAAAAACCGAGCGCCTCGTTCACATGCACCAGCTGCACGATGTCTTTGTCAGCCTCTTCTGGAGAACCAATCGGGCGACCCTGGAAATATCGCATGACCATGAGGACACTCGCTTCTTCGCACGCTTCCTTGTACGGCTCCTCCCACTTCCCGAGCGGTGCCTGCGACGTGAAGGGTACGTCCCAGTTCACGCTCGCTCGGATGGACGTGGACGGAGGTGGCTCAGGGGTAGGAGCAATCGACGATGATACAGCGACAGATGAACGGAACGACGACGAGACGACCGGCAATGTCTCTGGCGGAGGTAGTACCACGTTCTCCTGTTCTGCGATGATACGCTGACGTTCCACGTACATCACAACACGCGGAACTACCGCTCCGGCTGCGAGAACGACGACGACAATGACTCCGATGAGAAGAGGGCGCTTCATGAGAAGCACAGTCTACACCCTTTTACGTGCCCGCGCATGCAAGAGGCCAAAATAACCGGCGAGCAGCGTGGCTCCTATCATGGCGAAGGACTCAGGCCCGGACTTGGCAAGATGTCCCGGATTCTTCTCGTCGATGATGGGCGGAAGTGGCGTCACAGACTTGCTCGTAGAAGACGAGAACGACGACGGCATCTGAAAAGACGAGGACGAACTGGACGATGAGACCTGAGCCATCACTGAACTACTTGTGATCGACGATGAAGAGGGAGCCTTCACTGGCGAACCAGGAATAGTATTAGCCATGGAGGACGACGATGCGCCGATCGCGACAAGGACGTCGGATGAACCACTACGGAGAGTGAGGCTTGCGCGGAGGGTATCAAAAGCAATCTTGATCGATGCAAACGACGGCACGTCTTTCGGGAAGAGCGTGGCCTGCATTTTGGAATTGGCGCCCGTGCCCTCGGCAAAAAGAGCGCCTGCAGCAAAGAGTGCCAGCACGACGGAAAGAATGGTCACGCGCAGTTTGCTGCGGCGTAAGACATGCACCGCAAAGATAATGATGAACGCAATGCCGAGTGCGACAAGCGGGAGCGACCACAGGAAGAAGAAACCGAGTGTCAGAATGTGAATGATCTCGATACGTGGTCCGATGAGCTGCAGAATAAACCACAGAATGAAGATACCCGCGGGGAACCAGTGCAGGGCACGGAACTCGTAGTCGGCACGATTCGTCTTGAACGTACGAGCCAGAACGAGCGGATACAAAACCGAGATCGTAAGGAGGATCGCCCAGTACTTGGTACCAACAGGAATGGCTGGCAGAAGCGCAGCAGCGAATCCCGCGAGACAGATCGCAAGACCAAGGAACATCATGTAGGCCGTCTCTGTCGCGTGTTTTAGGGGCACAGGAAGGGAGATTCTCCTGTAGAAGTATATTTGTGTCAATAGAAAGAAAAGTGTACGTAGCGAATAGCAGGTAGAAGGTAGCGGGTAGATAAAAAAACCTTCTAGCCTACCAGACTGCTTTCTATCCGCTAACCGCTATCCGCTACTTTCTATTTCCGGGCAAATACTTCTCACGCTCATCCACAACCTGCGTTCGCTGCATCACCGTGTAGTGGCGGCGGCGGAACTGGATGAACTGGAAGAATGCGTACGCAACCAAGCATAGGAGCCATAGAGCCCACATCGCGCGCATGGCGAGGAACTGGATCATCTCAACCCGACTCACGACGAAGACGATGCCGACAAGCCCAAACCATAGAGCGGCCGACGACCAGCTTTTGCTTAAATTCTTCGTGATCGGATTCTTGACTCTCTTCCTCCAGTATCCGATGACAAAGGAAAGAATGATCAGCGCAGCACAGACCGCGAGAAGCGTCTGGACCGGAAAGTCCGTGTAACGCCAACCTGCGGGATTCGGCCAAAACCA
>JAGORY010000017.1:0-13762 GCA_018062585.1 Candidatus Peribacteraceae bacterium | reverse complement strand
AACGTCTGGAGAAGAAAAGAATTGGTGCGGAACAGAATGTCGCGCGTCGTAAAGAGCACGAGAAACACCACGATGAATGCGCTGCCGGCCATCAAACCCTGAACGGCAAGGACCGCGGGATCGGATGCAAGGAACGCTGAAGTGCTCTCGAGCATGGGAGAAAGAAAGTCCACGACAAACGGGGTTAGGAACTAGAGATGCGGATATTTCCGGCGATGGACAACAACGTATACGACCGTCGCAAGCAGCGCAAGAATTGACAACACTTGGCTAAAGCGGAGTTGATATTGCGGAAGATCGAGCCACGACCGAGACAGAACATACGCAAGCGTGAGGATGGCGACCGCTCCTCCGTACGCCGCATTCGCGCGCTCCGACAATTTGTTCTCGATGAGCGCGAGCACGCCTAAGCTTCCAAACAGACATCCGAGGAACACGAAGTCGGTGATCTTCGCGAAGACCGGAATACTGAAGTCGCCCCTGAGGAACTCGAAGAAAAACACGGCTAGCGACGCTGTGACGATACCAAGTAGTGTCTCGGCTCCGGCGCGCTTGGAGTAGCGACGGATGAGGAGCAGGACGAACGTGAGCGCGAAATAGAAGAAGGCATAATAGAGTTGCACCGGATGGATCGGTACGGTGTAGCGAACGTTGAAGGTATCCATGATGACGCCCCACGGAACGTTCGTGGGTTTGCCGTACGCCTGCGCGGACAGGAACATCCCGAACCAGTCGAACGCCAAACCGAATGTCGTTGCCGGAAGCAGAACGTCGAGCCATTGGAGAAACGTGACCCGTTGATTGCGCGATGACCAAAAAAGAACCAGCGCGACGCCGATGGCGCCACCAAGGAAACTGAAGCTGCCGTCCCACACAATGAATACACGAAGCGGATGTTTTATGTAGGTCTGATACTGACCGATGATCGCAAGCAGCCGTCCGCCGAGGAGAAACGCAAGGAGGTGCCATTTGGCGTCGTCACGAAGGCTCTGCAGACTCAGGTTTGCCGATACGGCCAATCGAAACAGGAACTCGGCTGCAAGCCACGTTCCGATGAGGAGAAAGAGAATTCGAAGCCAGATAGTGGCCGGCCCGAATTGGAATGCTTCAAACATCGGAGAGCAGAATATCAGAAAGCCGACATGCATATGGTAGAATTTTCGCATGTCAGCCTTTTTCACGATCGTCGTCATCCACATTCTCGGTGCCGCAAGCCCAGGGCCCGATTTTCTCATCGTGACCAGAAACACGCTCACCTACTCCAAGCGCTCGGGCATTTTCACAGCAGCGGGTCTGGCACTCGGCATTCTCGTCCACGTCACCTACTCGCTCCTCGGCATCGGTCTCCTCATTTCCCAGTCGATCGTTCTGTTCAACACGATCAAATACGTCGGCGCCGCGTATCTGCTCTTCATAGGCTGGAAAGCACTGACGCACAAAGCGACAGCCACATCGCTCCAAGAAAATGCGGCGCGCCCGGACATTCCCCCGCTCTCCGCACTGCGCATCGGTTTCTTCACGAACGTGCTGAATCCCAAAGTCAGCCTCTTCTTCCTCGCACTTTTCACGCAGGTCATTAGTCCCACGACACCAGTTCTCCTTCAGCTCGGGTACGGCCTGTACATGATTGTTGCGACGTTCGTGTGGTTCTCTGGGGTCGCGTCGATACTGTCACTCTCCGCGATTCGTACGCCGTTCCTGCGCATTCAATCGGCGTCCGAACGGGTCATGGGCGGACTCTTCATGATGCTCGGGCTCAAAGTTGCGTTCGCAGGCCGAGATTAGGACCTCTCCCTCTTCCTCCGCTGACTGCCGCTCGAGGATAGATCGAGAATAAGTGCGAGCACGAGAACGCCGAGGTTCAAGATGTCCCACTCGCCGTTGAACCAATTCATGACCGCGCTGTACCAGAGGAGCGTGATCGGGAAGATGAAGAATCCGATGATCGGGAGAAGTCTCGTGTCGAAGACTCCCTCGAACCAATTCGACATCAGCCACAGAAGCGCAATCGTAAAGCGCGGGGTGATGATGCCGAGAAAGAGGAAAATGATTCCCATAGTTATCCGATCGAGAGTTCAAGCTTTCGTGACGCGACATCGTTTTCGAGTGTCGTGAAGAATTCGTCGATACCGACGGTCACCTGCTTCTTCGTCTTCACGTTGCGGACCGTGACCGCCTTGGCCTCGATTTCTTTATCACCCATGACGAGCAAGTACGGGATCTTCGCCATCTCGCCGTCGCGGATGCGCTTACCCAAAGATTCCTCATGACCGAAGAACTGCGTACGCAATCCCCTCTTCCGGAGGTCCTCTTCAAGCTGTTTCGCGAATGCTTCGTGGGTACCTGCGACCGGCACTAAGCCGATTTGCGTTGGCGCCATCCACAGCGGAAAGAGCCCTGCAGTGTGTTCGATGTAGATACTGAGGAAACGCTCGAGAGATCCCATGATCGCGGCGTGGATCATGACGATGCGCTCGTCTTTTCCTTCTTCATTGATGCACGAGAGATCGAACCGCTCGGGCATGTTGATATCGAGCTGAATCGTCGCCACCTGCCACTCGCGGCCGATGCTATCTTTCGTGATGAAGTCCACCTTAGGGCCATAGAACGCGGCTTCACCCGGCGACTCGAAGAAATCAGCTTTCCGTTCGGTTGCGATTTCTCGGAGTGCCGCTTCGGCGCGCTTCCACATCTCGGGCGTACCTAAGTACTTCTCAGGAGCCTGCGGGTCATGCAGAGACAGGCGAACCTTAAGCTTGCCGAAGCCAACAGCGGCATAGAACGTATCGACGATTTCCCAGATATTGAGGATCTCCTGCTTCACGTGAATCTGACGGCAGAAAACGTGCGCATCGTCCTGAGTGAAACCACGAACACGAGACAGGCCATGCAGTTCACCGGTCTGTTCGTCGCGGTAGCAGGTCGTCGTTTCGGCGTAGCGCTGCGGAAGATCTCGGTAGCTCCGTTTCTGACAGGCGTAGATCTGGGTGTGATGCGGGCAGTTCATCGGCTTCATCGCAAACTCGTGGCCTTCGCGCGTCGTGATCTTGAAGAGTTCGTTACTGAACTTTTGCCAGTGACCCGACGCCTCGTAGAGTTCTTTCTTCGTGACATGCGGGATCGTGACCTTCATGTAGCCCTTCGCTTCGCGGAGCGACCACACGAAGTTATCGAGCTGATTCCTGAGAATCGTACCGCGCGGCGTCCATAAGGGAAGACCGGAACCGACGAGTTCGCTGAACGTGAAGAGATCGAGTTCTTTGCCGAGCTTACGGTGATCACGCTTGCGCGCTTCTTCCAGCATGAAGAGGTGCGCGTCCAATTCTTTTTTACTGGGAAATGCGGCAAGGTAGATGCGCATGAGCTGCTCGCGCTTCTCGTCCCCTCTCCAGTACGCACCTGCGAGACTCATGACTTTGAAGCAGTCGACCGGAATGTCCTTGAAGCTTTCGACGTGTCCGCCACGACAGAGATCGACGAAGGCTTCCTCGCCTTTCGGGCCGATGTTGACGTAGTGCGTGACGGAGCTGACTTTCTCGTTCTTCTCCAAGTCCTCGATGAGTTCCACTTTAAATTTCTGTTTCCGCTCGCGCCAGAATTTCTTGGCGTCGGTCACCGATAGTTCATCACGCCGGAACGTCTGGCCCTGATAAATGATTTTCTTCATCTCCTTCTCGATCGCACCAAAATCGGCATCTGAAATAGGCTGCGGAAACAAAAAATCATAGTAACAACCGGTCTCGATCGGCGGACCGATAGTGATGAGCGTTCCCGGCCAGAGTTTCGTCACGGCCTGCGCCAGAACGTGCGCGAGCGAATGACGGAGTTTGTAGAGCTGATCGACAGTTTCGGGTGCGGGCATGCCAAGAGAGTATCAAAAGAAGTCCGTCGGCGCGAACATCCGTTATTGGATGAAGTAACTGACCTGCGGTTCACCGTCGAAAATCGAGGGCGGTGGACGAGGCGGCCTGTCTTCTTTCTGGATCCAAAGCTCGATTCGCTCTACTTCATCCAAAACTAGGGCCTGACTTTCCGGTGATAGATCTGACCGTCGTAGCGCGCGCTGCGTATTCGCAAGGCGACCGATGGTCGTATCATCGTGCGGCGGGAGGATCGACGGCACTACCTTAGGAACAGTGTAACCGTACAACGGCTCCAGCAAATCTGTGATGTCACCGTGGACCTGCCTTCCAATCGCTTTTCTCATTTCCTCCTCAGACAAGCCGCTGCGTAAAATTCGAGGCAACTGTACTGCTAGTCTGTTGATCACGGTGTCCCGCTGACTTTCAGTCAGTGCTGGAGCAAGCATAGAACACATGGTCCGCCTTTTTGCCTGAGAATCAAGCTCATAGACCGAGAGGCGTTCTTCCATGGCTCTTTTTAGCCAAAATTACGCTGCCAGCCCCACCTCTCTCTCGATCGTCCGGATCTCCCGAAGCATCTGGGAATCTTCCTGAATCTTCTTTTCGATCTTCCCGACTGAGTGCATGACGGTCGTGTGGTCGCGGTTGCTGAAGGACTCGCCGAGGCTAACGAAGCTCATACGCAGATGTTTCTTGCCGATGTACATCGCGATCTGCCTCGGCACGAGGATCTCACGAACGCGCGACTCACCGAGCATATCCCCCACCGACACCGAGTAGTAACGGCTGACACCCTCAAGTAAATCCTGAAACGAAACGGCCTGCTTCGGTGCGGGTTGGAATCCGATGTCTTCGTCTTTGCGGTCGTTGAGGGGCTCGCAGAGCTTGCGCATGATGTCGGCAATCCCCTTCACGGTCGGGACGCAGTGCTCCAGCTCGTACTGCGCAACCGCCTGCATGAGGATGCCCTCAAGCTGCCGAACGCTCTTTGTCGCGTGCTCGGCGATGTAGCCCAAGACTTTCTCATCGAGGAGTAGGCCGAATTCTTTCGTCTTTTCGGAGAGAATCGCGTGACGCGTTTCGTAGTCCGGTACACCGACATCGGCGATCATGCCGCGCTCGAAGCGGGACACAAGACGGTCTTGGAGAATGCTGAGCTCTCGGGGCGGACGGTCCGAACTGATGATGACCTGCTTTCTCTCTTCGGTGAGTGAATTGAACGTGTGGAAGAGCTCCTCCTGCGTGCGATCTTTGTTGGCGAGGAACTGCACGTCATCGATGATGAGCACGTCGACCTCGCGATACTTCCTCCGAAACTGCTCCATCTTCTGATGCTGAATGGCCTCGATGACCTGATTCGTAAAGTCCTCGGTCGTCGTGTACAGAATGGTCGCATTCGGCATCGTGCGAAGGATCGCGTTGCCGGTGGCCTGGAGTAAGTGCGTCTTCCCGAGTCCGACGCCACCGTAGATGAAGAGCGGGTTGTATTTGCCTCCGGGCTGCGCAGCAACGGCGCTACATGCCGCGTGCGCAAGTCGGTTATCGGGACCGATGACAAAATTTTCGAGCGAGTAACGCGGGTTCAGGATTTTGCTGTACAGACCTTCCGCAATCTTTACCTCCGCTTTGCCCGCGACTTTGCGGCTCTTCTTTTTTTCTGGGAAGTGCTCAAGCAAACGCAGTGTGCGCGTTGCATCATCCTTGAGACCGACATCCACCTGATACACGATCTGGTCGATGGTCGGGTCCAAAGCCTTAAGCGTCTCAATCGTCATTGTGCGGTAGTGCTCGAGGTGCCAGTTCAGGAACATCGGCAGTGGAAGACCGACGATGACGTTGTCATTCTCGCGGCCGAGGATCGTGGTGTCCTTGAACCACGTGATGAACTGGCCTCTCGGTAACTTCTCCTCCACAGCGGAGAGCACTTTGAGCCAGAGATCGAGATCGACGGAGGTGGTCATAAGTACGAGCGGGTAGCTGGTAGCGAGTAGCGCGTGGTGTGCAGAAATCTATCCGCTACCCGCTAACTTCTACCTGCTAAAAAAGATGAATAACATCATTAAACGTAATAATAATAATCAACGCTATGAGCAGGAAAAATCCGATCGCATTCGTGATGAGTTCGAAGCGCTGATTGAGCGGGCGGCGGATCACCATTTCGACGAGCACGAAGAGCAGGCGTCCTCCGTCGAGTGCGGGAAGCGGCAAAATGTTGAGGATTGCGAGAGAAAGGCTGAGCAGAGCCACAAGCCGCAGGTACGTCATGAAGCCTTCCTGCACCGAACTGTACGTCAGAACGGCGATACCGACGATACCGGTGATGCCTTCTGGGACGTGGCCAGTGGTCGCCAAAGATTTGATAAGTGTTGCGATGCCGACGACGGTCTGCTCGGTCATGAAAATAGTTTCCTGTCCTGCAAGCTGCACCGCTTTTCCGATGGAACGCTTCGGTGCCGACAATTTGGCCGCAAACGGCGAGATGGCGACGCCTGACTTTCCGTCGACGAGCGTCACATCGATACTGCGGATCGTCTTCTCTTTTCCTTCCATGAGTTCGTACGTCACGGTCCTCTTTCCTTTCTGATACTCGACGACATCCTCGGGCTTACTGACCTTCACGCCGTCGATACTCTGGATCGCACTGTCCTTCACGACTCCTGCCTTAGCAGCTGGGCTGCCTGGTAGAACCTCGGTGATGTAGACGCCCGTCTCAAGCATAATCTCCCCTGCAACGGCGGCGGCCTGCATTTCCTCGATGGACCGATAGAAGTTCGGGACCCAACGCCCGATCGAGAAGCCGATCGTGAGAAGCACGAATGCTAGAATGAAGTTCATCATGACGCCTCCGGACAAAATGAGGAGACGCGCTGGGATCGACGCCGAGGCAAAACTGCCCTGATCGAAGCGCTTTTCGAGGTTGATTTCATTTTCGCCCTTGAGTCTCACGAATCCTCCAAACGGCACCCAGTTCAAACTGAAGACGGTACCTGCTTTCTTAAAGAGCGTGAGCGCGCGGGGCGGCAAACCAAATCCGAATTCCTCTACTTCCACCTTGAAGAGCTTCGCGAGTGTGAAGTGACCGAGTTCGTGGATGATGATGAGCAGTGTGAGAAGGACAACGAACGCAAGAGCGGAGATCAGGACGGTCATGAGTTGTGGGGGAAAACCTTCGCGCGGAGCAAGGAGTCGAAACTACCAGAGGTGTGGAAAGCAAAGAAGTTATCCACACCCACTTCATGTTGCATCCCACTGCAAAGAAGTAGGTAGTGCCCAAGTGTTAACGCTCCTTGATACAATGTCGCATTTGTTTGCTGATCACGTACGAAAAAAAACTCGGAAAGTCTAGGCTATGATGGCCCTTCGACTCCGCTGCGGCTTCGCTCAGGGTCATTCGACTCGTCGAAATCCAAAGAATGGCCGGAGCGCGAAGCGCGGAGACCATGAGTGAGCGAAGCGAGTCGAATGGTGGGCAATACAAGATTCGAACTTGTGACCTCCACAATGTCAATGTGGCGCTCTAACCAGCTGAGCTAATTGCCCGATGATGTAAATGATATCGGCTCTAACCATCCCGCGGACGCGGGATAATTGCCCGATGATGTGAATGAAAGACTGACGTAAGCCGCAGAAGCCTACGGGGAAGAAGGCCTGAAATCAACCGTTGGACGCCTACTTTTCGAGGAAGGCCTTGAGCTTCTTGAGGTCTCCCTCGATTGTCACTGCGTCTTTCTCAAACGCTTCGTCTGTAACTCCGGGCAACCTGTAGAGCGTGAACGTGACTTCCGAGCCGTTGCCGTTACGAAACACACGCATCGGGTTATAGAATCTCTGACCGTCCGCGAGCGTCACATCGTGATCCAAAACGCCGAAGGTGTTCTGCTTCGCAAATTGGATGACGATCTCCCCCATCGGCGACTCTGCTATGACCTTGGTGCCTTCAATTGTGACCGAGCCGCTTAAGCCCGTTGCCCAACGCGGAAGATTCTGTGGGTTTGTCGAAAACACGTAGACCTTCTCGGGAGAGCAGTCGATGGAGACGCTGATGTGCCGAGCTTCGAATGTCATAGCGTCATGGTACCAAAGATCATGACGAAGAAGTCTGATCATCGTTACCCGTTCTTCAGTGAAACAGAACTCTCAAGAGGCCTGAGTCCCGCCGAAAAACCCCGGTCGATCAGGAATGCTTCGTCCGATACTCTCGTAGCGGTGGCACCCATGATTACGATGGTGTCATGCTCGATGTGCTTCTTGATCTCTTGTTTCCTCGCCGCTCGCTCTCAGGAGTCGAGGGCTCGTTCGTCACCAAAGCAGAGCGAGAGAATCTGTGTCTCACTGCCCTGCTACTGACGACGGAGAAGCTCCGTAGCCGCGGACTCCGGTACCTTGATGCCGTGGCGTCCGCCGGACGGTACGACGATTCGGAGGATCTAAAAAAAATGATTCTGACGTACAAATACAAGAGCGTCCCGGCGTTTGCTGATGATCTCGCACACCGAATGGACGAGGCACTCAATGCCTTACTCCCCGCCTTTGGCAAAGGCTCAGAACCAGTGCTGTGCCCCGTGCCGCTTCACTGGGTTCGGCGTAACGAACGCGGCTTCAATCAAGCGGAGCAACTGGCTGTGCGCATCGCCAAAGCCCGCGACTGGAAAGCTGAAGAGCTCTTGTTTCGAGTTCGCCGCACCGGACATCAGGCACATCGCAAACGATCCGAACGCCTCGTCGCTCTCCTCGGTGCGTTCGCGGTGAAACCAGATGTCGGCATCCCGCGACGCGTCATCCTCATCGACGATTTGTGTACCACCGGCGCAACACTTGAGGAGTGCGCCCGGATGCTGAAAAACGCGGGGGCCCGTGAAGTGTATGGACTGGTAGCTGCGTCGGGGTAAGAAAACTGTAGCTTCAGGGCTTTTTATAGCCAAAATATACACATCACATTCCTCTAACCGGTCAAGGGCAGGAAGAGGCTAAAAAACCCGTTTTATGGTAAAATATTCAGATTTATGCAAACACAAAACAAAATCATTCTTGAGTGGCACGCTCCCTCGCGTCCCGACCATACGCACTCCGAAAAGTGGTACGTCGTCGCGGGCTCACTGTGCGCGACGATGATCGCGTACGGAATCCTCTCCGGAGCGTGGAGCCTGAGCCTGATCTTCGCGTTCATCCCAGCGCTGTATTACATGCTCCGGAATCAGGGTCACAAGAAACATCACATTCGCGTTCGGGACATTGGCATCGAGTTCGATGGCCGGCTCTTTGGCTGGGGCGAACTGAAGCACTTCTGGATCTTAGAAGGCCCGGGTTACTACGAACTCCACGTCGCACCACTGCGACAGTTCAAGAGTGATCTTGTAGTCATGACCGGTACCACAGATCCATATCTCGTCCGCGACACGATCGGCGCGTTCTTGCCACAGATTGCCGATCAGAAAGAACGGTTCCTCGACGCCATTATCCGCTTCTGCAAACTATAAATGCTGCGCAGATTCCACATTGCGCGCCTAGCCTTCCAGCACTCTCCGGAAACGGAGCAGCGGCTGCTTTCGTTCGCTGAGAATAATAAACAGAATGAATTTTTGCACGGAATGCATGGAGATAATGCCGAAAGCATTTCTAGTGATCTCGTACGTAAAAACATCGAAGATATCACGAACTCAACGCGAGAAAAACTGGCCTTTTTAACGGATCTTGCAGGAATCCGATTCACCAATAGTCAGGAAACCGATAACAAAATTCTTAACGATTTCTTTAGCCACCATCACTCTCATATTGGAAAGTTCTATCAACAAGAAGGTCTTGAATTTACATACGGTGATTGGTCGAAGAATACAGTCTCCACTCTCGTGAAAGTGTTTGCGGATGAATTGAAAGAAATTATAAAGAGGAA
Organism: Candidatus Peribacteraceae bacterium; assembly: GCA_018062585.1. GTDB lineage: Bacteria > Patescibacteriota > Gracilibacteria > Peribacterales > Peribacteraceae > JAGORY01. The sequence continues at coordinate 4,009 of JAGORY010000017.1, read as the reverse complement.
CAAAGAGAAAATGGGCCCACAATCCTGCGTGTATCTGAGTCACGACACATTTGTACGGCAATACATGATCTCGCTTGGTGAAAAGGACCTCTCACCTGAAGCATGCCAAGAGTTCAGCACTACTCACATAGTCCCCAGTGCATATCTTGATAGAAAAAATCAATCGATCATCTTCGACCTATCGGATGCACGATTCAATTTCGAGAAACAATTACATAGCATGGGCTACGAAAACTCTCAGGAAGCCCCCGAAGAGCAGCAGGCGATCGCACTTGAGATCATAGAAAATAACCGCCAGCGTGCAATCGTTCATGAGCTAGCTCACTACAGCTTAGATTATGTCAATAAATATGATCCCATTCCGCTCGGCGAACGGATGATTGTTCGACTGAAAGAGCTATTTAATGTCAAAACGCTGGATAATCATCCGCAGTGGGCAGAGGTAAAAAGAGCCGTTTTCGAAGCGTTCCAAACAGACGGCACTGGGTGGAAGCATGAAGATATCCTTCATGAAGGTCTCGCCATGTTAGCTGCCGATAATCGTATCCCTGAAAAAGGGAACACCGCAGCTAAAAAAGTATCATACGTCATGCGTCAGCTCTTGGCAGAAACACAGAACGATGAGCAGGTGCGGAAACTTCTCGACTCTCTAAACACCAATTTAGAGTATCTCATCGTAGGAAATGGTCGAAATCCAAGTGCGTTTGATGATGCGATGTCAAAAATGAATGCCACAACACGTGAGAGAAATGAAAATGAAGCATTTGCAGATGAATGGAAGCGTCACAACATGGAAGAAGATACTGCACGTATTCGGACTCTGAATCCAGACATCAATTCCGACATCAATACTGATCTTGATGAGACCGCCGCAACAATGGCAAATGCAAACGAAATTATTAAGGCCATCGGAAAGGCAAAGAAGGCAGTACAATCCATACAGCTCTCGAGAGGTGAGTATATTCAGCTGCTGCCCTCGGGGGAATCACAAGCTGAGAATCTGGCTCTTGATAGAATGCTCGAGTCATTTAGTAATGATCTTGTTGGATTAAACAGCGCGGAGAATGATGCGGAGATATTGAATCAATGGGAGACGCCGCTTGCACTGCACAGCTCCGATAAAAACAGGATTGCAGAGAAATATAATTTTGCTTCGAAGGGAAAATATCGTGACGACATGAGCACCGAAGAGATGGGTAAACTTGATAAACTAAACAAAGAAGATCGTACAAAGGTCATACGTGAGATTGCGGACATTGTTGCGATGCAGTATGAGCCACTCATAAAAATCGCAGAGTACATGGAAGATAGTCTGCTTAAATCTGAGCAAGAGATTCTGAACAAGAGCAATGAAACGGAAATGAGTGCTTTCCAAAAAATGCAGAAAGCTTTAGGGCCACAAAATGGCATTCAGTGGCTCTCAATTTTTGACATGATCAAGATTTATAATATCTATAAGGACGCAATCGTTGAACGCTACCATTCTAAACAAAAAGTGCGCGTCTATGATTCGGCAAAAGCGTGGAATTTCTGGAGCCCTCTTCAGCCTGACCTCGATAAGCAGGCGAAGAGCGCGAATGACGAAGAAACGGAAAAATTCAAGGAATACCTTAAGAAAGACGGTTTTACCTACGAGCAACTATTCAATTCCGGCGGTGTGCTTGATCAGAACCGTGGAAACATCAACCGTGCCAAAGCGGTTATTGACTATGCCGCAGACCATGCATGGCTGTATAAACTTGATCGCACCAATGGCCGCGACGTATACGGCGTAGATTACGAGGGGCTATGGGGTCCAAGAACGTTTGAAGAACTCGTAGAACACAACGCCGAACAGCAGGATAAAGAAAGTAGCGCGGGTTACTCGAAAGTGAATAACCACCCAGAAATTCCAATGATCATTGATGACATGCTGGAGGAATTAGAAAAGAAAAATATCTGGCAAGTCCATGGAATGATGAAAAGACTGCAAGAAAAAGCCAAGCTCGCGGAAAGCAATACGTGGGCTGTCACTACTCTCTTCCGCGCAATGCGTGATGATCCAGACGTACTGAGAGTCATGGACATCGGTATGTTAGATAAAATCGGCGGTATTGGTATTTCACAATCAGCATGGACCATGACGCTATACAAAACTCAGCGTAAAAAAATTCTAGCTATGAAGAGTGCTGCGGAAGGCGCAACAAATAAAAAAGAAGCGGTAGAAGCATTTATTCGGAACGAAAATAATGACTTTATCATGGGACAAGTTATTGCAGAAATTGAAAGCCTGCTTCCTGAAGAGCTGAGAAAGGGAAGGGATCCGAAACGCCATAACAGTAAATATCGTGACTTTACCGAGCTTGACCACGCTGTTGCGCAGGTTCTCGCTGGTCAAAGTGTCCGCTCGAGCGGAGGAAAATATATTTCTATTTTTGATAACAGCAACCCCATCTTTGTAAAATACAGAAATTACTTCATGGATACGACGAACACGACTCCTACAGAACCTGATAAAACCGATCCTGACTTCTATAACCCACAAAACGGAGGCTCGGACCTCCTGCTTCTTGGACCAGCCGAAATTGCCAATAACTTCAGCCATACGTCACAAGGTCGATGGACAGAGGAAAATAAGGCACTGAACTTCGCTACGCAAGTCCTGATGCGTGATGTCGAACTTGGAAAGATAGATCTGCAACTCCAAAGTGACTTCCGCGCTGAAATGAAGAAAAAATTTGCGTCATACTTTGACACAAACGTTCTCGGTCAAGCCGCAGCTATGAACACTATGCCAAAATACAAAACAAAGGCTCAAGATAAAATGCCCCCTGAGATTCATAACAAAGTTATTTTTGATGAATTTGTATTGCGCGACATGGTCGATCAAAATATTTATCGCCGAATCAAGACAGCTGAAGGCCAGAAAACGAAGGGCTCTGTCATATAAATACCTCACCCCGTACTCCCAACCCCCCCCCTCGCGATTCCCCATCGTACGAATCGAGTACATTGTGATACACATTAAAACCCCCACACAAGCAGGGGTCTCAATGTCTCAAACAGACTCTGGCACGAGTGTCAGAGAAAATTCTGCTGGAGATCTAAGACAATGTGTCGGTAACGGTCGAGTGCCGAAGCTTTGCGGCCGCACTCGATGAACGAGACACAGGGCCGAACGAGCTCTCGCCACAGAGTCCTGTAGTGAGTTTCGTGACAAGTCTCTACTTCGATTTCCACGATGATTCGTGGAGCAACGGCATAGTACATCTCGACGAGCAGAATCCCGCCAGAACTGCGACTGACGTAGCTGTCCCGAAAGTGACGCAAAGTCCGGAGTTCCGAACAGTTATCCGGGAGGCCTTGTGAGATGATGCAGGCAGTCGTAAGAAAGCATCCAGATTTTTTTTGTGGAGGCGGATCACATGGACCAAATCTAGTGCCATTGCACCATGTACATACAATCCATTGAGTCCCCTTACTATAGTGCGGATCTTCTTTCCAATAGAGCTTTCGTTGCCATCCCCCCTTGCCTTTGCAACACTTGCAGTCGCCTAACCATCCCGTTCCTTTACATGGATCGCAATCACGCACATTTATGTTGTTGTTGTAAAGTTCCTCCCCACTACCGCCACAGCTCGAACATTGACGAGGTGTAAACTCAGCCATAATAATCTCCAGCCGAAGGTTTGAAACAAATTCGTCTACACAATTGCAGACATCATGAGATTCTACCCCCGTTTTAAGGTTTGTCAAATATAATTTACATCCCCGTACTCCCAAACCCCCCTCACGACTCCACCCCACCAATTCCACGAATCGGCCCTGAGCCTGCCTGTCCTGAGCTTGTCGAATGGGTCGAAGGGTGCGGGTCGACCCCTTTGAACGTTGTCCGCTCAATTGTGACGCGCGAGCTGTTTATTTATATACGCCTTGTCGGTGGCCAATTTCAAGAACATACACCGTGAGTTGTTGCTTTTCAAACTTGTAGATAATGCGGTAAGGCCAAACTCGGAGCGTGTATTTCCCT
>JAGORY010000072.1 GCA_018062585.1 Candidatus Peribacteraceae bacterium | reverse complement strand
ATCTGCGCCGCGCGGGGAGCCGTCGACGGCGGACATTCGTCGAAACACATGATGATGTCTGCGCCGAGCGCGTGTTGGATCTGCATTGCTTCCTTGGGTCCGATGAAACGAGTGTCGCCGTTTCGGTGATCCTTAAATTCGACGCCGTCATCCGTGATTGTGCGGATCGCTTCGAGCGAGAACACCTGAAATCCGCCGGAGTCGGTGAGGATCGGTTTCTTCCAGCCGATGAACGAGTGGAGTCCGCCGGCTTTCTCGACGATTTCTTCCCCCGGTGTTAGATGCAGGTGGTAGGTATTGCAGAGTAGAATATCTGCGCTCAGGGCTTCCAGATCAGCAAATGTGATGCCCTTCATGGCGCCCGCAGTCGCGACCGGCATGAAGACCGGTGTCGGGACATCGCCGTGAGCGGTGTGAATGACGCCGCGCCTCCCGTGTGTAGTGGTTTTTTCCAAGGTAAACATGCGGACAGTTAAGAGGGGATTGGAAGGATTGGAAAGACGGAAAAGATTGAAAGGAGTATTTCATGCTTTTGGTAGCTTCAGTCCCTTGCGTCCTTTCAGTCATTTTAGTCTTTTCTTTCCTCTTGTATCCTTTTTATTTTCTCTTCCATTCACTTTTCTCTGGAGGATAATCGGGTCAATTCTTTATCATTCGCACTTCTGTATGAACTGGAAATCCGCCTCCGAGACATCGAACCTCGTCCTCCGCGTGCCCCTCGGGCTCGTGATGGTGATGATCGGCGCCTCTGCGTACCGCGACTTCGCGCCGTTTGTCGCCAATATCACGGACGGCCTCGGATGGGTCAGTAGTTTCGGTTACGTCTGGGCATTCATCCTGCCGGCACTTCTGATCTTCGGTGGAGCATTGCTCGCTATCGGGCGGTACTCCTACGTCGCCGCCCTCACGGGTGGCATTGCCCTAGGCTCGGTTCCGGTTGGACTGATCCTCAAGAATATTATCACGGGTGTGCCGCTTCCGGACATGATGATCGCGTCGTATCCGACGATCGTCTGGATGGTCGCGTTCTATCTGGCACTGAACCCGATGCCCGATATGTCGCCACCCGAGACCGAGGAATAATCGCGCAGTCAAAAAAAGAGAGCGGACAGTCCGCTCTCTTTTTATATGTCGAGTTTAGGCAGCTTTCACTTTGTTCTTGCTGCTGATAATGGCGTCGATAAGACCGTACTCGAGGGCTTCCTGCGCCGAGAGGAACTTATCGCGCTCGGTGTCACTCTTCACCTTGGGGATCTTCTGGCCGGTGTGTTTGGCGATGAGTTCATTGAGGAGATCCTTCGTCTTGATGATGTGCTCCGCGTGAATCGCGATGTCCGTGGCCTGACCTTCCGTGCCGCCGAGTGGCTGGTGGATCATGATCTCGGAGTGGGGGAGCGCGAAGCGCTTACCCTTGGCGCCGGACATGAGGATGATGGCGCCACCCGAGGCAGCCATACCGAGACAGACGGTGGAGACGTCGCAGGTGATGAGCTCCATCGTGTCGTACATGGCCATCGTGGACGTGACTTGTCCGCCTGGACTATTCACATAGAAGATGACGTCCTTTTTGGCGTCCTGCTTCTCAAGGAAGAGGAGCTGGGCGATGACGGAGTTTGCGACATCGTCGTTGATCTGCGTTCCGAGGAACACGATGCGTTCTTCAAGGAGGCGCGAGTAGATGTCGTAGACCCGCTCACCGAACTGAGTCTTTTCGATGACAGTGGGGATAAGCGTGTTCTGGGGTGTGATGCGTCCGCGGGAGATGCCCTGCGCGACAGATTGGATCATCGGGTGCATAGAGGCGAGTGGAAAGTGAAAAATTGAAAGTGAAAAGTTATTTGTCTGAAACCCTTATTTGCTTCACCATTGTAGCTCAAAACGATGGTTTGCAGCAGTATTCAAAGATATGGAGTTGTGTTCCAGCCGTTTAAAGAAAAGAATTCTTACCATGAGGACCTTTCCTGATCAGCGACGGCAGATTCTGGAGGCATTTCTGGCCTCGGGCACAACGAAACCGCTCATCGTCATTATTGGCCCTACTGCGAGCGGTAAGACAGCGTTTTCGATTGGGCTAGCCAAAGAGCTTCAGAACCTCGGCAAGACAGCTGAAGTCATGAATGCCGACTCGCGGCAGTTTTACCGTGGCTTCGATATCGGGACGGCCAAGATTACATCGGAGGAGAAACAGGGGATCGACCATCATCTCATCGATGTGCTTGGCTCTCACGAGGATTGCACGATCGCTTGGTACAAACAGGAGGCTGAACGAGTGATCACCGAGATCCATGTCCGAGGACACATCCCGCTGCTCGTCGGCGGATCGATGCTCTATGTTGCCTCCCTCGTTGATGGCTTCGAGCCTATTGCTCCGGGCGATCCTGCGATCCGTGCGCGTTTGGATGCCGAATACGATCTTGATGGCGGAAAGACGCTGTATCAGAGACTCTCCGAGATCGACCCTGAAACTGCTGCGTCATTTCCGATGCAAAACAAAGTCTATGTCGTCCGTGCCATGGAAATTTACGAGTCGACGGGTAAGACCAAGTCGGAGCAGAAGAGAAAAAGCCCGAGCGGTTACGACCTTCTCATATTTGGCATGGATGTACCGAAAGAAATTCTTCACGAAAAAATCGCCGCCCGTACGAAAGCAATGCTCAGTCACGGCTGGATTGATGAAGTGCGTGCTCTCAAAGAGAGAGGGGTGACGCTTACAGATCCGGCGATGAAGAGTGTGGGGTACCGCGAGATCTTCGAAGCGATCGAAAAGAATGAGATTGATGTCGCATCACTCGCAGAGATCATCGATTCCAGAACCCGCGCCTACGCCAAACGACACCTGACCTGGTGGAAGCGAGATCCACGCGTCCGTTGGATCAGGCCATAGCGTACTGCTTCGGACTGATCTCCATTGCAAGCTTGTGTCGCTGTTCAATGGATTTCTGAAAGATTTTGGATTTCTCGGTACTAGCGTTTAGTTCATTCGTGCGAGCCTCTTTCACTCCAAGAGCTTTACGGAGAAAGGTCAGAGTCTTTTCATAGCCGAACTTTGCGATGTCGACTGGGTTCAGGACGTCGAGCGGCTTTTCGTTACCTTCGGCGGGTGCAGTAGGCATAGGAGAGAGGTTTAGAATTTGAAAACGTCAGCGTGGATTTCGATTCTCTGCTTCATTTCCCAGAGCTGCTCGATCATCGTTGCGAGTTGGGGGCAGGCATCCGGAGTCTGCTTGGACTTATAGAATTCGTAGATGTGTGTGAGCAGTGTTGCGATGTTCATGATCGTGAGGTCGGTCTTGGCTTTCCATTCCTGATCCAAGCCGTCATACACAGACTGGTTCAAGAAAGACTCGGGCTTCGTGACGTCGATCGAGCCATTCTCAAGCATTGTCGAAATCGTCACTGCAAAACGCTTGTGCTCGTCGCTCATATCACCCGCGATTGGCGCGCCGGCTTTCACCTGCGCGGCCTCACTGAGGTCTGCGGGATTTGCCATTGCAGTAGCGAAGTCTGCCATATCCATCATTATACCACTTTGGGAGCTATAAAGCGATGTCTCCGAGCGTAACTGATCACTGACCCTGTGCATTCCTGCTCCTCATTCGGCCCCCACCCCCGGCCCCTCCCCCCCCGGCTCTGAGGAGCAGCGGGGTGAGGGTGGCTCCGCAGAGCCGGGTGGGGGCCGGAGAAGGCATAGCATGAATGAGTGTGAGAGTAACAACACAGGGTCAGTAAGCAGTTACCTCCGAGCGGTCCAAGCTACCTTTTCGCTTCTCAGAGATACGACTCGGCGACCTCTTGGACATTCGCTCTATTGTGCATGTGTTGTGAAAAACTTTTATTCTGCGAGTCGTTCGTGAGCCGATGGGCGGCCTGAATGATCGGCATGAGGCCGTCGTTCTGTACGAAAAATTTCTGAAGATATCCGGCCATCGGACAGCGGATCTCGCCGCTTGGAGTGCTTATCGAGAATTGTTCAGTAGCGTGGAGGAATTTCATGGCGTCTTCCATTGTCGATGCGTTCATGTCTGCTACGCCGGCATCTACCCCCTGCTTACGTACTTGCGCGATACGCATGGCGAACGGGACATTGTTCAGGTAGTTCGTAGCGTTGAGGTGTTCCCTGAATGCCATCATGACCTTGGTTTGCTCTGGGGTAGGGTTGCTCATTCCTATCAATCCCATCATGTACGCTTGGTTTACCACAACGGAGTAGACCATACCGAGCAAGAGATCGGGGTCGCGGACACAAAATTCGGTGTAATTACGCATTTCATCCTGTGTGTAGAAAAAAAACTGTTGATGTCCGCGCTCAACGTCGCTCTTTCCTTGGTCTTTTTCTGATGTGCGATACGCTAGAACTTTAAATGCGTCGTCGATCACTTTTTTGGGAACGTCGACGGTGAACGTTTCTACGTTGCAGGCTAGACGGCTGTGGTCGGCGAGAATATCAGGAGGCGCTAGGCGGCACGCGAGCTTTTCGAAAGAGTCTGCTTCGGGATCGTAGACGGAGGCGAGGGACTCATGGTTGGTTCCGAGTACTTTGAAAATATTGTGTCTCAGCATCAGTGGTGACGGTAAAACTTCCCCCTTGAAGTCATCGGCATGCGCGAGCACGCGGGTGATGAGGTCCTGATGCTGTTGTTCATCGCGTTCCATAGAGGACAGGATTATAAAATACTTTATTAATAATGTAAAG
>JAGORY010000016.1 GCA_018062585.1 Candidatus Peribacteraceae bacterium | reverse complement strand
CCGCCTCAGCCTCTTTCTTCTTCCCAGCCTTCGGTTTCTTCTTCTGAATGAGGGCCGCGATCTGCTTCGTGAATTCTGGAAGCCAGTCGTCTGTTCCCGTCGCTTTCTTGAGGTCAGCCTCGGAGATCCGAAGTGTGGTGCCAACAATACGCCACTGCGGACAGATCTGCAGAAGCTGCATAATCTCGACTGCCGTAACGCGCTGAGAAAGGCTCACGACGATGTCGCGTTTTGTTGCGGAGACGTTGTCCATTTTTACACGAATGACGCCGGCTCTGCGGCACGCCATCTTGAGACGGATGACCTGCAGCAGATTTTCTGCCTGTCGCGGCAGCGGTCCGTACTCTTCGCGGAGGTCTTCCTCGAATTCGGCGAGAATCGTTTCGTCCTCGGAACCGGCAAGCTTCTGGTACGCGCCGATCTTCTCCTGTTCGTCGGGAATATAGAACGACGGAAGAAGCGCCTCGAACGGCAGAATGATTTCGATCGTCTGCGGCATGTCGGTTTCATCCCCCTTGCCGCCGGCCTTCAGTTCTTCGACGGCGCTCTTGAGGAGCCTGAGGTAATGACTGACACCGACTGTCTGCATATTGCCGGACTGCGACGCGCCGAGGATTTCACCGGCACCGCGGATCTCGAGGTCGCGCATCGCGATCTGGAATCCGGAACCGAGTTCGCTCGCTTCCACAATCGCGCGAAGGCGCTTCTTGGCATCGTCCTTGAGGCGCTGCGAGTGATACAGGAAGTATGAGTATGCCTGTACTGTTCCACGACCGACGCGACCGCGAAGCTGGTAGAGCTGCGAAAGACCGAACTTCTCAGCTTCGTTCACGATGAGTGTATTCGCCCTCGGCAGGTCGATACCGTTCTCGATGATCGTCGAACTCACGAGAACCGAGTACTTGCCATTCTTGAAGTCCACGATGCGCTCCTCTAGGACGTCCGGCTTCAGCTGTCCGTGGGTCACCACGAACGTCGCCTGGGGTACCAAGGCCTTGAGCTTCATCGCGAACGCATCGATCGTCTCAACGCGATTGTGGAGCATGTAGACCTGTCCGCCGCGGGCGACTTCTTTGAGGATCGCTTCACGCACGAGCGCATCCGAATACTTGCGCACCTCAGTGATGATAGGGAGACGTCCGGGGGGCGGCGTTGTTATCGTTGTGATGTCGCGGAGTTTATGAAGACCGAGGTTGAGCGTGCGCGGAATGGGAGTCGCGGTCATCGTCAGGATATCGACCGCCGAGCGCATTTCCTTGAGCTTCTCCTTCTGCTTCACACCGAAGCGCTGCTCTTCGTCGATGATGACGAGGCCTAAGTCACTGAACTGCACGTCGTCCTGCAGTAAGCGGTGCGTACCGACGATGATATCCACTTTGCCCTCCCGAAGTTTCTCCAGCGTCGCTGCCTGCTGCTGCGGCGTCCTGAAACGCGAGAGCACATCGATCCGGACATTGAAGCCCTCCATGCGTTTCTGAAGACTCCGGTAGTGCTGATCGGTAAGAATCGTGATAGGGGAGAGGAACGCCACCTGCTTGCCGCCCTGCACCGCCTTGAACGCAGCGCGCATGGCGACTTCGGTCTTTCCAAATCCGACGTCTCCACACACGAGTCGGTCCATCGGCTGCCCGCTCTCCATGTCTTTCTTGATGTCCTCAATAGCTTTGATCTGCCCTGGGGTCTCGGTGTACGGGAATGCGTCGTCGAATTTTTGCTGAATATCACTGTCATCAGGGAACGAATTTCCTTTGGCTTTCGCCCGCTTGGCGTAGATCTCCAGAAGTTCTTTCGCGATGAGCTGGGTCTCTTCGCTCACTTTTTTACTGATCTTCTTCCACTCTGAGGAACCGAGGCGCGTGAGCACCGGTTCTTCACCTTCTTCGTGCACGAACTTACTCAGCTTGTCGGCTTGGTCCACAGGAACGAAGAGTTTATCGTTCTCAGCGTACGTAATTTCTAAGTATTCGCGCTCGACCTCGTCCACCACTTTCTGCGTCATACCCTCAAAGCGACCGATGCCGTGCTCCATGTGCACAACAAAGTCGCCGACTTGCAGCGATGTGATGAAATCAAGCGCCAAGCGCTGTACCGAGCGCTGTTTGGCCTCTTTGCGCAGTGAGAAAATCTCACGATCGGTGATGAGTGCGCACTTGAGATCCGGGTTCTGCAGCGAGTGGGGCAGAAGTTCATCGTCACCAGCAGGAACGATGGTGATGCGTCCGGTCTGACGATCGGGAGCGTCCAAATACTGGATTCGCTCCTCGGTGAGAACACCCTTCAGTTCGTCGGCGCGCTTACTCACGATCACGAGTGTCCAGTCCTGCTGCAGCTTATCCTTCACATCGTTCACGAAATCCGGAAGTGTGTAGAATTTTAGGACCGAAAGATACCGAAGATGCACATGAACGTCGTCGTCTTCAGGAAAGCTTGTGAGTTTAATGAAGTCACACCCCGCCGGTTGTTCCATGTCCTCCTGTTCATCCGTGATGAGGACGGAGGTATCAGGAAATTGCTTGCCAAGCGGCCTTGTTTCACCCCACGCAAGTGGATAAATAATAATCGATTTCTGCTTCTCAGAACCATCATCAGCCTCTGCGCGAATTTCCTCTACTTTGCCGAACGAGAAGCTGATTTTGTACTGCCTACTCTCGCCGACGGGATAGACGTCGAGCGTGTCACCGACCCTGCGGTATTCGCCGGGCGAGAGATGTGTGTCATCCGAATGTTCGTAACCGGCATCGATGAGGGATGAGAAGAATTCCGTGAAGTCGACCTCTTCACCGACTTTCAGGATAATCGCGTGTTCTTTCAACTCCTCGAACGACGGCATCTCCGTGTCCCACGTCGCACGATCCATGACCGCGATACCATCACCCTTCATGAGCCGTACGATCGACGACACATCATCCGCAGTTGGCTCCTCGCCAAACGTGACACGGAACGCATCTTTACCGAAGAAGCTGATCCAGTGCAGAAGTCCGTCCGTGCGCTCGTCATTTTCTGTGACAAGAACGGCTGGCGCTGGATGTAGTGTTAGTAAATGGCTCACAATCATGGCTTTCGCGGTCTCGTTCGAGAGGCCGGAAATCGTGAGTGCATGCTTACTTCTCAGAAGCTGCTGGAGCTCCTGATGCGTTTTTTCACCGATGCAAATAGATGGGATCATCACCCTGAAAAGAGGAGCCAGAGGTCAGGAGAGTCGTTTTTCACTATCGAAATGCCTCCCTCGCCCTCCATTCTTCGGGATGAGCGGGGATGCAGGACCTCCTGCAACTATGGCTACCCTACGTTATTCCTCCGTCATGCGCAACGGCATGATGAGGTGAAGATAGGACAGGTCTGAGGGTAATTTGAAGACCGCGGGATGCATTTTATCTGAGAGTTCAATGAGTACCTCGTCCGTGTCGAGGCGAGAAAGGAAGTCGATGAGATAGGTGGAGGACACGGCAATTTTATTTTCTTTTCCATCCACTGCGCAGGTGATGGCGGATTCGTCGCGACCGATCTGGGTCTGCTTTGTTGTAAGATGCAGACTTCCTTTACCGAAGGTGAACGTGATGTTGTTACTCTGCTCTTTGGCGAAATAGTGCATGCGCTTCACGGCGCTTAAGAGATCTTTGATATTCACAACAGCCGTCGTTGCCTTCTCTTTGGGGACCACTTGGGCGTAGTCCGGAAACTTACCGTCGATCAAGCGACTCACGAGTTTTGTGTGAGCAACAATGACCTCGATTTGCTGTGAGCCGAGGTGGATATCCACACTTTCTATGGAAATCTTCTTCGCACCGTTTTCATCCTTGTCATCAGCATCGCGACCACGATGAAGTGCAATAACCCCCTTTAATTCTTCGAGAAATCGAGCGGGAATAATACACGTCACTTCGCCTGTGAGTCCGGGGACATCGATTGTAAATTCCGATAAACGGTAACTATCAGTACCAACCATCGTAATCACTCCTTTTTCCATACGAACGAAGACTCCTGAAATCACAGGACGAGAGGTTGTGCGAGCACATGCAAATGTTACTAAATTAAGAGCTTTCAAAAGCGGCGTAATCGGTAAATGTAATGTCACATCTTTCTGAATACTGGAAATAGTCGGAAAACCACTCGCAGCTTCACCGGCAATCGTCGCTTTTGCACGCTTTGAATGAAGTTTGAGCTGCGTTCCCTCACTTGTTTCAAGTACTATTTCCTCGTCCTGGTTGTACTGAACAAAGTTCACAATCGCTTTTGCAGGAACGGTAATCGACCCTTCATTTTCAATCGTCACTTCAAAACTAGTCACAATAGAAAGTTCTAAATTTGTCGCTGACAACGTGCATCGTTTTCCCTCAACGGCAATGTGGATGTTCTGGAGAATTGGCAGCACTTGTTCAGTGCCAATTGCCCTACTCACAAGCTGCAAGCCAGAGAGAAGATCCGCTGTTTTGCATGAAAACTTCATACCCCGGATTGAAGAGTATCTATTTCGTTTAATCAAGCCTTTTCTTTAACCTCTAATACTTTCCACAACTAATAACTTTTTATTATTGGAAATGTAAAAGTAATAGTTTACTAAGTCCGTCATCATCATGGTCTATTGATACAATGAAAGAATTGTCGGGAGGTCATAGGGAAAAGTTTCATCGTCTCAGATTTGTATTCATCTTTTTGTTGTTAGTAGACGCGAAATGTCAGATCAAATGAACACTTTTTGTCTGTGGAAGGACTGTGGATAACCTGTGGATAAGTCCACCGCCGAGCTCTCAGATCCCCAGACGGTCATACCCTCTTTACTGCTAGCCAAAGCCCCGATGTAGCTGTGCACAAACCGGTCCGTCTGGGGAAAGGGCTTGCCGAAGCTTTCCACATCACTCCCGAAGTCAGGATAACTTTTTCCTCATTCCTTCGCGCGACGTCGGGTCTGTCGCCGCGGCCGTATTTTCACGAATGATCATCTTTCCAGCGTTCTCCATTTTCACGAAAGAGCCGTCTGGTATGTCGCCGGTCACAAGGGTTGCCGAATTGGTAAAAGAACCCGCTCCAATTTTCACTCCCGGCAAAAAACAGGTGTGAATTCCAGTCCGGCATCCAGCACCGATGACTACCCCGAATTTCCCCAGTCCCGTCGAGACGCTTTCACCCGAAACGACGGATGAAATCTCACTTTCATCGAGGCGGAGGTTACCCGTCGTCGTACCGGCACCGAGTGAAACATTGCTCCCCACGATCGAGTCGCCGAGGTAACTGGTATGGGTCCACACATCGTCTGCGATGACCGACCGCGCGACCTCTGTGTTGTAGCCGATGACACAGTGCTTGCCGACCGAGCTTCCACGGACGAGTGCGTTATTGGCGATGATCGTTCCTTCGCCGATGACACACGGGCCCATGACGGTGGCGTGCGCGAACACCTTCACGTTCTTGCCGATCACGACGGCGCCTTCGATCACTGCGGTCGTATGGATCTTCGCGGTTTTATCGATGACGGGCTTGGTGTTTTGCGGTAAGAGGATGCTAAGAAGTGATAGCATGTGCCACGGAAACTTCACGGGCTGCCACACGCCTTCATAGGGAACTGCTTCGTACGGATGCGACTCGAGCATCGCTTGGAGAGCGACCTCGTACCCATCGTCTTTCGTCGTTTTCACTTTTTTGAGCGCGGCCAGAAGTTCCCTTCCAGACACATGAACGTGAGCGACGATATTGACAAGATCCGATGGCTCGTTTCCAGCACCCGGCTTCTCAACAATATCCGTGATTCGCTTCCCCTTTACCGTGAGGTAACCGCCGGGGAAGTACTGCGTCACTCTACGCGCCAAGAGTAGGCCGCCTCGCGAAAGGTTCTTCGACTGCTTCAGAAGACCTTTGTAGGCAGAGACATCGATGACGTCATTGCCGCTCACGATCATCACCGGCTTTTCGCCGCAGTGAGGAAGAGAAGACAGAAGCGCGCCGCGCATGCCAAGGTCCAAATCTTCCTGCTGAAGGATTTTCAGCTTTGGAAACATCTCTTCGAAATCGGCTTTATTATGTTCGCCGCCGACGATGACGATCTCTTTGAGACCTGCGGCTTGAAGGCGCTTCACTTGTTCCTCAATGAGAGTTGTTCCGGCGACCGGAAACAACGTCTTCTCCGAAAGCGGCCAGAAGCGCTTGGACCTGCCGGCAACGATGAGGATCGCAATCATGTGCGCTTCAGTATACACCGACTTTTGGGCTACGGACAGCCTCTATTCACCATTGCAGCTCAATATCGCCGCTTTCGTCGGTACGCCTGATATCAGCGCCGATCTCCCTTAACCTCCTCAGAACATCGGCGTTTGGATGTCCGTAGGTATTATCGTCGGCAACGGAAATCACGGCAACAGTCGGCTGTACCGCTTTCAGAAACTCAATCGTGGATGACGACTTGCTGCCATGGTGCGGGACTTTGAGGATATCGGCCCGAAGGTCGACACCAGCTTGAACGAGCGTCTTCTCGACAATGCTCTCCAGATCTCCTGTAAAGAGAACGCGTTTTCCTTCGTGCGTGAATCGAAGTGTCAGCGAGGTATTATTCGAGTTTTTATTGAAGCCGAGTGGCATCTCCTTCGGCGGCCATAGTGCTTCAATCGTACTACTCCCGAGTGTGATCGTCTGCCCCGCATACATCACCTGAAGGGGTACGCCTCGCAGTGCAGCGCCGGAGAGTGTTGCGCGGTACACCCCAGAGTCATACACCGTTCCGGCGGTCACGAGCGTCCCCACTGAGTACCGCCGAAGCACATCCGGGAAGCTCATCATATGGTCGCTATTCGGATGCGACAAAATGAGCATGTCGATGTGTCGGTCGAAGAACGGCAGATGTTTCCCGAGCCCCTCCAGTGTCGACCAATCGGGTCCGCCATCGATGAGGATCTGCCGGCCGTCCGGCAGGGTGATGAGCGCGCTGTCGCCTTGGCCGACATCCAAAAAGACGACGTGCACCCGCCCGTCCGGTAGCAGCATGAATTCCCGTCCTCCGAGTGTCAGAAGCAGTATCGCGAAGATGCCGACGATCCATGAAACCTTCGTAGTCACGGACCAAGATTACACGAGCCTCTTCTTCCTGCGAGTCATTGCTCCCGCTCCCGCAACTGCGGCGATCCCGACGATGCCGAGGCCTGAAGCGGGGAGTGTGATCACTTTGTCGATACCGGCAGCTTCCATGTTCCGTGCACGCGCTGCGACTCTGACGCCAAAGGTTCCAGGCGCAATGCCGCTGTACTGAATCGTGGTGTCGTTTTTCTGGACCGCTGAATTCCACGAATACGGACTGCCGTTCTTGGAGGTGTAGAGCGAGTAGGAGTCAGCGTTTACAGACGGGCTCCAACGAGCGATGACGTTGTACGTGCCGTCACTCCGGAGCGCTGCCGTGAGTCCGAGATTGGAAGCATCAAAAGGCGCAGCAGGCTGTGAGCTGGTCGTTGTCGGCGGAGGGCCGGGAAGTTCGGGATTGCGGCCATACTGTTGTCCTGCCGGAGGTGGAGGCGTTCCTACTGATGGGGACCTGAATCGGACCTGCGGTTCAGATGGCGTGGCGTTCGTGCCATCGGCACCGGGGATGATCGACAGAAGTGAGAAGATATATTCCGTGTCTGGATTGAGCGGATCCACAGAGAGAAGAACCTGCTTGCCCTGCCTATCAACTTTTTGCACAGCGAGCGTCATACCGGTCGCAGTTGTAATAAGGAAATAGTCAGGATGGATGATGGCTCCTAGATCGATCTCTTTCGTGAACGTCAGAAGTACGCCCGTTGCGGAAACAACTTCCACAGTAGCGATTCTCATAGGCTCAGCCGTACTGGTCGGATTTTCACCGGAGGGCATTTCTTCGGTAGCCGGCTCCGATACTGGAGTCTCACCTATCGGCGCGGACGAAGCAGACGATGCGGGAGGAGCCGGAGCATCAAGAGACGTCTCAACCTCAAATCCTTCACTCTCGTTGCCGTCTCTATCCACTGCAAGCACACCGAAATAAATTTTTTCGGACTGCAGCGGGGGATTTGGGAATACGTAGATCACCTGGGAGTCCGGCGTCTGAATGAAGTCGTCGTAGTTGCCGCCGTTACCGAGAATAGATTCATGGCTGTAGTACACACGGTAACTGACCGCGCCCGGCACCGGAGACCAGAGGACGGTCATCGTGTTTCCACCGCTCGTTGCCTGAACACTTTTAACGTTACTCGGCATGTCGGCGGCCAGCGCAACGCCCGCAGTAAGAGACAGCGTGAGTGCGGCGAACGTGAGTGTGTGTTTACATGTCATCAGGACATTGTAGCATATTGAGGCCTTTTCTTCAATGACCCCCCTCCTTTCTTGGAGAGAGGAGGCTGCTTTTATATACCTCGGGCTTTAGGGCTTCTGCGCGCTCCCAAGGGCACTGTAAGTCCTCAAAGACTACTCCTGGCGGCAGTTTCTGGTCATAACCAAAGAGCAGGAGATCCGGTTTTTCGGTCCGGATGGGCGCCAAAAAGTCCCCAAGCGCACCAGCGATGACTTTCAGATCCGGAAACTCGGATTGCAGCACGGTCATGCGCTGGTCACTCGACTGCAATGACGAATGTCCTTTGATGCGTTGCACATTCGGGTCGGTCGCTACCACTACCACGACAGCGCCGCGCGCTCGAGCTTGGCTCACGAGAAACCGATGACCGTCGTGAAGATGATCGAACGTGCCGAAAATCATGACCTTTGTCATGGTAGGAGCTTACCTCACCTAGCGAGCTTGGAGGTCGATAGCGTAGAGCTTCTTCTCGTCGAGGACGTAGAGACGAGAATCTTCGGCATCGACAAACAGATCCTTCAGGCGGCCCACCTGCTCCGAGTCGAGCACGTACTGCTTGAGATACAACGAGTCGCCGAGGTCGCCGTCGTGTGTCGTGACGACGACGCGCTTAGCCTCAGGATCCAAGAAGTAGAAGTTGCCGTTCACGCCGGACTTAAATATTTTTGTGACCCCATTAAGGGCACCCGGAGGAAGATTTCTGATGTTGAATGTCTGTTTCTCGCCTCGTAGCAGCTTCACTACGTCACGCTCGCCTGCTTCGCCACCGGACGCCGAAATATCCTTGAGGACATAGACGGCCCCCGTGATCGTCATGTCGAGCGCCCCCGTGAGGTCTCCGTTGACGTTGTATTCCGCGGGCGGGCCGTAGCGGCTGGCGAGACGTTCGTACTTGTAAATCTGTTTGCGCTCGGGGGCGAGGATGTAGAGGTACCGCAGATATGTCTTGATATCCGCGCCTGTGATCCAACCCGCTGTGTCTTCCGTCTTCATCGTTGTTGGCTGACTACTCAGAATCTCGATGACGCTGTTGCCGGTCGTCATAAAGACTTTGCTCTGGAAGCGCGGGAAGTTGTCACCGTCGAGAATGAGTTCCTCGGAGCCCAATCGGTCCGCACTCTCCACAGTATTCAGAGACACGCTGTAGAGGTCCTGACGGTCGTAGACCAAGAACTCGCCGTTACTGAGGCCGATGAAGCCCTGCGCCAGAATGTCAGCCTTCTTGCCGCTTAGGTTTGCCATGACGCGCGGAGGAGTCACGCGGATCACGCGGTTCATTTCCTCACGCTTCGACTTAATCCTGTCGAGGAGTTCTAAGGCCTCACTGCGGTACAAGCCACTCTCGTTGGTCATGACTTGGCGTGCACGGTCGTCGGCACGTTCAAGGATGGCATTCGCGCTGTCGGTTTCACCCGCAAGCTGCCTCGTTTCGGCAGTCGAGATGTCGGCGTTGATCTGTTTCACGAGTTCCGCGAGCTGACCCTTGGTCTGGCTCTTCTGGCTGGAAAGAGTGAGCTGCACCAGCATCCAGATAATGAGGAATGCGGCGGCCGAACCGGCGAGCAGAAGCAGGTGAGCCCTGCGCTTGCGCTCCGGATCGTAGAGATCTTTCAGGAACTGGCTCACCGCCTCCGTGATGGACGAAAGCGATTTTTTCTTTCCGTGCGATCCGCGAACACGCGTGAAGAGCTTGGACCAGTCGACACGACCGACGACACCACTGACACTAGACAACAGCGCGCCGCCGGACATTTTTTCTCGGTGACGACCGCGACGTACGGTAGTGGGTCTATTGATTTCGCGCGGAGCATCCTCTTCTTCCTCTGTTGCGCCAACGAGCGCAATGTGAAGAATGCAGGCTGACTCTTTCTCGGCGGTGAGGGTCTGCACGATCGTCTGGACTGCGGTCTCGCCGCCGTGCTGAACGGTCTGTGCGAGCTGAGCCGGCGTCATAGACCGGAGGAGGCGAGTGGTCGCGATGATGAAGTGGTCGCGGTTCTGCACCGGTCCGCTCACGATGTGCATGAAGGCCATCGGCGGCTTGGATCTGGCATATTCCGTGATCTGTACTGCCGTTCCGTCGCGGATGACGTACGCCTCCGCGCGGCCGACGTGGGAAAGATGCAGTGTGCCGTTTTGCTCCAAGAGTCCCACGACCGCGTGAACATCGTTCACTGCTTCAGAAAGTAGAAAGCCTTTGAGGAGTCCATTCAGTTCCTTTAAAGCACTCTCAAGTCTGTCGTACCCGTCACCCTCTCCTTCGAGGACCGCATGTGTCAGCACACTCGTGCACTCTTCGCGGAGATTATCGCTGCCTGCGGCGCGGCCTTCGCTGTGTATGAGGAGGAAGACTCTGTCACCTTTCGTATCACCAAGAACGACTGGCACCAGAACGGTGCCTGCGGGGGCCTTCGTTTGTCCTTTCCACACCTCGATCTTCATACAGTACAGAAGGCTACATTGGTTGGAGGTATATCTGCAAGAAAGAGTTGGGTAGGTGTGGTAGGTGTGGGAGGTTTGGTAGGCATCATAAAGAGACTTGTACAGAATAACTCTGTTTTTTTTCACAACAAAGCCCTACCCCTCTTACCCAACCTACCACACCTACATAACCTAATCTTCCAACTAATAATTCATTGATTCTAAGCCAAAAGACGGTCATCGTAACAAAACATGTACTTGCTATTCCGCCCCGTTGGGAGTACGATGAAGTCGAGGGTTTCCTCAAATTCATTTTTTTTCTTTCCAACACACAGATGAAATCAGTCCACGAGTGGGTGAAGAAGGTGGTTACAAACCCTGAGCACAATCGAAGGGTGACGAGCGGCGAAGTGCCGCCAGCCAATCAACCGATGCCCCAACCACACAACGTTTCTACTCCTCAGCCGAAGCCGCCACAGCAAGGACGACCTCAGTCGAAGAACACTCCGCAGGCCGCGCCCGTCAAAGTACTGGCGAGCGCTCCAGGAGGCAAAGGCCTCAAGCTCTATCCTCTCGGAGGATTCGAGGAAGTCGGCCGCAACTGTTTCGTCGTCGATGTCGATGGCGATCTCTACATCATCGATCTCGGTCTCCAGTTTCCGGAGGAAGACATGCCAGGTATCGACTACCTCATTCCGGACCTCTCGGGTCTTCGTGGCAAAGAGAATCGCATCAAGGCGATCATCTTCACGCACGGTCACCTGGACCACATCGGTGCCGTGCAGCACGTGCTGCCGGGTCTCCGGTTCCCGCCGTGCTACGGCACGAAGCTCACGATGGCCTTCGTGAAGAAGCGCCTCGATGAAGAGAAGCTCACGAGTCAGGCCAAGCTCCACACCGTGGAGTTCAATAAGCCCCTGCAGCTCGGGAACGTGAAGATCGAGTTCTTGCGCGTGACGCACTCGATCCCAGACTCTGCAGCCGTTGCGGTGCACACGCCGTATGGCATCGTTGTCCACACCGGTGACTTTAAGTTTGACCTCACGCCGATGAACGAGCCGCCAGCCGATTTTCAGCGTCTTGCCGAACTCGGTGATGAGGGAGTGCTCGCGATCATCGCGGACTCGACGAATGCGACGAAGCCAGGAAACGCTCTCTCCGAGAAAGCGATTTCGGCGACGCTGTTTCAGCTCATGCGTGACGCGAAAGGAAGGCTCATCATTTCGACCTTCAGTTCGCTCCTCAACCGTTTGCAGCAGGTCATCGAGCACGCCAAGACCCTCAATCGCAAGGTGTACGTGTCTGGACGTTCGATGGAAACCAACATCGAGATCGCGCAGCAACTCGGGTACATCAATGTTCCGCGCGGCATGATCCGCAAGGTCGGTCCTGGCATGGACAAGATTCCGGATCGCGAAATGCTCATCCTCACCACGGGTTCGCAAGGTGAGGAGCGCGCGTCACTCGCACGCATGGGACTCGGCGTCCATCAGCATGTTCGTATGAAGAAAGGTGATACCGTCATTCTCTCCAGTAATCCGATCCTCGGTAACGAACGCGCGGTCGCCAAAGTCGTGAATAACTTGAACCTTCTTGGAGCCAAGGTTCTCACGAACCAGGAGCTCGCGCTGCATACCACGGGTCACGGTTACCAGAACGACATCATGCTCATGCACCGTCTTGTACGGGCCAAGCACGTTATTCCGGAACACGGTGAACCGTACATGCGCGCCGCGCACGCTGATCTCGCCCGTAGCATCGGCTACGAAGACAACCAGATCCATCTCCTGGTGAACGGCGAAATCCTCGAGTTTGATAGTCAGGGTGCTGCACGCAGGTCCAAGCACAAGCTTCCGGCCAATGACATCATCATCGACGGCCACAGCCAAGGTGCCGAGGGAGCCCGCATCATGGACGACCGCAAGATCATGAACAACGCCGGTATCTTCGTCGCCGTTCTCAAGGTCTACGCCGAATCCATGCGCTTGGTCTCAGACCCACTCCTCCTTTCTCGGGGATTCGTCTACGGCACCGAAATGATGAGCACGAACAAAGACGCCACCGCGGTCATCCGCAAGGCGTACGAGGACGCACTCGGTCGCGGTACCAAGGACATGAAGGAGCTCAAGCGCGAAGTCACGGGCGCACTGTTCCGCTTCTTCCGTCACAAGCTTGATCGTGAACCGATGGTGATGCCGATCATTATTGAGGTCTAAGTAGAGACGAGCGGTGCGCGCGTCTCTACGAAGAAGAATATCCCGCAATCATCTCTGTGGGATTTTTTATTTTCTTTCGCAGACGCTTGAGACGGTCCTCCGATACTGCTTCAATCAAGGCCCATGAAATTCGCAGCCATTCTCTTCGACTTAGACGGCACACTCATTCACACGACACATCTCTACGAGGAGGCGTGCATTGCCGGCATGCGTTCGATCGGTCTCCCATTTTCTCCGGATGATTTTCGTCGCCTGTATCCAACCAGCTACGCGATGACGAGCTGGATCACGGACAAGGGTGGCGATGCAGGACGTATCGAGGAGGTGCGGACTGCGCGCGACCTTGTGTATCACGAACTTCTCTCGACGCGGAGCGAGTACTGCAGTGGTGCCACTGACATTCTCACATTTCTCAAAGATCATCCGACCGGTGTCGTCACGAATTCATGGAGATCGTACCTCGATGCGATCCATAAAAAACTATCGATCTATGATCGGCTCACCGAAATCGTTACGGCTGACGACATGGGCGATCTCTGTAAGCCGCACCCACACGGACTTCTCATGACGGCGGACAAACTGAAGGCCGATCCCAAGAATTCGATCTACATCGGCGATCAGATCTTCGATCTCGAAGCTGCGCGGGCAGCGGGAATGACGGCCTGCCTCGTCCGTGGACCACACTCGCCGGAAGGTGCTGAAAAACACGCCGATATTGTCGTGGAGTCGCTTCTGGAGCTGCAGACGAGGCTTTAGTGCGCGATCACCTGCATTACCTTTCCGGTCACGGGTCGCCCTTCGAACGGCGTCCAGCCACATTTGCTCTTCAAGTTTTTTCCTTCGATCATCCAGTCGGCTTCCGGATCGACGATGATGAGACGGGCCGGTTTTTTTTGCTCGATACTGTGGGCGCCGAGGTTGAAAATTTTATTGGGATTTGTGAAGCATAATCGCACAATGTCGGCGTACGAGATTTTTTTACGTCGCACTTCGGTGAGCAGAAGCGGCAGCATTGTTTCCACTCCCGGCACACCACTCGGTGCCGACAAAGCAGGTTCGGTCTTCTTTTCCTCCAGCGTGTGCGGGGCGTGATCGGTCGCGATGCAGTCCACCGTGCCGTCCTTGATGCCTTCCCACAATGCAGCGACATCGTCTTTGGTCCGAATCGGCGGATTCATTTTTACAAACGTTCCCAGCCTTGCGTAGTCATCGACCGTGAAGAAAAGATGATGGGGCGCGACTTCACACGTGATGGGCAGGCCTTCTTTTTTGGCTTTACGTACCACTTCTAAGCCCTTGGCCGTCGAAAGATGCGCGATATGAAGTGCTGCTCCCGTTTTCTTGGCCATGGCGACGGCATCGGTGATCGACTTCTCTTCGGATTCTGAGGGACGCATGTCGGAATGCGCACTGATCGGGAGGGGGGAGACGTGCGCGCCGCGCGTCTCTACGGCAGCTTTCGCAGCTTCATTCATATCGCTGTCTTCACAGTGGGCGATCAAAGGAATTTTTAGATCGGCGCAGGCCTGAAAAATTTCTTCGACGATGCCACCATCGACTTTCTGATCGCCGGTGGAGTGATCGAGGTACAGTTTGAGGCCGCAGCAGTGGTGCTTGAGCCGCCGAAGTTCGATCGACTCTCCCGTCCAGAGATCCTTGAGCGCCTGCAAGTGAAGTGCCTCGGTGACGCCGAAGTAAAAACGGATATCACACTGGTCGATCTTCGCAGCGCGACGCACTTTATCGGCGAGTGCGGCCACAGTGACGGTCGCGGGGATCGTATTCGGCATTTCGCACACTAAGCCTATGCCTCCGGCCATCGCTGACGCAGCCTCGCTTTCCATTGTCGCCTTGTGCTCCAGACCCGGCTCGCGGAAATGGACGTGACAGTCGATGAGGAGCGGAAACAGGAGTTTCCCGGTGGCATCGATGACATCGGCATCCTTGTGGTCGGCTCCGATCTTCATGTCCTCGATCTCGCCGGTGATGCCGATGAGCACGTCGGTTTTCTTGCCGGAGTGCGCGAGTGTGCCGCCGCGGATGAGGGTTTTTTTCATAGTGACCAAGAAGCGGCATCAGCATGCCATGGAATCATTTCTTTGTCCCACTGTTCTGGATTTCCGGCGATGTACTTTTTGACCGCAGCGAGTTCAACATCGGACCTGATGATGCGGTCGTGGTAGCGGGATTGCCAGTGGAAGTCGGAGAAGCCGACGGCTTTGGCGCGTTTTGTCACTATCCCTTTGAATTGGTTCAGGATGGATCCGAGGGTTTTTGGTTTCAGAGAGAAATTCTGCGGGGCCTTTGTAGAGACGTGCGGCGCGCGCGTCTCAGTGGCACCCATGTCTGGTGATCGTTCGGAATTACCCCTGTTCGATTCATCAGAGAATGACACGTGTTCGAAAGCATCCGTTTTTGGTGATTCGGATAAGGAGACGTCCCCGCGGGCCGTCTCTACATTGCCGATGACAATGATTCCATGAATATGATTCGGCATGATGCACCATTCGTCCAAGAACACGTACGGTCGAATCTTCGACGTTTTTACCCACTCATCTGCAACGATTTCCCCAACGTCCGACAGCAACATTTTTCCGTCTTTCACCTCCCCGAACCACTGCATCTTTTGCTGGGTGCAGACCGTCACAAAGTATATCCCTTCATCGTACGCGTGGTTGCGTAATCGGTTTGTCTCCGTCCGAAACTTTTTCTTGTACAACGTCATAGAGTCGCTCATGCTTTTTTAAGCAGCATCGCCAGAAGCGCCATGCGGACCGGTACACCGTTGCCGGCCTGACGGAAGTACACCGCATTCGGGAGCGCATCGACATCGGTCGAGATTTCACCGACCCGCGGCAGCGGATGCATGATTTTCACTGTCTTTCCCTTGAGTTGCTGCGCCGTGAGTACGTATTTCAGCTTCAGTCGTTCGTACTCGCTCTTATCCGCGAAGCGCTCCTGCTGGACGCGCGTCATGTACAGGAAGTCGCAGTCGAGTCCGGCTTCGATATCGTCATGCTCCTCATACGGAATATTTTTTTCCTGCAAAAAGCTCGTTACCTTCTCGGGCATCGTGAGTTCTTTCGGCGCAATGAGTGTGAAGCTGATGTTTTCGTAGAGGCCTAAGAGGTACGAGAGCGAATGCACGGTGCGTCCGTATCGGAGGTCACCGACCATCGCGATCTTTAAGCCGTCCACTTTGCCGCGTTCGCTGTTGATGGTGTAGAGATCGAGAAGTGCTTGCGTCGGGTGCTGGCCCGGTCCGTCACCGGCGTTAATGAATGGCACTTTGCTGGCCGCTGCCGCTTTGTCCGCGCTGCCTTGGTCGGGGTGACGCATCGCGATGATATCGGCGTACTGGCCGACCATTTCCATCGTGTCCTCGATCGTCTCGCCCTTATAAAGCGAACTGAACTGGATTCCTTCGGCCGTGAGCACGTCACCGCCGAGTCGGAGCATCGCGGTCTCAAAACTGAGCCGCGTCCTCGTACTCGGTTCGTAGAAAAGAGATGCGAGGACTTTGCCTTTCAGGAGATCACTTTTGCCTTTGCCTCGGATCGTTTCCATCTCGGCCGCAACACGAAGAATTTCCTCCGTATCAGCTCGACTCAGCTGCTTGGTGGAAGTGAGGTGCGTGAAGGGGAGTGGCATCAGAGGCTATCGTAGCGGAAGGAGCTTGCTGAGGCACGTTGTGTATCTTATATATTATGAGCAGTATTAATACTTATGTCAAATGCACTCCATTGCGTCGATTCGGTTCCCTTCTGTTCGGGTATGATCCCCGCGATGTCCACCCGCGCGATTGCGACAAGCACTCTCTGGCAGATTGGAAGTCAGGCCACGATGGCTGTGCTTTCAGCGGTCTCCGTGAAATTCGTGGCGATGGGCCTCAGCAAGGAACTCGCCGGTGCCTATAACTCCGCGTACGGCTACCTACAGCTCTTCGCGATTCTCGCCGACTTCGGGCTGTACGCCGTCTCGGTCCGTGAAGTGAGTGCCGCCAAAGACAAAGAAAAAGTGTTGGGCGGACTTCTCGTGCTTCGTTCGGTCATCGTTGTGTTATCTCTCGGCTCCGCCGTCGCTATCGCGTGGTTTGTTCCGGCATGGACCGGTACGCCGCTTCCGATCGGCATTACGATCGCGGCGTTCGTGCCGTTCTTCACGCTGCTTGCGGGCGTCCTCCGGACTGTTTTTCAGATTACGTTCACGATGCAGTACGTCTTCATTGCCGAAGTTTTGCAACGCGTTCTCACGGCCGGACTCATGCTGCTCATCATTCTTTCGGGCGTGCGGCTCAGTACGGATGTCCGTGTGTACGAATGGTTCCTCGGCGTCGGTGCGATCGGTGCGATCTTTCTCTTCATACTCTCCAGTTTTTTCGCGCTCAGGCTCATGCGAGTCAGGCCGACGTTTGATCCTGAACTTCTGACTCGCCTCCTCAAGGCATCCGCACCGTACGGCGTTGCATTTCTCTGCATCGCTCTCTACCGCCAGTTCGATCTCACAATGATCGCGATTCTCCGAGACGATTTTCGGCTGCAGAATGCGGTCTACGGCTTCTCGTCCCGTGTTACGGAGATGACGTATCTCATCCCCACTTTCCTTCTCAACTCCACGTTGCCGATCCTGAGTGAGCGCTCCGCAAAAGGGGAGCCCACCGACAGGCTACTTGGAAAAACACTTCTGCTCGTGCTCGTCTTCGGCTCTGCGTCGTCACTGTTTGCGTACTTCTGGGCAACGCCGATCATGAGTCTCCTCACAACCCCTGCGTATCTGGAATCGGCGACCCAAGTTGGATCAGACACTGCGCTCTCACTGCTCTCCGTGCCTATGTTCCTCAATGGCATCGTGCTCTTCAGTTTCTACACCTTACTTGCGAGACACGAATGGAAGCCGCTCGTGCTGTGCATGATGATCGCGGTCGCGATTTCACTCACGCTCAACTTTACGTGGATTCCGTCCCTCGGTTTCATCGGTGCCATCCGAACTGCGACGGTCGTGCATCTCTTCCTTGCGGTCACACTTCTGCCACTCGCACTGAGGTCTATGCCGGTGTCACTCCCTCGTCATCAGATCGTGCGATGGATTCTGTTCTCGCTCGTACTTGGTGCAGTGCTGTTCCTCACTGCGCCATTCATCGTCGGCCTTCCGATGAGCATTCTGGCACTCATACTCGGCGCACTCTTTGCAGCCGTCCTAGCATATGGCGCTGGCTTCCACACGATTTTCGCTCTTTCACGGCCTGTAGAGGATATTCAAGTGCATGGGGTGGGTGATTGAACGAAAAGACCTTTTACTGTATAATAGTGAGATGACAAACATACTCACATCCCACACTGCAAAACAGCTTCTTGGTGCCTGCGCCGGTATGGCCATCGCCGGAGTCGTGTACCTTGCCGTCGATCACGTC
>JAGORY010000071.1 GCA_018062585.1 Candidatus Peribacteraceae bacterium | reverse complement strand
CGGTCCTATCGCAAGCAGGAGCCTCTCGCAGGTCTATCTACTACTGTTTCTGGCCTTTGCCTTCACGGTTCTCGGCTGCGCAGCCGGAGCCACCGTGGCGCTGTCATTCATGAATACCGGGGTCATCATGGTCCTGTTTCTTCTGCAGCTTGCCATCGTCTGGACCGCTCCGTCGTGGACGCATTCGACACCCCTCAATTACTTTCTCTTCGTGTCGCTTCCGTTTCTCGCGGGGCTCACGCTGACGCCGGTTATCATCAGCGTGCTCGTGGGGTACGCCAATGGCGCAACCATTCTCATGAATGCGCTCATCGCAACAGGCCTCATGACATTGTCATCTGCGCTGCTCGCGACGATCACGAAGACGGACCTCGGTGGTATGTTCGGACGTTTTCTCCTGCAGGCCTTGCTCGGTCTCATCGGTTTCGGACTTCTGCAGATTTTCTTTCCGTCGCTTCGCGGACAGCTCATAGAGCAGGTCGTCTCCGGCATTGGTATCGTCGTTTTCTCTATTTTTCTTGCGGTTGATATTCAGCGCCTGCAGCGCAGGTCAAATCTCGATTCGCCGTTTCTGATAGCTATCGCGATCTATCTCGACATTTTCAACCTGTTCCTCTTCATCCTGCGCTTCATGACAGCGGGAGGAAGGCGGGATTAACCTGCGTTGACAATGTTGCTAGAATGCCCGAGAATGCCCCAGCTCCCGTAACGGAAGCCAATTCCCCCTGTTTCCATGTCGAAGAAACCTACACCGAAGAAGCGGTTAAGTAAGGACCGAGGCCGTCGCAGGCACTCCGTGTACCTGAATCTGGAAGTGAAGAGGCTCACCGACTTCGCAGCATCTCCGTACGCCGGACCGATGATCAAGAAGAACAAGAGCGGCAAAGCCTTGAAGAAGATCACGAGGATCAAAGCCTGAACGAAGTGAAAAATGAAAAGTGAAGAGTGAAAAACGTATACATCGTTTTTCGTCTCATAGCCTCTGTCACTTTTCACTTTACACTTTTCACTTTACACTCCTTCATATGCCTTCTCGTCGCCGTCTCGCTCGGGTGTGTGCCATGCAGACGGTATTTGAGGTGCAAGCCCGCAACTCCGACGCCGACGCATCACTCGCCCGCAACATCGCAGAACTGGGTGGCCCCTCTGCTGTGGATACAGACTTCAGCCGTACGCTTGTCACGGGCGTCCTTGCTGACCTAAAGGTCGTGCAGGAAGCGATCCAAGCCCATGCACCTCAGTGGCCGTGGGAGCGCATGGACAGTATCACCCGCTGCATCCTGCTCATCGGTGCCTATGAGCTTCTCCACGCCGCGGACGTTCCTCCAGCGGTCGTTATGAACGAAGCTATCGAAGTCGCTAAAGAGTACGGTACCGAGGAGAGTGCTAAGTTCGTGAATGGAGTGTTGAATGCGCTGGCGCACAGGAAGAAAGGGTAAGAGAGGTACGGTAGGTAGGATAGGTGATGAAAAGAGGTATATAATTTCCCTAGGGAGATAGCAGTACCGACCTGCCTTCCCTACCAACCATACCCAGTCTTTCCCCTTCCCACTGTCCAACCCAACGTCTCTCACCGGCCTTGAACAGATCACCGGTGTACGGTTCAAGAACAAGGATCTTCTGTACATGGCGCTCACGCACCGAAGTGCGATCCACGAACGCGCGAAGAACGGCCACAACGAACGGCTGGAATTTCTCGGTGACGCCGTACTCCAGCTCATCACAACCGAATATCTGTATCAGCTCACCGACCGTCCCGAAGGCGAGCTCACGAGCTGGAGGTCCGCGCTCGTCCAAGGAAATCATCTCTACGAAATCGC
This sequence comes from Candidatus Peribacteraceae bacterium, assembly GCA_018062585.1. Lineage (GTDB taxonomy): Bacteria > Patescibacteriota > Gracilibacteria > Peribacterales > Peribacteraceae > JAGORY01. The sequence goes on along the minus strand of JAGORY010000071.1, from coordinate 2,949 downwards.
AAAAGAACTGAAGCTCGGCGACTATCTTTTCTTGAGCCGCGGCGAAGAAGCAAGTGGAGGACGCAGTAAAGAGTCGACGCTCGCAAACGCGCTTGAAGCCTTCATCGGGGCGGTGTATCTGGATCAAGGCTTGGAGGTTTCCCACACGTTCATCAACACGTTCATCCTGACACACCTCAAGGCGCTCATCGCCAAGGGTAAGCACAAGGACCAAAAGAGCCGCTTCCAGGAGATGGCGCAGGAGAAAACCGGCATCACGCCGACGTATGAGACGATCGACGAGTCTGGTCCTGATCACAAAAAACAGTTCACGTGCGCCGTCTCCATCGGCGAGGAGAAGATTGCAGTCGGCAAAGGTTCCACCAAACAGAAGGCCGAGCAAGACGCCGCGAGTGAGGCGCTGAAGGTGAAGGGGTGGAAATAATAAAAGTGAGTAGGGGTCAGTGGGTAGTGGCTAGTACAGCAACTCCACTAACTTCTAACCACTCATCACTAACCACTCGTTCGTGTTCATGCTTCGTATCCTCCGCATCACCGTCGGCATTATTCTCGTCGTCGTGGGTATCTTTGCTCTCGTGACGCCTTTGACGCCCGGTGCCTGGGTCGGACTCATCGGCTTGGAACTTTTGGGTTTTGGCTTCCTGATACCGAAAAAGCTCCGTGCTCTGTGGGAGAAATCGTCCCTTAATGCGTGGCTCGAGAAGAAGTTTCGGACTATCGGATATCCTCAACACGAATCACGATCTCCTGACCCCGTTTCACCTCGTGACTGAGCAGATAATCGGCGAGGTATGTTTCGATGTGCTGCATGATGACGCGGCGGAGTTCGCGTGATCCGAATTCTGGGTTGTAGCCCCGCTCGGCAAGCAGCGTAATAACTCCGGCTTCCACCGAGACGTTGATGCCGCGTTTTTCTGCCATATCGCGGATCAGGTCATCGAGCATGAGGATCGCGATTTTTTCTACGTCTTTCATGGATGGTGGTTCGAAGACCATGACTTCGTCGAAACGGTTCATGAATTCGGGTGAGAATGTTTTTTCCTGGATGATGTATTCCATGACATCGGACTTGTATTTCATTTTGCCGTTTTCCTCCGGCGGAGCAGGGTGTGAGGCGAAGTAGCGGCCGCCGGCATTCGACGTCGCGATGATGATGCAGTTACGGAAATCAGTCGTGACCCCGTTGCCGTCGATCAAGGTGCCTTCGTCGAGAATCTGCAGGAACAGGTGCAGAACCTTGGTGTGGGCTTTCTCCACTTCATCGAGGAGCAGGATCGAGAAGGGACGGTCCTGGATTTTCTTCGTGAGGTAGCCCTCCGAGAAGCCCGAGGTTGTCCGTCCGCCGATAAGCTCCGGGATCGAGGCTTCGTCACTGTATTCGTTCATGTCGACGCGGATGAAGCTGTCGGCCGAGCCAAAATATTCCTGCGCCAGCGCTTTCGCGGTTTCGGTCTTGCCGACGCCGGTAGTACCGAGAAAGAGGAATGTTCCCATCGGTCTGCGGCGCGTTCCGAGGTCGAGTCTGGCTCGCTTGAGAGCGGCAGTGATGCTCGCGAGTGCGTGGCTCTGCCCGATGATGTGGGATTTGAGGCGCGACTCGAGCGTCAGGAGTTTCATCTTCTCGCTTTCGCTGAGCTGCCTCACATCCACTCGGGCCTGCACCGACACGACTTCGCGGATGTGTGCTTCGGTGACCGTCTGGTCTCCGGCGGCGCGAGCACGAGCGACTGCTTCACGGAGGATGTCCACCGCTTTGCCGGGCAGTGCCTCGCGGCCGAGGAAACGCTTCGAGAGATCGAGGATTGATTTGAGTGCCTTGTACGTAATGCCGACTGAACGCTTCCGTTCCATGAGGAAATACTCTTCGAGCATGACATGCATTGTCTCCTCGTCGGTGGCGTCGGGGACTTGGATTTTCTGGAATAGCACGTCGAGTGCCGGGTCGCTCTTCATTCTGGCGTGGTAATCGGCGGTTTCCATGATGCCGATCGTGCGCAGGTTTTTGGCTTCCAGAAGCATGCGGAGAACGTCCTTGAGCCGCGCATCCGACCCTTCCATGAGGAGTGGTAAGTCATCGATGACAATGACGAATGATCCACTTTCTACCGCTTTCTTCAGGGCATTGAGCATTTCCGTATCACCGCGAGCGGCACCGGAGAGTACTTCGGTTGTCTTCAATTGAAGAACTTCCGTGAATCCAAATCCACGTTCCAGCTCATGTTTTCTGAGTGCAGCAGCGACGTTTCTCGCCATTGTCCTTCTGCCGCTGCCGGGCTTGCCGATGAGCAGCACGTTCTTGCGACTGCCGCCGATGAGCGACTGCAGGATGTCATGGACGCTTTCGCTGTGGATGACCGTGTCCGAAGCTCTGCTCAAGGCCGTCCTCGAAATGCTCGTTGTAAGACGTTCGAGTTCGGTGTTGTACCCAACGACCCAGGACTTTCCAATTGCACCCATAATGCGAACAATTGCATCCGGACTCCACGCGTGGCGGTGACGTTCCGTAAGATAAAAATGAAATGCCTCTGCTTTCAGTATTGCTTTGACATCGTCCAAGGATACGTCAGCGGCATTCAGGAGTGCTTGGAGACCTGCGACATTCTTGAAATACGCATAGATCGTCGCAGTGGAATCCAGTCGCGGAATCTTCAGTTCTTGTCTTGCATCAAGTCCCCACCGGAGGCAGGTTTCTAGGCTCACATGTTCAGGGTGCTCGTTCCAAGCCTTTAGGATATCGCTTCTCTCTAGGCCGATCTGCCGGAGAACGAAGAGACCGCGCCAGCTTTCGGTGGCTGCTTCTAGGAATGTCGTCGGTGTTACGGTGTCTTTGGTACTCAGGTGCTGAACCATGTGGTACGACAGCGAGTCGGCGAGATTGGCACTTTCTTCCAGCGGCGCGTCATTATCTGCAAGATGCATCCGGAGGCGATGGATAATCCACAGGAATCC
>JAGORY010000070.1 GCA_018062585.1 Candidatus Peribacteraceae bacterium | reverse complement strand
AGGACGAGAGGGATTACATCTACGAAAACGGAAAGATGCTTGGTTGGCCGCTCGCACCAACGGTGGACCTCGGCGGTCGCAGCATAAAATTATTTGACGGTGGCCAGAACAGCGGAAAGCTGAGTGTAAAATCATTGACCGTGGAAGTGACGGTGACGCGGGAGGTGGAGGTGGCTGTGGGCGGAACAGATGCAGTCATGACAGAGAATACGTTGCTCTCGGATATTGACACACTCTCGCAGTCTTGGAGTCTGGACGGAAAAAAGAACCGCGTCTCAGCACTGACGGAGCGAGCTGCGGCCCTGCGACAAGCGGCAAAAGAGGTGGTGGCGATGGAAGGAAGTGTGGACACGGACAGTCTGCAACAGATGGCGAGCACGCTGCTGACGTCCATTGAGGAGTACGTTTCCGTAGAGAAACAGGTCTTCGCGGAGGGCTTCGCGAGCCTGTCGCCGAGCATGCAAGCGGTACTTCGGCAGAGCACGGAGGAGCTGCAACTCATTGCCTCACGGATCGACTTGCTCTCTCCGAACCGCATCCGAAACGATACGTCCAGCATCATCGATACGTTCGCGGTCCCAGATCTCGGCGGCACGATCTCGGTGCACGGCCTCAAGGGCTCCTCAATCAGCGCACTGCAGCAGACGTCACAAACCGTGGAGGGCATGGGAGTCGTCACGGAAACCGGACGAGCGCTGGCATTGGACTTTGGATCTCTCTCCTCTCCCGTTCTGCGCGCAAGCTTCACGGTGACATCGTCACTGCCAACGGACCAAGTTCGCGTGTCGTTCCTCCGTGATTCCGGCGTCGTGGAGGAGCAGACAGTGACGTCCGGGGACCTCGTGACGTACGAGAACGAGTCCGGCATCACCGGTGTTGTGATGCAGAACGTGACGGACGTCCTGAGTACGGAGGCCAAGGCGTATCAGGAGTACCTCCGCACGTACCGATCCCCCAACCTGTACTCATGGCAGGATCCAGGACCGCAGTACCGCTACTTCGTAAGTGTCCGGAAGGATCTCTACCACAGACAAGCCGAAATCGTGGCCGAGGTGAAGCGGGGCGAAGGCAGTCATCCAGTGTCGGTGAGTGATATCTCGGTGACGATGGATCTGGCGCAAACCCAAGAAGCCTCGCCGCTCTCGGTGACGACGAACGCGCTCTACGCCACGATGGCCCTGCCACAGCTCACGACATTCCCCTTCCCTTACGGAGGATTCGGCGGGGTCACGAAAGTGAGTTACGACCCAAACGCGTACAACGTCTACAGTCTCAAGATCTTCGGCGGCGCACCGGAAATCAGCGGCATGAGTTACGTGGACGCTTCAGGTCAGATCCGTGCTCTACCACCGCAGTTCTACGCCATTCATGGAAATTCGATCACAGTGTTCCCCACCGGCCAGCAGCTGCAGATCGGCGTCAGCGTGAAAAACGGAACTGGGTACAGCCCGTCCATGCCAGTCGGCCAGAATTACGATTACGAGGTGCTCACGAAAGCGGGGCCATCGATGGCGGAGGCGCTCCCAGTGCCCGAAGCGCGGATTAGTTTTGATGACATCCGCCTGATGACCGTGAACGAAGGCCCCAGTGCCGGATGGCACAGTGGTGCATCGTTGCGATACAACACAGCGTCGCCGGTCGCAGTCGGTCCGCTCAAGGCGCAGGCGCAGATCACGAATGCGGGCGCTGCAGCAGCCGGATTCACCGTGAAGGTGTACTCGGGAAACACGGGCACGAGCGGCTGGGACACGATGCAGTACAGCTATAACGGCACCCTCGCAGGCGGCGAGAGTCGCTCGCTCGTTACACCGTTCACACCGATGACGGATAGTCAGGGTCGCAGCTTCGTACGATTTGTCGTCGTCGGTGATGACGGCAGGATTCTGGCTGAACACGGTCGCACAGTGGGTGCGCCAGGCGGCGTAATGTCTGCAGAGGACAATCGGGTGAAGTTTCTGGATTTCATGAAGAACTGGACGACTGCGATGGAGCGCGCTCAGACCGAGACCGCAGCGTACTTCGCAAGTCTCGGAGAACCCGCACCGACGATGGGCAGCCCCACGGTGATGAAAGAGCAGATCATTGCCTCGAATACGGACACGTCGCGGATGCCAGATCCGGCGGAGACGGAACACATTTTACGCCTCGCAATGCGAGCACTCACGAGCGCGAAGGAGAGTGGTGATGCCACCCGCATCGCAACCGAACAAGCACGATTCAATGAAGCGATCTCCGCCCACAACGCGGCGATCAGCGTCGTCATGGCGACACCCAGCGCGAGAGCGTCAGAGTCCGTTCGTGCCGTGCTAGAAAAAGAGCGAGTCGAGTCAATGCTCCACGGAGCTGCGTGGGAGAGGGCGAATGAGGGGTTGATGGAGGAGAGGGACAACCTCTTCGCGTGGATCGATGTGCGCGTTGTAATGGGGCCGATAACGGACAGCGCTCTCAGCATCACGCAAAAAGCCTTACTCGGAAGAGGAGGAGATCTTGGAAGCGTGGATGAGCTGGTCGGCGATCTGAATCTTTCAATGGAACCAGGGTCCTCGCGTTATGTGACCTTCACGCCAGAGCAAGATTCGATGGTCAATTTTTGGACTCCATCAGTCAAGGGCCGCGATCTCACGCTCACAATCCAAGGAAAAGGTTTGCCGAGCGAGGGGTACAGCTCCAAGAAAGCGGGGCAAACCGGAGAAAGCATCAGCATCAAACTTCTTGCGGGTGTGCAGTACACCATGACGGTACAAGACAGTACGGAGCACTACGGAAAAATTATCAATGGAAAAGTGGTGAGTGCCACGAACTTCACGGCGCCGCTGAGTATGGAGATCAAGCATTTTAATTCTGCGGAGATTGTGGGGAGAATCAGCTTGGAAGGAAATGACAAAACGATGCCGGTGAGTATGAGGGTGGCGGAGTTTGCTGCAGATGAAAACAATGAATTGAAGCGGAAAACGAATTACAATCTTGATCCAAAAAATGGTGGAGTTAATAAGCTTGATCCGACGAAGCCCGTGTGGGTCGTGGTTCATGGAATGAACGACAGCGAAAAAGGAGGCATGGAAAGAGTGGCTAGAGAATTGAGATTGTCCAGCATGCAAGTTGTCACTATCGATTGGGAAGACGCTGCGGATTCAATTCTGTTCCTCGGTACGGATGCACCGTGGACGAAGAGTGTCGGCGAGTGGGTCGCCGCGAGATTGATCGGCATGGGTTTCGATCCCTCACATATCAATTTTGCGGGTCACAGTCATGGAACGTATGTCGGATATGCCATGGCTAACAAAGTGATGGAACTGAAAAATGATGCAACCATCAATGCTTTTGTCGGACTTGATCCTGCCGGCAATGTCCCCTTGCTTAGTGGCTTCAAAGTTGGAGATATGGATTTTGGCAAAGTCTCGAGGAATGCAACCGTCATTGAAGGAAGTCTCGCTGCCGGGAGCAATAGTCTTGCAGGAACGGCGGATACCGCTTTTCAAGTCGATTCTCCGAGCACACTGAGACCATCGACGGAACATGCGCTGCCCGTTTCTACTTTTGCCAATCTTCTTGCAGCAGGGAGAAATCATGCCCAGCAACTCCCCACTTCTTTGCTGCTCAGCCAACTCATGACTCACCAAAATCAGCAATTCGAGTCACTGAAAAAAAATCAGTATCGAGATGTCTATGAAGGCATCATCACCGTGGATGCGCGTGAAAGAACGGATCTATACGGCAACGATTACGATGACGCGATCCTGCGAAGGATCATATCCAGACAAGAAGGAATGATGACCGAAGATATTGATCACATCCTTCCGTTGGATGAAATAATCCGTTAACGTTTCCTTATTCTTATGATATCGATGTTTGCACGCATGGGACGGCTGCTGATTACACTCGTCATTGGGTTTATCCTTCTTGTGGCAATTGTGGTCGTTGGCATTCCTTTATTACTGAGTGCTTTCGGATATTGGGTGAATCCGACTGCTACGGAAATGGCGGAAGGGGCGGTGGAGCAAAATGATGTGAATGAGTGTCGACGATTGATCAGCTACGGACTCTTCGCACCTCCGACGGGAGAGAAGCGAAGAGTCTGTATTCGGATATTTGCCGAACTCACAAAGGACCCCTCAGCCTGTGAGCTGCTCATGCCGAGCAGTTATGGATGGAGTTGCTTGGGTGCGGCAGAAGAGCCAAATGCACGAATGTGCTGGTTCGATTTTGGACAAAATGCTCAGAAAATCGGAGATGCGGTTATGCCTGAATGCGGAGCACGAGAAGATTCTGTGTCCGTACGTTGCTGTCAGATGGCAAAATTTCTCTATGTGGAAAAAACATCAAATTGTGACGAATTCAATGACTCTGTACCTCTCCATGATCAATGCCTTGAATTGGTTGCGAGAAGAGATCGAGATATTGATGAATGCTCTCTTATTCGAAGTGACCACGTACGCACCGCATGCGAGGTGGCGGTTGGCGCTCTTCTGAAACAATAGCAACCCCTACCGTACCCTCTCCCACCAATACTCTCCGAGGGAAGTTTGACGCACGGTCGTGGTCGGCGTGGTGACAAGGCGACGCTCCACAACTGTTGCGAGGAAATGAATGAGCATCTCACGGGTGAAAGGTGTGAGTGCGAGGACTCTCTCATTCGTCCAATCGATCTCGGTGCCGAGGAGATCCGAGGCAATGGCGTTACGGAGTGATGACGCATGTTCTTCCGCTGCCTGCGGGGTCATCAGGTCCTGCACCACCGTCATACGCAGCAGTGCGGAGGCGAGGAGGCTTGAAGCTTCCTCGAGTGTGAGAGCTGCGGCTG
>JAGORY010000015.1 GCA_018062585.1 Candidatus Peribacteraceae bacterium | reverse complement strand
GAATCATCTGTTTGTTATCGATGACTCACTTCTGAATCGCCCAGGCCCGAGGCTTGTGGAGGGTGCGAGGAGACTCTTCGGGTGGATCTTTCAGGTGATGCACTCGTGACGTGTTTTTAGGCACTGGGCAAGCGTTGAAAACGGCGGACTTCCCACGTGAGTTCGTCGCCGGATCTGTCCCACGGTGCTTCCTCATCTTCCTCGTGATTCCCATTGCACTCTTCGATCAGTATGGCCAGAGGGCCGTATTCTTCTAGTTCTCTCTTGAGACCTTCTATCAGCATTTCTGCTTCATTGTCGGAGAGCAGTCGCCCATTACAGTCTGTAGTGAGGATGGGAGTCTGTCCGCGGAATGATTGAGTGGTCACAATTTCTTTCTCCTCATCGTCGTTCCCGTATCCATCCTCCAATTCATTCCCAATCCGATCATCATCGTCTGTTTCCAGTATCGTCATATGTTCCTGCATGCCGTGGTTCGTGAGAATACGAGCAATTTCATCGCGCAGTACGATCAATTGCAATTCTTGGTACGAACAATACTCATCACCCTCCTCGATTTCTGTGATGATGTGTACTTTTTCTTTCTCCCACCAGAAAGCGACTATGCACTCTCCCAGCAGCTCGTCACGTAACTCTTTTCTTTTTTCAATCCATTTTTTAAGGGCTTTCGATCGCTCGACATCCGTCGTGTCAGCATTTTTTCTTTTCGTAAATGGAGGGTACATTCTACAGTGGTAGTCGTAGAGGAGGGCTCTTTCTCCCTTATATTTGTTATTTACGAAATGACAGACCTTTCCCGCGGTGCCGTTCGGTTTCGGGTGCCTTTTTTTAAAAGAGTTTCGGAAGTTTGAATTTCTTCATTCTGGTTTGTTCCATTGAGCAGGTGCCATTGAGCTTCCGGAACTTCCCTCTGCAGTCGGTGAAAGGTGTCAGTCTTCGTTGAAGAATCCATGCGGAGAGCCAGCGCTGCGCAGATTGGAAGCTCTGGAATCCTTGGATCGTTTTCAGTCTTCCGTTGAGCTGTTTGTTGTAGCTTTCGATGAGATTTGTTGTTTTTGGACAGCGACCGTGAAAGAGCTGTTCTGCTTTAACGTGAGCGGTCAAAAGATCGCTGTACTCGAAGATATGCTGCAGCGTTGCGATCTTCATCGGATCATCGTAATGACGAGGAGCACGCCAGCGAATGTGACGCTCGAGATTCGCCTGACCGAGGAAGGGAAGATCGAAAATCTTCTCTTCGAGATCGTTCATGAAAGCCCTGTAGGTCTCTTCACTACGAACTTTAAGGGCTCTTCTGATGTTTTCGAGGAAATGCACATGGCAGAGTTGGACGATGCAACCTGGGTACACATATTTCGCCGCCATACGGATGGATTCGTTGTCATCGCAGATGAGCGTTAGCAATTCATATCCGGTGTTCTTGAGCTTGGTGAAGAATTGTACGAGGGCTTGGTAATTCTCGCTCAGAGCAAGCATGCAGATCGGAATATCATGCGTGAGGTAATCGATGCCGTAGATGAAAGGAATCTTCCGATCGTAGCCTTTCACCGCCACGAACTTTCCGTCCACGACAAGGAAGCCGCAGAAACGCTTGGGATTGCAGTACGAGAGTGTGATCTCATTGTTGTGCGGAAGAGAATCAAGCTCTGCGACAATTCGATTGTAGGCAGCATCCGTTCCTTTGCCGATCCTTCCAGCGAGTGTCCGAGTGCTCGCACCCTTCAGGTGTAACGAGAGCAATGGTGCCGGCCTGCGACGATGATCGATGCTGAAACTTTTCTCGCAATCGCAGCAGAGATGACGTTTCAGACCATTTCGTGAACCTTTCCTCTTGGTGTGCACACTGGAGCAGTTCGGACAGGCTGGATGGCTTACGCGAGCTTTTTTTTGGGGGTCGACATGTTCAAAGTGGGAGAAAGGGCTTCATGATGTCATGAAGTCATACTTTCAGGCACCCGAAATCGAACGCTCTCCTTTCCCGCAGGATCCAATTGGCGCAGCGGCGTTAGATCAACAGCGCCGTCTTTCGTCAAAAATTCAACACCGACAATGTCTGTCAAAAATCTTTCAAGCTGGTCTCTGAGACCATGCATTGTGTCATCGAGATCCTCTTCGAGGTTTGTGGAAATCAGAAAGCAAGGCGCAGGCGTGTTCTGGCCACTCGCTGGAACTCCATCCATAACCGCAATGAGCAAGTTTTCTCTTACTGACAAAGCTATGGAGTCGATACCATACGTATCGCATAACGCCTGAATACTCTGTGTATGTTCGACGCAAGAAACAAGTTCATCAAGCATGGCCTCTTCGTCCCGAGGCACCTGTCCTCGTTGATGCCCACGATGCTTTTCTTGTGAATCCGACATGTAAACGTATTTAAGCAATAATACTGATAAATTGCAAGTCTCCGTCATTGTTTGGTTCAATGCGAAATCTCAGGCAAGATCCTACCATGTACGACGTCATCATCATCGGCCTCGGCATCGCGGGCTATACCGCAGCCATCTACAATGCACGATACAAGCTCAACACATTTCTTGTCGGCGCCGAAGCTGGGGGTATGGGCAACACCGCGGCCGAAGTGGGGAACTGGCCTGGTGAGATCGAGATCCGTGGACCCGAGCTTATGGACAAGTTCAAGGCGCACGCCGAGAGCTTCAAGGATCAGGTGACGCTCAAGATCGCCTACGTGAAAGACGTCATGAAAATCGATGATTCGACGGGGCTCACCACAGGCGGCGGTTTCCGAGTGCTCATGGAAGGCAACGAATCAGTTGATGGCAAAACAATTATCTTCGCGACGGGCTCGAATAAGCGCCATCTCGGTATTCCGGGTGAGACCGAATTCGCGGGTAAAGGGGTGACGTACTGCGCGACGTGCGACGCGTTCTTCTATAAAAACAAAACCGTTGCGGTCATCGGAGGAGGGGACAGCGCCGTGGAAGGAGCAGCCATCGCGGCACAAGTGGCGGCCAAGGTGTATCTCGTGCACCGGAAAAGTTCATTCCGTGCTGAACCGTTTTGGGTAGAAAAAGTGAAAGAAAAAAAGAACGTCGAATTTGTCTTGGAGCGCAATGTCCTCGAAATTCTTGGTGATAAAAAAGTGACGGGTATCAAGCTTGATCAGCCATGGAATGGTTCGACGGGGCTCACCACAGGTGGTTCTGACACGCTTGCCGTCGATGGTGTCTTTATTGAGATCGGTTCCAATCCGGCGATCGAACTGCCGAAGAAGCTGGGCTGCGAGATCGATGCACTCGGATTCCTCAAAGTCGATGAAGCGCAACGTGCGTCTGTACCCGGCGTCTTCGGAGCCGGTGACCTTACGAGTGCCAGTAACCACTTCGCACAGTTCACGACGGCCGCCGGCGAAGCGACGGTTGCGGCGAATAGCGCGTTCAACTATTTGCAGTCGGGAAAGTAACAGGTAATAGGGGATAGGTGATAGGTTATAGGGGTACACTTTTTCTATAACCTGTAACCTCTAACCTATCACCTAAGTGTGGTTTCCTCTGACCATCTTATCGGCGCTTGGGTATTCGCTTAGTAACGTAGGTTGCTCGACTCTCGTGGCGCGATTTCACAAGAGTCCGGTATTCCTCATCTGGGTGCAGACGTTCGTGAGCATGATTTTTCTCCTGATCATCGCTCTGTTCTACGATGTCCGCACATCGTGGGCATTTGGAATTATGGTTGTGGGAGTCATCGCCTATGGAGGCGATCTTCTCTTCTTCTGGATCCTCGACCGCCTCGACGTCTCAGTTCTCAATGCCGCGTGGGCGATCCAGACTGTGTATGTGAGCATTGTCGGGTTTCTGTTTTTTCATGAATCATGGAACGCCGTGCAGGGTATAGGTGCCTCGCTCGTGCTCATCGGCGTCTGTCTTCTCTCGTTCTTCACCCGTCAGGTGACGTTCCGAAAGTCACTCTATCTTCTTGGGCTGCTCGCACTCTGCTTTGCGCCGGTCAATATCATGCGGAAAGTGGTATTCATGGATGGGGTGCAAACGATTCCTTTTATCTTCTGGATGCTACTTGGTCGAGACGGTCTCGCATTTTTCGGGCCCCTGCTCATCCCGTCACAGCGCAGAAAAATTTTTCAGACCTTGCCGACATGCAGTCCGACATTTTTTGTTCTCAGCGCAGCGGTCATCTCCTGCTTCTTCGTTGCCGAATTCCTTCTCGCGTCTGCATATCGCTTGGGACAGGTGTCGCTTATTTCGGTCGTCGGCAATATCCAGCCGTTCTTCGTCGTCTTTCTCGCCGGACTGCTCGCCTTGTTCATCCCGTCCCTCGCGGCCAAAGAGCTCTTTAGCAGGCGGAGTCTCATAGTGAAGCTGGGGTCCTTCTCCATCGTCTTTATTGGTCTTGCACTGCTCGGGGCCTCAACGTAAACTGCCCCAGCTATGCCAAGAGGTAAGGCCACTGTTTACGCCGGCTACTGTGAAACCTGCAACACGCGGATCGGTTCGTTCCGTGTGCTGAAGTCCAAGAAGGCTGATTTCAGGAAGCTGAAGAAGTTTTGCTGGGTCTGCACAATTCCAGGCAATAAGCACGGTTCAAGGCAGAACATTAAGCTGAAAGAAGAGAAGCACAGCAGCTGATGCTGAAGATGCAATAATCAAATTCCAAGAGGCTTTTTTTGCGTATGAATGTTGGAATCTTGAATTTGGATTTTCACCTCTCAGGCGTATCGTCTCTCGCATGAAGCAGTATCGCCAAGCAGTTGCCGCCCTCGTCCTCAAGCCCTCTACCGTGTGCGCTCCCGACGGCTGCACACCGTTGCATTCCATTTTGCTCGTCCATAAACCACGCAAGCATGATGCGTGGCAGCTGCCGCAGGGCGGTATTGAAGCGGGGGAGTCATCTGAACAAGCAGCATTGCGGGAGCTCATGGAGGAAGCCGGTCTGTCCTACGACGCTGTTGCTCACGTGAGTCCGTGCAAGTATTGCTACGATTTCCCGCCCGAATTCGTGAGGCGCCATAATCCTGTGAACGCCGGTCAGAAACTGTGTTTCGTCGTCATCCGCGCGACGAAGGACGCCCAAGTGAAGGTGGACGCCAAAGAAGTGGATTCGTATGTGTGGGTGCTTCCTGAGCAGTTGCCGCAGTACATCACGCGGGAGGCGTATCTGAACGTTATTCATGAGGTACTTCAGGATTTCGAAACAAGCTTGGATGCCGAGGGCGCAGGATCAATGTAATCTCTTTGTGTGCGCATCTCAGCTTTAACCCTCGAACATTTCCGCTCCTACGACTCTCTCGTTCTTTCGTTTGATGACAAAGGGCGCCAGTTTTTCTGTGGCGACAATGGCAGCGGCAAAACCAACATCGTGGAAGCGGTGTCGGTCCTCTCGCAAGGACGGTCCTGTCTGAAGGCCGATCTACAGAATCTCGTACGCTTCGGTGGGATATTTTATAAGATCCGCGCCGAGATCGTGGCTGATGATGGCGAAGCTAGTTCGGTTGAGTCAGTTTTTCAGACATCACCGAGGCGAGCATCGGCGTACTTTATCAAGGACATCAAGGCGCCGCTTCTCTCGTTCATCGGGGTTCTTCCGACGATCATTTTTCTGCCGCAGGACTTAGATCTCTTCACCGGATCACCGTCTGGCAGACGCAATTTCTTAGACTCGCTTCTCTCGCAGCTTCGGCCCGACTACGCCGCGATGCGCCTAGAGTACGAACGGGTCCTGAAGCAACGAAACGCGCTCTTGAAGCGTATTGCGCAGGGGGAAGCCAAGGAGAGCGAGCTCGACGTTTGGGATACCGAACTCGCAACCGCAGGCAGCGGCATCGTGAGCCGGAGGAGCGACGCACTTTCGACTATCGGAGAACTGCTCCCGGCGGAACTGGAGAGACTCGCCGAAAAACGTACCGGTATACGAGTGGTTCCCGCATTCACCGGTAGCAGCGAGCAGGACCCCAAGACTGCGCTTCTCGAGGTACTGCAGAAATACCGTTCTCGGGATGTCATCTTGCAGACGACGACCGTCGGTCCGCATCGCGATGACTGGAGCATCGAAGACGACAGCAGAGACATCGCGGCTATTGCGTCCCGTGGTCAGCAACGGTCCATTCTGCTCGCGCTTCTCTTCGTGAATGCTGCACTGTTCAAGACGGTTCGTAGAGAACGCCCTGTGATCCTCCTCGATGATGTTCTCTCAGAGCTCGATGAAGATCATCAGCAGGCGCTTCTGACACATCTTGAAGATCACCAAGTGATCATCACCTCGACGCATCCGGTAGCTCAGACAGACGATCTTGCGGTCTGGACCGTGCGGGACGGAGAAGTAATGCCGCTGCGCTGAAGCGTGTACGAGCCGTAGAGCGCGAGTGCCAGTGCGTCTGCGGCATCGGCAGGTTCCGGTATCTCGGTGAGACGTAGAATTCGTTTCACCATCGCCTGCATTTGTTTTTTGTCCGCTTGCCCATCACCGCTGATGGCGGTCTTGAGTTGGAGCGGAGTAGCGCTTCGTACCTCGATACCTGCTTTCTTGAGCGTCACCAGAATGACGCCACGAGCCTGCGATACGTCCATGGCCGTGCGCTTGTTTGTGGCGAAGAACAGTTCCTCCACGACTGCGATATCGGGCTTGGCATCCTTGAGGAACCCTTCCAAATCGGTCGCGAGCTCCAGCAGTCGGTCGGCGAGAGGGAGAGCTGGGGAAGTCGTGATCGTCAGCCAGTCCAAGGCCTTAGGAAGCCCTTTGGCATCGATTTCGATGAGCCCCACGCCAGCGGTGGAAAGGCCGGGATCGACACCGAGAATACGCATGCAGGTGATAGGTTATAGGTGATAGGGGATAGTGGGTAGCGGGTAGCGAGTAGTGGGTAGCGGGTAGGGGGTAGGGGGTAGGTTCTTCTTGCTTATAACCTCTGACCTATCCCAAACGGCATTAATCTGCTAAAATAGAGAGATTTCATGCATACCAAAACACACCGTCATTTTGTGGCTGTACCGCTCGCGGTTTTGCTGATGCTGGCTGTCGCGGCGACCGAGTCCATCCTGCCCGCCGGTGCAGCTGGGGTTATCGGTGCTTCTGGCGTTCGTTTCGCGACCGCTGAGACGGCGACGGATTTTGAAGTTGGTTGGATGCTCACAGGAACGCTCGAGACTCAGTCGGCTCTGCATGCGGATCGAAGCGGCCGACACATTGAGCTGGTTCGTGGTCAGGTTCTCCTACGGTCATCCGGTCTCACGGAGCTCACGATGGGTAATGTCACCGTCGTAGCGCTCGCTTCGTCGTACGTTGCTCTGCATGACACCACATCATCGACTGTCGTTCCGCTGTCGGCACCGGTGCTTCTCATCACGTCTTCGGAGATGATGGTCCTCGTGCCTGGTTCGCAACTCACGATCAACGCTGCGTCCACGATCTCAACGGCAACGGTTCCGCCGGATTGGTATGCCGAGCGCATGCAAGCCCTCAAGTTACTACCTGAAACGATATCACCGTCTGTAGGTCCGCACTCCGAACTCGCCGCAATCCTTGAGACTGGTCGCATCACGCCTGCCGTTTTCACGCACGCGCTTGAGCTCGTCCGACATCTTGATCCGTCGGGTACTGCCGAGCGACTACTCCTCGTTCGTCTGCTACAGGAAGAAAGCCGGACCGATGACGATGTGTCTGTACGGATCGCTGAAGTAATTGCCGCTGATAAATTTCTCGCATCCGAACTTGTATCCGCTTTGCCGCTCCTCGTCGCTGCTCTCGGTAAGCCTGTCGCCGCAGTCCACATTGATGCGTGGGAGCAGGCGACGCTCTCGATGGGGCTCACGAATAACACAGCCGCTGTCGCGGTACTCAGGCGTTACACCGGTTTCCCTCAGATGCTTTCTAGGGCCGGGTATCCGAATCAGTCGCTCCTGTGGCAGCGCGCGCTCACGTCGGTCGCGCAGACCCTCCGGACTACACTCTCGGGCGCTGCACTCACCGACCTCGATACCGAACTCGCGATCCTCATGCGCGGCGAGCTCACGGAGCAGCCTGCCCTGTCTGCCCCAGTCGTCTCTGCACCGTCAACGAACTGGTCCGAACAACAGCTCATAGCCATCGTTCGTACGATGCTCACGTCCAAGGGTGTACTCATGGCAGTGACCACCGAACTCGTCCCCGATACACCGACCCAGACCGTCCATGTCCGTGGCGTCTTCATTGCCGAACAGGGCGCCGATATTCCGTACGTCTTCACCTACGACGTCGCGCGCGGACGCATCGCGAACATTGTCCGTGACGGAAAAGAAATGCCAATCGCCGTACCCGTAGAGACGTTTTTCCACTAAAGAAAAAGGCCCCCGAGGAGGCCTTTTCCGGTTTGTCGATCCGATTACATCGGCTTCGACGAGCCGCAGCTTCCGCCCGTGCAGCACTTGCTGCACATAGCGAGCTTGTAGACTCCGGCAAGTCCGACGAGGACGTACACGACAGCCTCGACCTTCATCCATGAACCGAGGAGCATGTGCACGACGTTCCAGTCCGCACCACCGAAGAGCCAACCTAGGCCAACAAGGCCCCAGTTCAACGCTCCGACGATAACGAGCACGAACACGACGGTGCTCAAAAGGTTTTTCTGACACATAACAGAAAGTAGGGAAGGAATAAGAGCAAACTCTTTATAGAATTCTGGCAAGAACGCGGCAAGTTTTTCCCTTGTACAAGCAGAAAGATTTGTGCCGAAATCATTTTTGTATACAAATGTTGAACAGGCGGAAATTTGCAACGAAGGCTTTCTGTTTCCGGATTCGCGGTGTCGTTGAAGTGGTGGTGGGCGATGGCTGATTTGAACAGCCGACCTCGACATTATCAGTGTCGCGCTCTAACCAACTGAGCTAATCGCCCACGAGTGTGGAATGTGGGATTCGCCCACGGTAATACCGGCGATAGATGAAGGAACAACTGTGACGGCAATATCTTGGTAGCCCGTAAAGGGTACGAACTCATGGCAGATAGGTCAATACGAAAGAGGGGAGGCGTCATAAAACAGCTTTCTACACGTCATGAACAGTGCTTCCTTCCCTCTCCTCTCATGCAACCCTATGACGACTACCCGACAATGATGGAGCCGTACCTCACTCCCGAGATGTTCGCGCCGATGATCGCGGTGCTGGGACTCATCGTTTTTCTGGAACTCGTGCTCAAGAGTATCGCTCTCTGGCGCGCCGCTCGGATGACGATGCCGGGGTGGTTCATCGCACTCATGCTCCTCAACACGGCTGGCATTTTCCCGCTCCTCTTCATCGTCTTCACGAATGCGCAGTATGAAGCTCATAACGTTCTGCCGACGAAGAAGCCCACGATGAAAAAGAAGACCATCCGTACGTCCTGATCTACGTCTTGTAGATCTCGGTGACGCTGGTGCCGCTCTCTACGTGTCTGATGACTTCAGCGAGCATCGGGGCGATGGTGAGCACGGTGAGACCTGGGAATGCACCTGCTGTCACGGGCATGCTGTCGGTCACGACCACTTCCTTGAAGGCGGCCTTCGTGAGATTTTCGTGCGCTTTCCCAGAGAAAATCGGGTGCGTGACGGCGGCGTAGACATCAGGGAGAGCGCCGCGTTTCAGGAGTGCCTGCTTCGCGGGGATCATGGAGGAGCCGGTATCAATCATGTCGTCGAAGATGATGCAGGTTTTGCCTTCGATAGTACCGACGACTTCCACGATTTCGGCTTGGTGATGCGCCGTACGGTTCTTGTGCATGACGGCCAAATCCGCGCCGATGAGATCAGAAAATTTCTTGGCGCGCTTGGCGCCACCCGCATCCGGCGCGACGACGACCATGTCTTTGAGATTCTTCTTGCGGAAATAATCGGCGAAGACCATTCGCGCATCGAGCGCATCGACTGGGACTGTGAAGAATCCCTGAATCTGATCCGAATGAAGATCAAGCGTGATGACGTGGTCGGCTCCGGCACTCTCCAGAAGTTGGGCGACAAGCTTTGCCGAGATCGGTTCACGCGGTAGGGCCACGCGGTCCTGACGGGCGTACGGGAAATGCGGAATGATGACGTGGACGGCGGATGCAAAGCTGAGTTTGGCGGCCTGACACATCAGATACAGTTCCATGAGATCCTCGTTCGGATTCAGTGTTCCGGTCTGCAGAATGTAGACTTCTTTTCCGCGGATGGTTTCCTCGTACTTGATGTAGCGCTCGCCACAACTGAATGCCTTGAGTGTGATTTTCCCAAGCTCGGTCTTGAGTTCGCTCGAGAGAGCGGCCGCGAGCGAAGGATGCGATGATCCAGCGAAGAGGTGCATCACCTCTATTATATCATAAGTTTCGGGCCTAGGGATGCCGTTTTTCAGTCCTTCTGATACCATCGTGCCATGGACTTCATATTTCGCGTCGGCGTAGTTTTGGCCGCTACGACTGGGATGGTGACAAGTTCTTTAGTGTTTGCCGCCGAATCTACTGCTGTACCGCGCGAGAAGATCGAAAAGTGTCTGATGTCTGACAGCGCAGCACTCCGTAATAAGTGTTACGACACGATCTGCTCTTTTTCCCTGACCTGCGCACGCGGACTTGTAACATCTGCGACGGAAGCGAGGGGGCCGATCATCGGTACGCTCGTCCTCAACGATCTCCATGGCAGAGGCGACCGCACGGTGACAAAGGACGGACACGATCTGCAGCATCAAGTCGGACGAGTTGCTGCCCGCACGTCGGCAGGGGACTGGGAAACGTTCCTGAAATGTCCGGACGATTTCTTCCTTGGTTGCAAACACGGATTCTTCGAGGCGATGCTCGGTGAGCTTGGGTCGTCGGTCGATGCTGCGAGCGAAGTGTGTACCAAAGCACCGCGCACTGAACGCACGTTCTGTTTCCACGGCATGGGTCACGGGATCATGATGGCGGCTGCCAACGACGTCGAACGATCTGTCTTGGTCTGCGACAAGCTCCGTGGCAGCAGGGCCCAGCGCGGCTGTTATCAGGGTGTGTTCATGGAGAACGTGAACGCCGCCGGACGCGGTGAAACGAGGATCGGGGTTCTGGATCCGGATGACGTGCTCGCTCCCTGCACGAGGATGGATCCGAAGTACCGCACCGAGTGTTTTGGTCAGCACGCAGACTACGTCCTGAAATCCTTAAGCGGTTCGCTCCTGTCTGTCGTCGAGGCGTGCGAGGGGGCTCAGGAGGAGCAATGGATCCGTTCGTGTGTTCGTCACGTGGGCCAAAATATGACGACGTACGATTATCAGATGAAATACTTGGGAACTTTCGATCTTTCCACTGCTCCCGCCGGTGCAGTCATGCTGTGCTCACGGTTTCCGGAGCGCTGGCAGACGGATTGTCGTGCTGGAGCTGCTCATAACTTCATGCTCTACGATCAGCCGGAGCAGGCGGTGACGTTTTGCAATCTCACGGATAGTGCCGAATGCGGTGCCGTCGTCATTCCGTATTTCAGTCGGCCGATGTATTCCTCGGAGTACCGTGTTTCCATCTGTGCCAAGTTTTCGGATAGCGACGTTCGTGAGAAGTGTTTGCATCCTGTGTGGGTACCCTTCAAGCGTGAGCTCGGAACAGCGCTCGTGGCGACCATTGTTCTTGTCCCAGTCCTCATTCTTCTCGCGCGCAGCCGGATCAAAAAGAAAGCCTGAGGATTACTGCAGTCGAGAGCAGCACGACGCTACCGAGCAGTGCATATCCTGCGGGTCTGTTTTTGTCAGCGAGCATCGTCGCTCCGTGGACCGCGAAGACCGAGAGGGGAATGAGAATCGGCAGAACGAACCGGATATGTGCGTTCGCGATCGACGGCGTGAAATAGCGATACGTCACCGCACCGGCGAGCATAAAGAGCACCGTCCATCCTAGTACCATGCGCTCTGGCATGCGCTTGCTCGTCATTCCCTTGCATGCAAGAAGCAGAGCCCCCAGAGCCGAGAACGCAAGAAGCGAGGCCAGTCGTAGCGGCTCTACGTACCGATGCCCAAACAATGCTGATCTGAATGTGTGCTCGAAGAGATACTCACGCCGTGGTGCTACGAGATCATCCACAAAAGGTTGCAAGACGACGGAGACCGGATTGAAAACCAGAACATCTTTTATCCTTCGCGGAACTTTCAGCGACTCATGGATCTGTGCCGAATTTCCGACGAGCGACGTCTGACCTTCGATACCGAATCGAAGAACGAAGAACCATCCGGCGACAATCGTGATGACGAGCGCCAAGGTCAGCAGTAGCTTAGTTTTTTGTTGCGTGAGGAGTCTCGGTGCACACAGCACTGCGATGGTGACGACGGGTAGGAGCAGAAGCGCCGAACTTTTCGTGAGGAGACCAAGTCCCGCAACGACGGAAAGAAGAATCCAGTGGGATAGTCTCTGTGTCTCATGCCACCGAAGCAGCAGCCCGATGAGGAGTACTGCGAGCAGAAGTGAGAGTCCGTCATTCGTGATCTGCGATGCCTGATACACGAGAGCCGGACACGCAGCGACGAGCAGCCCGTAGATCATGAGCGCAGCGGAGTCTTCCCTGTGTTTCCAGATGAGTGTTCCGATCCAGAGTCCTACCGCGAGCGTCAGAAGAGAGATGATCACGGATAGTATCTGGAGCGAACCATAACCCCAACCGAGTACCGATACCGTTGTCATCCACAGCGCTGCTAGGCCGTAGAACAGTGGCGGCTGAAATGTCTCCCACCCGAATGTGGCAGACGGAAGGTGTCCGTACTCTGTCAGGAAGAGCACGTATTGCTGATGACCTTGCCAGTCGTACGCATGAATCCAGTACGGCGTTTTGGCGGCGTACAGCATCCGAAGCATCGCCCCAAGTGCGAATGCCGGTAGCAGCGTTATGACATTCGTCCGGGGAAGCGTGAGGCGCATCGTGACTACAGTAGCGCGTCGCTCGCACCCGCGCATGAGGTATAGTGCGTGACATGCACCTGCGTTCTTCTCAGGTCCGGGGGATTCCGGTCATCGATGACGGCACACAGCAGACTGTCGGATTCTTGGATTCTCCCCTCATCGATCCCGATACCGGCCGCATCATCGGATTCTTTGTTCTTTCCACCACGATGGGCGGTGGAGAGGTTTTTCTGCAGAGTCTGGACATCGCCGCATGGGGAACAAGGGTCCACGTCCGGAGCGGGGATTGCTTAAGCCCCCCCGAGGAACTCATTCGTCTTCAGAGTCTTCTCTCGGACCCAAGGCGACTCCTAGGGCAAGTCATTCGCACCAAAGATACGAAGCGCAGTCTCGGTATCTGCGGCGACGTGCAGTTCAACACGCGGCATTTTTTGGCGGAGTGGATTTTTCCCCGCAGATTTTTCATCTCGCGTCAGCCGCTGCCCATTTCCGACGTGCTCGAGGTAACCCCAGAGGCCATATGGGTTCGTGATCCGGTGCGCCCTATTCGTGCCGAGGTACCCAAAGAAAAAGAGGAGACAGTCGGCTCCGTTCTTCCGGATGTGGTGCCGACGGTACAGACACGGAAGACGCGCTTGAAGCATTAAAAAACCCTCCGCGGTGGAGGGTTTTACAATCGATGTGAAACTCTTCTATGAAGTGAAGAGGCTGTTCACGAGCGTCACGATGACGCGGGCGAAGAGCACCACGATGATACCGATGATGACGTAGATGATCGTCTGCTTGGCTTTGTCCTTCTGAGCCTCATCTCCACCGGAGACAATGAGGCGGATACCGGCGACGATGACGAAGACGACGGCGATGAGGAGAACGAAGTCGAGGATGATCGAAATGACGCGGATGATGAGCGTCTTGATGTCGCTGACGCTGCCTTCATCAGGAAGACCGGGGATCGTATCTGGGTTCGGGAGCTGCGCGAAGGCGGAGCCTACGGCGAACTGTGTGGCGGCTAATGCGCCGGACACCTGTGCAAGAAATTTTTTCATAGAAGGTTTGGAGTGAGGAAACGTTAGTCATTATCTAGGGAGATCTCTTGCACCGCAAGTGAATTTGGGTACGGAAAAAGCAGTACGTTTCCTTCAGTCATTGTGAAGGAATCCGAGCGCGATGATGACGAACGCCGGCAGCGTGTACCAGAGATCTTGATTCAGGATCATGAGCTGTATGAGTGTCGAGCCTGCGGCCAGCGGTGCCATCGTGCTCTGTGCCGCGAGTGTGCTATCGAGGATGCCGCTGCCGGATGCGTACGTCAGAATGGTGGAGACGATGAGTCCAGCAGTCGAGAAGCCGAAGAGTCCGGTGTAGATGATCGAGAGGACCGATCCGGCGTCTTTGTCGTACGACACATCGATGCCTGACCGCAGGACGAAGACGATGACACAGATCGCGAACAGGAAAATTTTTCCGAGTGCGATCATGGTGACGTCCACGGGGATGCCCATGGACTCCATCGTCATGCCGGAATTCAGAAGCGCGCGCGATAGGACGTTTCCTATGCCCTGCACTGCGATGATGGAGATGTAGGAGGCGATGATGATCTTCATGGACTTCTGCTTACCAATGATGAAGCTGTAGCTCATCACGATAGCGAAGAAGACGACGATGAAGAGATCCCAGCTTAAGCTTACGTTCATGGTCCATAGCGTACCACTGCTCGCGTTCTCCGCTATCATCGCCCTCGATGCGTCACGGATTCCTCCTCATCGACAAACCCCGCGGGCCCACGAGTCACGACGTCGTGGCCATCGTTCGACGGTCTTTCGGCGAGGGAAAAATCGGACACCTCGGCACGCTTGATCCTCTGGCTGACGGGCTCATGGTGCTTGCGGTCGGGAGCAAAGCGCTCAAGGTAGTGGAATTGTTTGGGAAGCTTTCGAAGACGTACGTTGCCGAGCTCACCCTTGGCGCGACAAGTACGACGTACGACGCGGAAGGCATGATCACGGAGACGAAGCTGAAAGCCGGCTGGGAGCCGCCAGTCGATGCGTCTCGTATTCAGGCGCTCATCGACGACCGTTTCCTCGGAAAGATCCAGCAGGTGCCCCCTGCGTTCTCGGCCATTCACGTCGGTGGCGAACGCGCATACCGCAAGGCGATGCGTGGCGAGAACGTCGAGATGAAAGCGCGTGAAACCACGATCACCGAATGCAAAGTCGTGGAGTACGCGTACCCGATTTTACAATTGTCCGTGAACTGCAGCTCAGGAACGTACATCCGTTCGCTCGCGCATGACCTCGGTGAAAGCATGCGTTGCGGTGCGTACCTCTCGGCGCTTCGGCGCACGAAGGTAGGGGAGTGGAACGTGAAGAATGCGCAGACGCCCGGTGCCGCGATGTGGGCCGATGTTATCCCGCTCAAAGAAGTACTGCTGCCATTTGGTGGTATCGAAGTTGATGAAGCTGGTTTCACGGAACTGACGTTCGGCCGGTCGATTCCGGGCTCGGTGACGACCGATCGACCGATATTTGCCTGGTATCAGGACCTCCCAGTCGCGATGCTCGAAAACGACTCTAAGCGCGAAGGGATGCTGAAACCGAGGAAGGTGTTCTGAGAGAACTTGACAAAGTACTAAAGAATTTTACTATTCAAGGCATGAAAGATCGCTTGGAAATGACTATGAATATCGGAGGATACTCTGCAGAAGAATGCGCTTCGATGGCTTTCGTAACTCTTAAGGAACGAGAAAATATGGAGGTGTCATTACCGCTCAAGAAAGATGTCGCTCATGCCGTAGATATTTTTCACGCTTTGACAGACAAGATTGGGGATCCGAAGCAGGCATTATCCAGGCTCATGGTTCTTGAGGAAGCCTTTGTGAATATGCTCCTTCATGGCAATAAGGGCAATCCTGAGCTCCTTTCCATGGCCAGAATGGTCATTGAAATTCATCGCGACGATACGCATCGCCGAGTCTCCTACATCGTGAGCCTTGATGATCACGCACCGACATTCGATCTGAGCACGGTCCCAGATCCGACCGATGAGGAAAATCTTGAGAAGCCGAACGGTCGTGGATTGGTGTACATCCAAGATCTTGGCGGTGCCACGATCCAGCAAATTCCACACCCGGGAGGTAAGACAATGGTGTACGCGTGGAAAGAGGAATTCAGCACACTACCGGAACAAGCGACTGAACAGGACGAGATTTGAAAGCGTTCGGTGCTTCTGCTAGCCTTGTGCGGCTCTTTCGGTTGAACCGCAAATTTTGTGGATCGGTAGCTCAGTTGGTAGAGCAGGAGACTCTTAATCTCTTGGTCGTGGGTTCAAGTCCCACCCGATCCACCACGATTTCTTCCCTAATAGAAGCCATCGAAAAATAGGTCAGATGGGATGGTTGGAACATTTCCACAATTTTTCCAGCAATTTACATGGTTGCATCTCGGTATTTTTTAGCCGCTTTCAGTCTTCGTGTTAAACAATCCACTGTTATTGATGGTAATCCTAATTCATCTGCATGTAGTACCTTGAATTGTAATGCTTCAAATTCGTGAGGAAGAGCATCGTATTGTGCGACTGGCAAAACACGAGGTTGTTTTTGGCCTGTACCTTCTTTTTGAACAAGAAGTCCATGATGACACTCCTCTACGCCAAACAATTTAGCAGTGTCCTTTGGAGTAGCTGAAAGAAGAATCACATCTTCATTATCGGGTCTTTCATGGTAAACCGTATCAAATTCCAATGCTCCTAATTGCTGTAGCCATTCGGCAGTAGCACCAACTGTATTTAAGTCATCGTAATACCCATTAAACTGCACGGCGGATTGTTCTCCATCTTTGAATACTATAATGCCCAGTTTTGGCATATCAAATTCTGGGAAATTGGATGAAAGCTTCTGCCTAACAAATTCTATGCCATGCTGGATAGCAACAATTATTTCTGCAACCCGCTCTGGTTGACTACCTCCACAGGAGTTGCGTTTTTTCAGCCATGAAGTCCATGCCTCTCTATCACAATTAATGTAGGGGTTTGATACAAGCAATTCTGGCATGAAAGCATCATAACATAATAATTTAGTATGTCTAGTCCAACGGAATTAATTCACATCAATATCTGATGTTCCACTCTCATCTGGTACTAACAGCCTCAGTACTCCTCACGGCCTCCTCCAGCCCTTCTGCCTTCTCCTCAGCAGCCAGAGCCAATTCTGCAAGATAGGGGAGGAGAGTGTTCCAACTGGATCTAATCTGACCCACCAATGGCTTATGGAAGCCAATTACATACAAAACTCTTTCTTTGTTTCAATCGCTTTTTTTAGCAATTTGTACGCATCTTGGACATTTCCGAATTCACCTTTTACTGCGTATGCCATTTCGCTAATACCTAGTTTTTGAAATCCTAGTACGGATCGGTAGAGGAATTGATCATCTTTCATGCCATGGTACTGACTAAAGATAGACTGTGCGAATTCGCTTCCATATATCCATAGCCCTGCAAAATCTCTGGATGGATCACTGAAACAACTGTCTGCGAAATCGATAACACCACTCAGTGTATTGGTTGAAGGATTGATGAGTAGATGCCACCAATAGAAATCGCCATGTATCAAGGTTGTAGGTGCCTTTGCAATCATTTCTGCATACTCAGTAAAAAATTGCTTACAGTTCTCTTGTTCATTTTTGCTCAGGTGATTTACAAGGTGTGCTTCATACTCTTTTTCTAGATTTCTCAGGTACTGTACGTAATCAGTTTTTTCTATGCCGCACTTTTCAATTCCTTCTAAAGGAATTGTGTGAAGTTCTGTGAGAAAAGAAGCAATCTTTGTACTTGCTGCATCTTTTTCTTCTTTTGAAAGTTTCTCGAAAACTTCTGCAGTACACTCTATTCCCTGAATGATACTGTAACCTCCGAAAGATTTATCTTTTGCCATCAGAGTGTAGTTTGGGATTTGTAGAGATGTAATCGTTTTGTTCAATTCTTCGAGGAGACTGAGCTCATTGCCGAACGTTGAAAAGTATTCCTTTCGATGAGGAAACCGAAAAACCCACGTATCGTTTATTACTATTGCTACGTGATCCATACCTTGCTTTGGCACAGTGTGTCTTTCGATGAGAATATGCGGAAACTCTTTGCGTATTCTTTCTATATAAGGCTCTACTTTCATGATCTAACTATATCACCATGTAGTGTTCCACTCTCATCTGGTACTAACTGCTACAGAACTCCTCACAGCCTTCCCCAGCTCTTCTGCCTTCACCTAACCAGCCTGCGCCAATTCCGCTATATATGGCAGCAGCGTGTTCCAACTGGATCTAATCTGACCCACCATTGTTCTCAGGCAGAAGATCATCGCAAACGTTGCCTAACGTATACTCCCTCCGTGCCTCATTACTTCTACCTCGCGCGGTGTTCCGATAATTCGTTGTATGCGGGAACGTGTATCGATCTTTCGGCGCGTGAAAAGAAGCACAACGAGGGCAGGGGAGCGAAGTACACGCGTAGTAGGCTTCCGATTGTGTTCGTCTATCACGAAAAATTCAGGACGTTGGGTGCAGCCAGACGTCGTGAAGCTGCGGTGAAGAAGTTCGCGAAAGAACAGAAGGAATCATTGGTCCTGAAAAAGCGCAAACCTAGAAAGGCTTCCCACTCGCGACAGCCTCGGTGACGCGGTCGTTGATGGCTGTCTTCAGGTCTTCGGCCACCTGCTTCACTTCTGTGAGTTGCTCAGCGGTGAGCTCGCCTTCGATCTCTTGGAGAATCGCTGCCGCCCTCGGGTTACCAAACGACCGTGCGGCGTCGAACCATGCGTACGACTGCGCGACATCCACCTCCGTACCTTCACCTTTGGCGAACATGACTCCTAGGTTGAACTGCGCTTCCGCGAAACCTAAGCTTCCCGACCTTGTGAAATAGTCGAGTGCTTTCTCGTGATCAACGGTCACTCCTTCGCCTCGGTAGTACATCACACCCAAATTGAACTGCGCGCGGGTGTTGTTTTGGGCTGCAGCTTTCTCGAACCAGTTCTGTGCTTTCTTGTAATCCTGCTTCACATCTTCGCCGGTGTAGTACATGACGCCCAAATTGAACTGCGCACGCGAGTCGTTTTGTGCAGCCGCCTTCTCGAACCACTGACGCGCTTTAGCGAAATCCTTCGTTACTCCATGTCCGTCGTGATACATCGCTCCGAGTTCGA
>JAGORY010000069.1 GCA_018062585.1 Candidatus Peribacteraceae bacterium | reverse complement strand
GTCTTCATCGGTTTTTTCTTCGCGAGGGATTCATCCGCAAGCTCCAGGATTTTTACCATCATCGTGCCGTCCTCTCCGGAGACGATGGGCTTTGCGTTTCCGCGGATGCACTCAAGGAAGTGTTTGGCTTCGGTTGCGAGAGCTTCTGTTACGGGCAAGGCGGGGATGAGGACGTCGCCGCTTCGGTACTTCGGGAAGAACGGGTCCGGTTTCGTGGTGTCGTGGTCGACGCCTTTGTCGTAGAGACGAATTTTCTCACTCGGTTCGGTGTCGTCGTACGTGATCATCGCCTTTCGTCCTGCGATGAGCGTCTTCCGGATCTTCACGGGCGAGAGCCAACTGCAGTGAATGTGTGCCGCAAAGCCGTCCTTGAACGCAAGGTGCAGGTGTCCGTCTTCTACATGCTTGCCGTAGTGGGCGCTGCCGATGGCGTTCACTTCGGTCACGAGTGACAAGTCCTTGATCGCGGCGAGGATCGTGAGATCGTGGATCGCAAGGTCCCACAGCACGTTGGTATCTTTCTGGATGAGCCCCAAGTTAATGCGCGTGGAGTCGAAGTACAGGAGGTCGCCGAACTTTTTTTCGTGTGACATCGTGGCGATGCGTTGTACCGCCGACGTGTACGCAAACGTATGATCGACAAGCAGCATTTTTCCTTTTTTCTTCGCCAGTTCGACGAGCTGCCTGCCCTCTTTCGAGGTGCTCGTCATCGGCTTCTCGACGAGGACGTGCTTGCCTGCCAACAGCGCAGCCTTGGCGAGAGGGAAGTGGGTGGACGTGGGAGTGGCGATGACGACGGCATCCAAGCTTTTATCGCCGAACATGTCTTCCACGTTCTTCGTGAAGCGGGTGGCCGGATACATGCGCGAGAACTTCGTGACCCGCTCGACCGCGAGGTCACAGCCCCACGCCAACGTGCAGCCTTCCTGCGCGGCGAAATTCCGGAGCCAATTGGGGCCCCAGTAACCTAAGCCGACGATGCCAACAGACACGGGTTTCATGGACCGATCATACCACTACCCTGTTGATCGCGTCTTGCATGATGTTTTTGAGCGCCTGCTCAGAGAAGAGACTCTCAGATTTTTGGTATGCCGCTTTCGAGATGCGATTCCGTTCTTCGGCTGAAAGAAACTTGTGGAAACCTGCGACGTAGTCTTCGGGTGTGGCGCACAGCAGCACTTCTTTATCTTCCATGAACGGATAGCCGCCGGTTTTGGTCGTCATCGTCGGGATGGAGCGGCAGAGTGGTTCAAAAACTTTTTGCTGCATGCCCTGCCCCGTGATCCACGGCGAGAGTGCGACGTCCATCGTGCCCAAAAACTCGCCGATGTCGGGAACGAAGCCGACGGAGATAACGTCTTCGGCTAGATACTTCTCAAGCTGCTTCGGGAATTTGCGGCCCGTGACATGGAAACGATATGTCCCCGGCATCGCGCTCCGTACTGCGGGGATGATCTCCGTGAGAAGGAACTGTAAGGCGTCACGGTTGTGGCCCATGTTGTAGTTCGAGCTCAGGAACACCGCGTCGAGTATCGGCTTTTCGGTGTGGACTCTCGTTATGAAGCATCGCGAGAGGCCACGCAGCGGCAGTACGCCGGTCTTTTGTGCTCCGAGCGATCGGTACCACATCTCTTCATCGGGCGTGATGCCGAGGATGAGATTCGCTTCACGTGCCGCAGTGCGTTCGCCGATGTATTTTGGCAGTGACTTCAGGCGTGAGAGCAGCGTACCTCCATTTTCATCGATGCAGTTTCTCGGTTCGTTCAGAGATGACTTCACGATGATCGGGATGTTGAAAGACTTCAGTCTCTTCAGGATTGACCAGTGAGTGGTGTACTCGATCCATATGACATCAGGCTGAAATTCTGCGATCGTCTTCTCGACGCCCGCCAGATATTCCGGTTCCAGATACTCGAGAGTTGCGCCGTCGAGTAACCCAGGATTCAGAACCATGCGGGGAAGATTGCGCATGAGTAAACGCATTCGCGATGTCGGATGCGGGAATAATTGAAGCGGTATGCCTTCATGTGCGTAGGCAGATTCGACGTCGTCGCGGTTTTGGAAATTATGAATTTTTGCAATCACACGAATGTCATAACCCATGTTTTTCATCTGCAGCATACCGAAAAATCGGTCCTGTTGATCCGCACCCGTCACGGGGTAGGGAATCCACGGCGTGAGGATGAGTATGCGCTTCATGGTCGTCGGATGATCTAAAGGTTCACGCCCGCTTTCTTGCAGTCCTCGACGAGCATGATCTGTGCCAGTTCTTCGAGCGTCGTCTTGGATTCCCACCCGAGCTCTCTCTTCGCTTTCGAGGCGTCGCCGACGAGCAGATCTACTTCGGCAGGACGCTTGTAGCGCGGATCGATCCTCACAATCACTTTGCCTTTGCTATCCATATAGACTTCGTCGTCGCCCTCACCTGATTTTGTCCATGTGAATCCGGCATGTGTGAGGCAGTACTCCAAGAATTCCCGGACCGAGTGTGCCTTGCCCGTGGCGAGGACGAAGTCGTCCGGCTTCTCCTGTTGCAGGATACGCCACATGCCTTCCACGAATTCCTTCGCGTAGCCCCAGTCACGCTTGGCTTCCAGGTTGCCGAGGTACAGACATTCTTGAGTTCCCGCGAGAATCCCTGCGAGCGTAATCGTAATTTTTCTGGTCACGAAATTTTCTCCGCGGCGCGGCGACTCGTGATTGAAGAGGATGCCGTTGACGGCGAACATACCGTAGCTTTCACGATAGTTCTTTGTGAGGTAGTAACCGTACGCTTTGGCGCAGCCGTAGGGACTGCGCGGATAAAACGGAGTGGTTTCTTTCTGCGGCGTTTCCATGACTTTGCCGAAGAGTTCGCTGCTACTGGCTTGATAAAACTTGGCCGGAAGTCCGCTTGTCCTGAGCGTCTCCAGCATGCGGGCAACGCCGATACCCGTGACGTCGCCGGTGCTCTCGGGAATTTCAAAGCTGACGCCGACGTGGCTCTGGGCGCCGAGGTTATAAATTTCGTCGGGCTTTGAGAGTGTCAGAATCCTGAGGAGTGAGTTCGTGTCGCTCAGGTCTCCGTAATGCAGGAACAGCGGCTTCTTCGTGACGTGCGGGTCTGAGAACATGTGTTCGATCCGCCCGCGGTTGAACGTTGAGGCGCGGCGCACGAGTCCGTGGACCTCGTACCCTTTGTCGAGCAAGAGTTCAGCGAGGTACGAACCGTCCTGCCCCGTGATGCCGGTGATGAGTGCGCGTTTCATGGGAGATAGGGAGTCGGGAGGAGCTTACAGGAGGCCGCACATGAGTGTGACTTCATCGTCCGTGAGATCGGGGTTGTTGGCGAAATAGAAGCCCTGGGAGTGGATGATACGCGAGTTGGGACAGTCGGTCTTGGGCAATTCTTTCGTCCAGAAAGGGTGGGTCGTAATGTCGCCGGCGATGATGGGCCGTATTTCGACTCCGGCCTCCTCGAATCGCTCTACGGTCTCGCGGAGAATATCGGCGGATGTCGTCACGAGGGGCATCGCAAAGTTTGAAAGGCGTTCGATGTGATCCGATGTCAGTGCGTAGTAACGATCCGGATGTCTGAGCGCGGCGGCATGAAAACGCGTGAAATTCTTGGCACGCTTTTCGATCGTCGCTTCGAGCATCGGTAGCTGAAGGGCTCCCAGAAAGCCCGAAATTTCGGTTGTGCGCAGGTTGTAGGCTGGCTCGTAGAAGGTGTAGCGGGCGTGAAAATCGTCAAGGCCGTGCTTGGTGCGCAGCGCCTGCTGTTCTTCGGGCGTGAGGTTTCTGTCCCATCCGTGCGCGCGGACCATGAGGAGCATCGATGCAAGTTCTTGGTCGTCCGTGCAGATCATGCCGCCTTCGATCGTCGAGAGATGGTGACCGACGAAGAACGAGAACGTCGACGCAAGTCCGAAGTTTCCGAGCAGCTTTCCTTGATAGCGAGTTCCAAGCGACTCGCAATTATCCTCGAGCAGGATCACTTTTTTCTTTTCGCAGAGCGCGGCGATGTTCTCTATGTCCCCGCAGAAACCCAGTACGTTTGTGAGAAACACGGCTTTCAACGAGTCGATGTGCTTTTGAAGCTCCGCTGCGGTGACATTGAGGTGACTCCGATCGCAGTCGATGGCGACTGGAATAAGCCCCAGTTGCATGATTGGCATGACGTTCGTAGCCCACGTCAGTGCCGAGACTCCCACCCTGTCTCCTTTCTGGAGGCGTCCGAGATTCAGGAGCGCTTGGATGAGCCCAAGGTTCGCAGCACTGCCACTGGAGACAAGGAGCGACGATTTTCTCTCCTGATAGACCGAAAACGCTTTCTCGAACGCTTTGCATTGGTCGCCCATGCTGAGTCGCGGAGACGTTCGGATAAACTCGGCGAGGCGCTCGCGGGTCTCTGCTTCGCGAAAGAACGTGGAGCGCATGAGGGGAATCTTGATGGAGGCCATTGTCGAAATCCTACCACAGTCCGGTTTGTTTTGACGTCAAACGAAGTGCCCCTACACTCGGACTCATGCGAGTCGCGTACTGCACCAACGTACGGCTTCCGAGCGAACGCGCCCACGGACACCAGATCGCCAAGGTCACGGAGGCCCTGAAGGACATGGGCCATGAGATCGAGATTTTTGCGCCGTACCGCAAGAACATCATCGATCAGTCATTCGAGTCCTACTACGGCCTCACGTCTCCGATTCGTTTGCATCACCTAGGTTCGACGGACGGCATCGCCGCTTGGTGGGCGCCGGGGATCATCGGGCTCAAGCTCACGACGTACTTGCTCGGCAATAATCTGCGCGGGATTCTCAAAAGTCGTCCCAAGGATTTCGAGGTCATCTACACCCGTACGCCCGAGCTTCTGCCGTACGTCACGGGTCTCGGCATTCCGGTGATCCTCGAGCTTCATCGCATTCCGCGCATTGGAAAGCGCCGATTCCTGCGGCTTCTCCGGTCCTGCAAACTCATCGTCGCTCTCACGTCGCCGATGCGACAGGCTCTGATCGACATGGGCGTCTCGGACGTGCCGGTCATCGTCGAGGGTGACGGCGTTGATCTTCATGATTTCGAAACACTGCC
>JAGORY010000014.1 GCA_018062585.1 Candidatus Peribacteraceae bacterium | reverse complement strand
TTCTTCGCCCTCTTCCTATCCGTCTCATTGAGAAGCTTCTTACGCAACCGGATGCTTGTGGGCGTGACCTCCACGAGTTCGTCGTCCTGGATATACTCGAGGGCGCCGTCTAAGGTCATGATGCGCGGAGGAACGAGGCGGATGGCTTCGTCGGCGCCGGAAGAACGCATGTTACTCAGCTTCTTCTCTTTGCCGACGTTTACCATGATGTCCATGCCATTCGGGGACTCACCGATAATCATGCCTTCGTAGACCGGAACACCGGAACCGATGAAGAAGGATCCTCGCTCCTGGAGCTGGAAGATAGCGAACGCTACGGATTCGCCTGTGATCGCCGAGATAATAGAGCCGGTCGTGCGACCTGGCATGTCGCCTGCGTAGGGAGCGAACTTATTGAACGCGTGAGTGAGAATACCGTTACCGCGGGTATCGATGATGAATTCGTTTCTGAATCCAAGGAGACCGCGAGTCGGAATTTCGTACGTGAGGCGAGCGATGCCGTTCTTGGTTTCCATATTCTGCATGAGACCCTTGCGGAGTCCGAGCTTCTGGATGACGGCACCGGAAACCTCTTCCGGAACGTCGATGTACGCCATTTCGTATGGCTCCATTTTGACGCCGTTCTCCATGTGGGTGATAACTTCAGGGCGCGACACGGCAAGCTCAAAGCCTTCGCGGCGCATGGATTCGATGAGAACACCAAGGTGCATTTCTCCACGTCCTGAGACTCGGAATGCATCGGCGCGGTCACCGATCTCGATCTTGAGTCCGACGTTCGTCTCGAGCTCTTTCTCAAGGCGTTCGCGGATGTGACGCGTGGTGACAAGATTCCCCTCTTTTCCTGCAAACGGTGAATTGTTGACCATGAAGTCCATGCTGACAGTCGGTGGATCGATCTTGATCACCGGCAGGGCCTCGATGTCCTGTTGCGTGCTGATGGTGTCACCGACGTACACTTCGGGCATACCCGAGAGGAGGACGACGTCACCGGCAACAGCTTCCTTCACTTCAACCTGGTTCACGCCTTGGTAGACCTTGATCTTCGTAATGCGACCAGGCTTTCTGGTGCCGTCCGGCTTGATGACAAAGACGTTCTGATTCTGGATCACAGAACCATCCGTGATGCGTCCGATGGCCGTGCGACCAGAGAACGTATCGTACTCAAGGTTCACTGGCTGAACGCGGAGCGGCTTACTGGCATCATTATCACCGGGTTTCACTTCTTTCAGAATGAGATCGAAGAGCGGGTCCAAATTTTTGGATTCGTCGGTGAGCTTGAGCTTAGCGACACCATCGCGACCGATGGCAAAGATGTAGGGGAAATCAAGCTGTGTGTCGTTCGCGCCGAGCTGGATGAAGAGATCAAAGACCTGCGACAACGCTTTCTCGGGGTCAGATCCGACGCGGTCAATCTTATTGATGATCACTATCGGGCGGATGCCCATCTCCAAAGACTTCTTCAAGACGAAACGAGTCTGCGGCATCGGGCCGTCGAACGCGTCGACGAGGAGGCACACGCAGTCGCACATACGCAGAACACGCTCCACTTCGGATCCGAAGTCGGCGTGACCGGGGGTATCAACGATGTTGATCTTCGTTCCTTTGTAGAGGATCGAACAGTTCTTGGCATAGATCGTAATGCCGCGCTCCTTCTCTTGGTCATTACTGTCCATAACGCGCTCGACGAGGTTCTGATGTGCCTCGAACGCACCTCCTTGCCTCAGAATTTGGTCCACGAGTGTTGTTTTACCGTGGTCGATATGGGCGATAATGGCGATGGTGCGGAACTCCATACATTGGGGTGAGAAAAATCGAGGCCTGCCCGCGAAGCGCAGGTAGCAGGCAAAGAATGACGCTGTAGTGTAGCCGCAAAATCAGGCTCTCACAATACTTCATCATAAAAGAAGATTCATGGAAGTGCTGTGACTGCACCGCAAGTAAATCAGCACTTCAAGCCCTGTTATCCGCATTGATGTAACGTTGAAGGGAAAACGGCAATCAGTACTCGCTTGTGAGTTAGCGGCGACTCTGTACAATGCACTCATGGTGGGTTCCCCCCTTTCCCACGGCCTTTCCCTTTACTGGGACAAGGCATGCTTCTGCGTTCCCAACTCCTGACATATGTGCGGAATTCTCGCAGTCTCCGGCTACCGCGACGTCATTCAGGATTTGTATGACGGGCTCATCGTGCTGCAGCACCGCGGACAGGACGCAGCGGGCATCGTGACGTACGACAATCAGTTTCACCTCAAGAAGTCGACCGGCATGGTAAGTGAAGTGTTTCACACATCGTCGTTGCAGAGACTAAAAGGTCCAATGGGTATCGGTCACGTGCGCTATCCGACAGCTGGCTGCAGCAGCGAATTTGAGGCTCAGCCGTTTTTTGTGAACTCGCCTTTCGGCATGGCGCTCGCGCATAACGGCAACCTGACGAATGCGTCGCAGCTTGCGAAAGAAATCAAGGAGCAGGACTACCGTCACCTCAATACGTCGTCCGATTCTGAAGTACTTCTCAACGTGTTTTCTCTGGCACTCCGCAAACAGCGCCCGAAGAACGTCAATCCCGAGCACATTTTCCGTGCGGTACGCACCGTCATGCGCAGGTGCAAAGGCGCGTACTCGGCGGTGTCGCTCATCGGCGGCCATGGGATCGTAGGATTTAGAGATGCGCACGGTATTCGTCCGCTCCAGATCGGTCGCAAGCGCTACGGTATGAAATACGAATACATGATCGCCTCCGAGAACACGGTCTTCAAAGCCATGGACTACGAATTCATGCGCGACATTCAGCCCGGCGAATGCGTCTTCATCGACAAGCAAAATCGTCTTCACTCCCGCATCGTCAAAAAAGGCGACCTGAGTCCGTGCGTCTTTGAGTGGGTGTACCTAGCCGCTCCGGACTCCACGATCGATGGCGTCAACGTCTACAAGGCCCGCGTCCGCATGGGCGAGGCGCTCGCGAAGCAGATCAAAGCCGCCGGCATCCACATTGATTCCGTGATCCCTATTCCGGATACCGGAAGGCCCGCCGCCGCCGGACTCGCGGACAAACTGAAGGTGCGATACCGCGAAGGCTTCGTGAAGAACCGTTACATCGGACGCACGTTCATCATGCCGGGTCAGGAGATGCGCAAGCGAAGCCTGAACTTCAAACTCCACCCCATCGATCTTGAGTTCAAAGGCAACTGCGTTCTGCTCGTCGATGACTCTATTGTCCGTGGCAACACCAGCCGCAAGATCGTGGAGATGGCGCGCAAAGCCGGCGCCAAGAAAGTGTACTTCGCATCCGCATCGCCTCCGATTATCGGACCCGACCCCTACGGTATCGATCTTCCGACGACGACGGAACTCATCGCGTCCAATCACACGATCCCCGAGATTAAGAAAATGATCGGCTGCGACGGCCTCTTCTACAACACCGTCGACGACATGCGAAAAGCTATCAAGATCGGTAACCCCAGAATCCGCCACTTCTCGGACGGATGTTTTACCGGCAAGTATCCGACCCCCGAAGTGACACCGAAAATGCTGCATGACCTCGGCTGCGGCCGCAACGAAACCCGCGAGGCCTTCACGCGTGATCCTGAGAATAGCAACAATCCGGACCAGACGAAGATGATGACATTGGTGTAGCGAATAGAAGGTAGCGGGTAGCGAGTAGTGATTATATTTTTCTATTTTTTCTACCTTCTACCCGCTACCCGCTCATCGCTTATTTTTCTGTTACACTCGAACCATGCGCATCCTGCTCGTCACCAACTCAGCTCGCGGAGAAGCCATCGCCGACGCTTTCGTACGAAGCCCCCAGAAACCGGAGCTCATCGTGTGCTCTACCGTGAAGAGTCCGGGGTTTGCAAAACTTGCGACCGAGCTGCACGTCATGGACATCATGAGCCTCGCTAAAATCGTGGACATTGGCAAAGCCGCAAAGTGTGATTTTGCATTCGTCGCTCCTGATGATCCGATCGGAGCCGGGCTTGCGGACCGTCTTGAAGCCGTTGGAATCCCGTGCGTTGCACCAAAGCGAAACCTCGCCAGAATCGAGTCCAGTAAGAGCTTTGCGCGCGAACTCATGAAGAAACACGGCATCAATAACAATCCCCGCTTCCGCACGTTCTCGCTTTCGTCCCTCGATCAGAGCCGTCAGATAGAACTCGATATCCATGCGTACCTCGAGCACGAACTTCATGGGCACTACGTCGTGAAGTACGACGCGCTGAAAGGAGGAAAAGGCGTCAAAGTCTCGGGCGAACACCTGATGACGATCGATAGCGGAGCCAAGTATGCGATGGAATGCCTGAAGCAGTGCGGCACGGTAGTCCTGGAAGAGAAACTCATCGGCGTCGAGTTCAGCCTCATGTCGTTCGTCTCCGGAAAAGCTGTCGTCGATATGCCGACCGTGCAGGACCATAAGCGCGCGAGTAGCGGTGACATGGGCAGTAACACAGGCGGTATGGGGACGTACAGTGACGTGACGCACGGACTCCCGTTCCTCGAACCGTCGGATGTGAAAGAGGCCAGTGAGATCAACGCGAAAGTTGCCGCCGCCATCGAGGAAGAGTGCGGCGAGTCCTACAAAGGCATCCTGTACGGCGGATTTATTGCGACGAGCGAAGGTATCAAAGTCATTGAATATAACGCCAGATTCGGCGACCCCGAGGCGCTCAACGTGCTTCCGCTTCTCGAAAGTGACTTCGTCGCTATCTGTCAGGCCATCATCAAGGGGACGCTGACGCCGGAGCTTGTGAAATTTTCACAGAAGGCGACGGTCTGCAAATATGTCGTTCCGAAGAGTTATCCGGATGCCAAGAAAGAGGTCGGCCAGAAAGTCATGATTCCGGAAGAGTTTCCGGAGAACTCCAAGATCTACTACGGCGACGTGCACCTCGATGACACTGGAAACGTGCTGCTCGGTGGCTCCCGCTCCATCGGTGTCGTCGGGATCGGTGAGTCCCTCGCGGAGGCCGAACAGATCGCCCAAGGCATCTGCGAGAAGATGGCCGGACCCGTCCGTTTCCGTTCGGACATCGGAACCATGGATTCGATCCAAAAGCGCATAGACCTCATGCACAAGCTGCGAGCGAAGTATTGACATATACGATTATTAGCGTATGATGCGATACTTTTCGTCTCATTACCCCATTTTTCTATGTCGACCCTTTTCCGTCAGACACGCGCCATGCAGTTCTCTGCAGTGTCGCTCGTGATCACCGCCGCCATCACGGCTCTGCCGCTCCTTGCCGCAGACCAGTTCGATGACGCGTACTACACCAACCAGATCGTCCAGGTGTTCCAGAAGATCGGTGCCAGCTCGACTGCAGGCATCTACAACAACGGATCCATGGAGACGAGCGCCTTCGACTTCGCAAGCTTCTTCTCCCACACCTGTTACCGCCCGACGGAGTTTGATATGCCGGGCTGCAAAGAAAAGTTCGGCCCGTACGCCAACCTCAAGCAGACGTATGACTCCGGTAAACTCGGCATGATCTTCAGCGGTGTTCCGTACCTCAAGGACCTCGCGAAGATCGTTCCGGGAAACTACGGTCACGCTCCGTCTTCCTCGGCTTCGTCCGTGAGCTCGTCGCCTGTGAACTCATCCGCGTCTTCGGCACCGGCCTCCTCTGTCAGTTCCTCCGTGTCATCCTCCGCTTCGTCTTTTGATCTCATGGATCGCAAAGACCGCGCATCCCAAGTTTGGGCCCTCTGCGTAAAGAAGTTCCCAGAGCGAAATGAATCCGTCGGCTGCTACCAGCGCAATATCCGCCTCATTATGGAGCGAATGGAAGCCGTCGATGACCACCTCGTCTACTAACCCTCACTCGACATCAAGAATGCCGTCCACAGGGGCGGCATTTTTTAAATCAACTTCAAAAGCTCATCCTCTTCCCACTTCTTCATCGCCGCTACGATGTCATCCAGCTTGCCGAGCATGACAGCGGGGATATTGCTGAAGTTGATATTGGCGCGGTGGTCGGTGATGCGGTCTTGGGGAAAGTTGTACGTGCGAATTTTTTCACTCCTGTCGCCGGTGCCCACCTGTCCCGCGCGCAAGTCGGTGCGTTCCTTGGCGAGTCTTTCCTGCTCGGCGGCGTAGAGGCGGCTCCGGAGCAAGGTCATCGCGAGAACGCGGTTCTTCTGCTGTGAACGCTCGGTCTGACAGGCGACGACCACGCCGGTCGGGAGATGTGTGATGCGTACGGCGCTATCCGTCTTGTTGACGTGCTGGCCTCCTGCGCCACCGGAACGATACGTATCGATCTTCAGGTCCTGGGTCCGGACTTCAAGATCTACCTCTTCGGCCTCGGGCAGGATCGCGATCGTCGTCGTCGAGGTGTGGACTCGTCCCTTAGCCTCTGTTTCCGGAATGCGCTGCACGCGGTGGACGCCAGACTCAAACTTCAGGTCACCGTACACACCCACACCCTCAATACGCGCCGAGGCTTCCTTCACGCCGCCGGCATCTGCGTCGGAGACATCCATAAGTTCGGACTTCCAGCCCCGCATTTCGGCGTACTTGAGATACATCTTGAGCTGCTCGGCGGCAAACAATGCCGCTTCTTCACCTCCGGCACCAGCACGGACTTCAAGGATCACGCTTTTTTCGTCGTCGGGGTTACGGGGGATGAGAAGACGTTTCATTTTCTCCATGAGCAGGGGCATCTGCTCCCGAGCTTTTGCGGCTTCCTCTTTCGCCATCGACTCCAGTTCGGGGTCCCCGGCAAACGAGCTTTCGTCCTTCACGGCTTGCTCAAGGAGCAGGTACTGATCGTACAGAGGCTGCAGTGGCTCCAGCTGTTTCATGCGCCGCGCGAGACGGGTGACTTCTTTCTGATCACCGTACACGGCAGGGTCCTCCATCTTGGCACGAATGGAGTGCAGTTCCTCGACCTTTGCTTTGACCTTCTCAATCATGGGGGGATTGTAGAGTGAGTCATAAAAAGCGGGTAGTAGGTAGCGGGTAGAAAATTTCTCTACCTACTATCCGCTACCCGCTATCCGCTCGTTACCTCGATCTCGAGTCCAGCGCATCAACCGTGAAACAGTGACGTCCCGCCGGATGGTTCCAGAAGATGTCGTAGTCCTGATCACGCGTCAGACTGAAAACGGCGCAGAGCTGGTACGACGTTCCCTGTGGCAGATATTCATATGCTTCGCCTGTTACCGGATCAGCGAGGTTCAGCTTCATGTACTGCGCGTTTGCGGCAACGGTCACGAGATCTGTCGGGAGGGGCTTCGGGAGTGTTGTGACGGACGGTTGCGTGACCGGCACCGGAGCATATCTGGCATCGCCGTACACTTGGTTCAGGATTTCTTCGTTGATGCTTCTGAGGTCCGTAACGCGCTGCTCATCAAGCCGTTGTTCGCGGCCGGCTGCGGGACTGCCGACGATGAGAATTCCCCAGACGAACGTGATACCGACGATGACGCACGTCGCAAAGAAATACGTGCGGTGCAGTGCGCTTGCCGCATACTTCAAGGGCTCCATGCGGATAACCGAGAAGTAATACCAGAATGTCATACCTGAGAGCACGAGCAGAACCAAAACTTTGAGAATGAAACGCACCGTCAGCTGACCCTCAAGCAAGTAAAAGAACAGCGTGATGACATCGCCTATGAGCGTACAAGCAGTGACGAAGAGTGTCAGATACGTGAGCCATTTTCGGATCGCAGATGCCAGCTTTTCGGGATGCCGCTTGAATTCGGCGTGCAGAATCCGGGACAGAAAAACGAAGATCGGAAAGGACACCAAAAGAATAGCGAGCGACCAGCGAATGCCCGAGAAATCGGCATTCGTGTACATCTCGGACGAACGGTACGCAGCGTCGGGAAACAGTCGGTTGATGTACGTAAACAGAAGTACGAGTGTTGCGATGACGGTGGAGTAGAGCGTCGTAAATGTCAGGAGATGAAAGAAGGCGTCACGAGCACCTCCTCCGTCGGTCGGAACGGGTACCGGCATATCCAAGGTTTCGGAGGCAAGTGCTGCCGAGATGTCCTTTTCTTTCCAGCCCGCGGAGAGCAGGAGAAGGCGGACGGTCTGAAGATCCATGCCTTTGGACGTAGCATGAGCGACGAACTCTGTGATGGAGGTGTGCATAGATGCCGATCATAACACTTTCGGGCTTCGGTGACACGCATTACACTCCCGATCGTGAAAATTCTTCTCGCCATGTCCGGTGGTATCGACTCCTCGGTCGTTGCGCATCTGCTTCGTGAGCAGGGCCACGACGTACTCGGCGTACGGTTCAATCTGTGGACTGATCCGCTGGCTCCCGCACTTGCGCAGGTACTGCCGACGAAATGCTGCACGACACAGAATATTTCGAGGGCCTCGAATGTCGCGAAGAAACTTGGTATTCCGCTCACGATCATCGATCTCGAGCAGGAGTTCAAAGAAACCGTCGTCGATCCGTTTTTGGACGATCACAAAAAAGGTCTCACGCCCAATCCGTGCATCGGCTGTAACAGAAACATCAAGTTCGGGAAGCTTCTCACCCTCGCGCAAGAACTCGGGTGCGACAGACTTGCGACCGGACACTACGCACGGACGGCCGCCGAAGAAATGACCGACGGCACCGAGCGCATGGTGCTTCTTGAATCCGTCGACAAGAAAAAGGATCAGAGCTATTACCTCTACGGACTCACGCAGGAACAGCTGAAGCTAGTATCGTTCCCGCTCGGAGGCATGCTGAAATCCGAGGTGTATCAGCTTGCCGAACACTTCGGCGTGCCGGTACCGGACTCGTATCGGGAAAGTCAGGACCTGTGCTTCTTTCCCGAAAAAACTCCTGATGAATTTTTGAAGCGACATCTGGGCGCTTCGGTACTGCCCGGTGAGATCACGAGAAAAAACGGCGTGGTCGTCGGCAGGCATGAAGGACTCCCCCTCTACACCGTCGGTCAGCGTCGTGGACTCGGCGTTGGCGGACTCAAGGTACCGCTCGAAGTCGTCGAAAAAGATACGTTTCATAACCGGCTCATCGTCGCCGATAGAGGGAGTGTGAAGACAGATGCGGTGCGACTCTCGGACATGCGTTTCGTCGCTTGGAAACCGCAGGCCGATACTCCCCTGCCCTTCGAGTGCCGGGTTCGGTCACTCTCCGCCAAAAAAAAGGGCGACCTCACGATCACCGCAACCGGCGCAGTCTTCCGCTTTTCGTCTCCTCAGGGCCCACAAGCTCCCGGCCAATCGCTCGTGCTCTATAGGGGCGAAGAAGTCGTGGGAGGGGGTGTCATGGAAAGAGGCATCTGACCATCTCTTTTTTGACATGTCAAAGTGCGCAGAATCGGCTTCTGTGCTAAAATGAGCGACTATCTCTTCGCATAGACACTTCGTGCTTCGCGCCACCTACGACATTCACGGCAATATTATCCTCGGGAGCATCATGCGCGATGTGCCGGTCCCGACGTCCAAAGAACCAGTGATGGAACATGAGACGTGCGCGTCCGCGACGACTACGTGGACGGTGCTTCAGGAAACGCGCCGCGAGGTGCGCGAAATCAGAAACCCAGAACCCTTAGCCCTGAAGGAATCGAAGCCTTCGGTCATTCACAACGTCGGCACACACGCAAAAAAAATTCTCCGAGAGTCGATGCAGGAAGGCGGTACACAAATCCTGAGAACCGCCAAAGACGCTGAGCACGGCATGCAAAAAGCCAAGCGTTCGCTCTCATCCATTCCGCGCAAAGCGGCGGAGGGGATGACATCGTTCTGGCGCATTGCCCAGACACCCGTCGCACTACCGGCCCGAAAACCAGGGCGCAGACCGCCTCGCAAAATCACGCTATTCGTCGTCGATACCGTCCGTTTCGGCGGCACCTTCGGCCTGATCTTCGCAGTGCTGTTCGTCGGTATCAACTACCAGAGCTTCTGGCAGATCGCTCAAGCGGAACTCGCTCTGGGTAGTGACATCGGTACCGAACAGGCGCTTCAGGACATCACGGGCGGCGGATCCGCAGCACTCAAAGCATTCCGCGCTTCACAGCCTTCGGGTGACGCCAACATTCTCAAGTACCTTCCGGTCGTCGGTCCATACGAAAACCGGCTCATCATCCCCAAGCTCGGTGAAAATGTTCCGATCGTTCGGCCCAGTATGGACGCTCTCATGAAAGAAGACTGGATCACGTTCGAGAGTGATATCCAGGTCGCGCTCAAAGACGGCGTCGTTCATTATCCGGGTTCGGCGCGTCCGGGTCAGCCCGGAAACTTCTTTCTCACAGGACACAGTTCGTACTATCCGTGGGATGACGGCAAGTACAAGAATGTCTTCGCACGCCTCGGCGAACTCGATCTCGGTGATACGTACACCGTGTACTACGGCGGCGACAGACACACATATCGCATCGTGAAGAAGTACGAAGTGAAGCCAAGCGACGTCTCGGTGCTCGATCAGCCGACCTCGAAGCGTCTGGCGACTCTCATGACCTGCACGCCCATCGGTACGACACTGCGGCGTCTCATCGTGCTTGCGGAAGAGATCGACATTACCACAGGCGACGTTCTGAACGTCGGCGAAAAGACGGAAAGCGCAGGCAATAATCCGTTCACCCGTCTGGACGCACTGCCGATCTAAACGTTCTTCGGAAGCAGCTGGATCGTGGGCTGCGCGACAATCGGATCTCGCCGGTAGAAAGGAAAGTGCAGCCATCCCCTGCCTTTTAGCGAATGTAGAGATCTCTCCGACATCTGCTCCAACATGAGACCAAAGATAATAAAGATTCCTCCGAGAATGTGGTACGACTGAATGTGTTCTCCGAGAATGAGATAGGCGAAGAGAACGCCTGTGAGTGGATTCGCGATGTGGATCGATGAAAGGGTGGAGGCTGGGAGACGGTCCAACGCTTCGTAGAAGAATGTGAGGTTCAAGTATCTTGAGAAGAAGGTGAAAGCGAGGAGTAGGAGAACTTTGTGCATAGGGAATGCGGCCACTTCTGCCGAGACCGAGTGACTGATGAGGAGACTCAAAATACCGACCGCCACGATGCCCGCAATGTTACGGATAACGATTGCGAGCTCGGGCATCACGTGCGAGAGATACTTCTTGAACAGCACGGAACCAATGCCGGATGAAACGCATCCAAGCAGAATGAATGCATCACCCTTGTGTACGTTAAAGCTGGCACCGAAGCCCGACACATTGATGATGACGATACCCATGACGACCGTGAGTATTCCCGTGATCTGCATGCGGGTCATGCGTTCACCGAGTATGTAATGACTGAGTACGAGAACAGACACCACCTCGGCAGAGGAGAGCATCGTTGCGTTCACAGCAGTTGTGTACGAAAGTCCGGTGAACCACAGTAACGGCGCGACCGCGGAATTCATGAGGCCGACAATGATGGCCATGCGAATGGACTTGGCATCCATCTTCACAAACTTTTTGAGAAGCGGCACCAAGCCGAATGTCAGGATGATGAAGGCTGCTGTCAGCGTCTCGCTGAGAAGCAACAGCGTCATCGGCGACAGGAAAGGCGTGAGCCCCTTCGCAAGCGCATTGTAGGTGCCCGACCATATGAGTGCGCCAAAAGCGAACATGAGCCCGAGCCTCCGGCCGCTATCCTTGTGGAAAAAGTCCATGGGTATTTGTTGATCCTATTATAACACTATTCCTTTATTTAGTAAATCACTCACCGAAAGGCCCGTTATAGCTATACTGCATTTCATGCCGGGGTGGCGGAATGGTAGACGCGAGGGACTTAAAATCCCTTATCCGTAACAGGGTGTGTGGGTTCAATTCCCACCCCCGGCACCACTACAAAAGCCGTTCTTTAAGCCGTTTCCGTCAGTTCGCCTACCAAGCTTTTTTCCATAAGTTCACGAATGCGTCGGACGTTTTTGGTTTGAGCCAAAGCCCACATAAGTTTTACGACGGCGCACTCGTAGGTCATGTCCATCCCTGAAATGACGCCGAGTTCCTCGAGTATGAGCTGCTTTCGGTACAAATGAAGATCGATGGAACCGCGTAGGAGCTGCGACGTAATGACGACCGGAATATCCATCTTCGTCGCTTTGCGGATCCACGGAAAGAGATGCTCCGGCAGCATGCCGAGTCCGTACGCTCGGAGCACGATGCCATGAGGCTTTGCCGCAAGAAGCGCATCGAAGTACGCGTTAGGCATACCAGGGTGCAGCGTAATGGAAACAACGTTGGAGTCGAAGTCAGGTTTGGCGACAAGCGTTCGTTTACGTCTGACGGTTCTCCATGGATGAAGCTGCGCCGAGGTATTGAATTCGGCGAGCGGGGGAAAGCGTGGGCTGTCGAAAGTTTCCAAGATGGACTGGTCTGCTTTCTTCGATCTCGATCCGCGAAGCACACGTGGTCCGAGTGCGATGCAGACTTCGGCGATATCGAGTTCCGCGGTACGGATGGCGTAGATAAGGTTCATGCGCGCGTCGGAGCCAAGATCATCGATCGGCATGAGCGAGCCTGTGAGCACCACCGGTTTTCCTAGATTCTGTAGCGCAAAACTCAGCGCCGCTGCAGTGTAGGCCATAGTGTTTGTACCGTGGATAACGACGACTCCTTCGGTCTGGTCGTAGACTTTCTCGATTGTGTTTGCGATCTCGATCCAGTGTCGTGGCGTCACTTCGGACGAACCAAGGTTGGCGATGGAATGAAAGTCCAAAATGACGTCGCGTTGGGCGTCCGGAATAAAACGGTGAATTTCGACAAGCGACTCAATCGGTTCGATACGACTGGTCTTTCTATTTCTGATCATTCCGATAGAACCTCCGACGTAGAGAACAGCGATGCGGGGCCTTGGCATAGGTTTCAGGTTACAGGTTATAGGTTATAGATAAAGCAAAATAAGTAGAAGATCCGCAGCGCTATAGCCTATCCCCTATCACCTAATTACGATTGTATCTTCGATCCTCATCCCCCACCTTCCCTTAAAATACAGTCCCGGCTCGATGGTGA
Source organism: Candidatus Peribacteraceae bacterium (assembly GCA_018062585.1). Taxonomy (GTDB): domain Bacteria; phylum Patescibacteriota; class Gracilibacteria; order Peribacterales; family Peribacteraceae; genus JAGORY01. The sequence continues at coordinate 6,917 of JAGORY010000014.1, read as the reverse complement.
CGACTTCGTTTTTGCGTAGCTTAACCGGAGCTGCACGCTTCGAGAGTGTCGTACCTTCATGAATATCCATTCCCACACCGTGACCGAGGCTGTGACTGAATTCTTTGTCGAATCCATGCCGTAAAAGTACACGTCTGGCTTCTTCATCGAGCTTGGTATTGAGAACGCCGGGTCGCAGTATTTTTTCCGCTGCCTTCTTGGCTTCTTTCAGGGCTCGGTAAGCTTTCCTCTGCTTGGGTGTCGGCTCGGACGTGAAATACACACGACTGTAATCACTACAATACCCGCGGTACATCGCACCCATGTCGATCTGTACGATATCGCCTTTTTTGAGCTTTCGATCGGACGGCCTGTGATGCGGCTTAGACGTATTTTCACCAAAGCCTACAATTGTCTCGAAGGCCATACCGTCAGCGCCGTTATTCATGCAGTAGACATAGATATCCAGAGCCAGTTCACGCTCGGTCATGCCATATCGCAGCATCGAGGAAATCTTACGCAGTGCCATCTTGGTGATAGCGCATGCCTCTGTAAGAGTCGTAAGTTCTTGAATGTCCTTAATTGCCCGAAGCCCTTCTACAAAGTCTTTTATTTGAACAAATTTTTTGTTCTTTAATTGTTTCTTCCAACGGTCAAGCCGGGCAACTGTGACAGAGTCTGACTCAAAACCAAGTGTCTTGAAACGCGAAAGATATCGCTGAAGCTCGGTTGGATCGGCGATTACTATCCCCTTTTCAGCCCTTCTGGAAGCCACCTCCGAATACCTTGAGTCCACGAATAGTACTACCTGTTTCTTCGTGACAAGAAGTAGTCCCGCAGATGCTTGGATACTGGTCAAATAGCGGATATTTGTGAGATTGGAGATGATGACAGCGGGCACCGATAGGCTAGCGAGCCGTTTTTGAAGCCTAGAAACACGTGTTGAAGCCATAAGGAGATCTGGCGTTAGAACGCTGTTTATGCTATCATAGAATGATTATTTCATGTCACTCCGTATGCGCAAACTCCGGCTCTCCCGCATGATCAAAAGTGGTGCCTTGCTCTCAACATTCGCCTTCGTACCGAAAGCGATGGCTCAAGTGTACGGCGGCTGCGGAATTTTGTGTGGAATCAGCTCGGCGAGCGGACTCACCGGACTTACGACCGCGACGAGCATCAGTGAGCTCGTGTTCAAGATCATCAACTTCATTCTCGACATCGCGCTGCTCCTCGCCGTACTCGCGATCATCATCGCAGGTTTGTACCTGATTACGAGTCAGGGTGAGGAAGGTCAGAAGGACAAAGCGAAGAAAATTATTTTCTACGCCATCATCGGCGTACTCCTGATCCTGTTCTCGCGCGCCATCGTCATGCTCATTAACAGTATCTTCTTCTAGCATGAATCCAACGCAGTCCATACAACGGCTCTCGATGGGTTTGGTCCTTGTGATCATGGGGCTTACGGCTGCCTTTGGACTCAGGGGCTCCAGTGCCGCAGAGACGAATACGATCCGCGTCGAAGCCGGAGAAACACTTGAGATCAGCACCGACACGGCTTCACCAAAGTCGGACTTCAGTTGGATTCTCACAAAGGACCGTAAGTTCCAAAGTGCTCAGCGCACACGCTTCTTCCAGACTCGACTCGCAGAACCAGGAACCTACGTGCTGGATGTCAGCGTGCAGGACCCGATCACGAGTGAGAACGGTTACCGCGCATTCACGATCGTCGTGACGGCACCGACCGGAACGCTGCCGGGATCGTCCGGCGACAAGACGCAACCGCTCTCAGCGATCCTGCAGACGAATCCTCCGATCGTGAACGGCAGTGCGTACGTCGCACCAGAGGGAGACATTCTGAAGATCGACCCATCCGCATCGAACGGAAATATTTCGGCGTACCACATCGATCTTGATACGACAGTCGACTCGGATGGCGACGGAATACCCAATAACGACAAAGACAATATCGGTACGATTTCGGAGAAAGTGGGTACGCCGCTCTACGTCTTCATGCTCCCAAAAAACACCCCGCGTTCCGTGATGCTTACCGTCACCGACCTCGGATCCATCGAACCGAAGACCACGGAAGTGCCTATCCAATTTGCGTTTGCACCTCTTCCGTCATCGTCGGCGAGCTTCAATCCCAATAGTCCGGTGCTCATGCAGCGCGAGGGTGCCGTTGTTCACTTCTCCGCAAGGCTCGATGAAAGCCAGACCGCTGGACGCGAAGTGCTCTACGAGTGGGACTTCGGCGACAGGTCCAAGAGTTTGCTCTACGCGCCTGTTCATACGTATGCCGCCCCTGGCACCTATACGATAGGACTCAAGATCCGCGATATCTCGAATGCAGAAGTGTTGTACGAGGGAACGGATATGCTGGTCCTCGACAATGTTCCGGTCATCGAATCTTCCTCCAGTTCCGCATCGTCCGGGACAAGTTCTTCTACTGTCTCAAACGGAGGATCGAGCGCTTCAATCAAAGGTGTCTTGCAGGTGAGTTTCATCATCATCCTGCTCCTTGCATTCGCTGTCGGACTCTATTTTCTCTTCACGTGGATCAAGCGCAAGACCGCATCCGGACTCCAGAAAACATTGGAAAAGATGGAAGGAACGATCGTGAACAAAGACCCCGTCGATCCGACCAAGGCTGAGCCGATGAAATTGAAGAAAGAAAAATCTGCTCCGCCCGACATTGTCGTGGAACGTGAGAAAGCCACAGTGGAATTTAGAACACAGGAAAGGACGAACGAAACACCAGCAGCTTCCTCGGGTCCGGTACCGTCGTGGCTTGCCAAAGCGCCAACGAAAGCTCCTACCTTTGCTCCCGCACCAGCTGTCTCAGCTCCAAAACCAGCTGCCCCTGCGGAACCCACACCTTCCCAAGACGGCCCGACTCCGGCATGGTTGAAGCCTGCGCCTGTCCCGCCCCGAGCACCGGCAGTCACTCAAGCTCCGACTCCGGCACCTGCAGCAAAACCTGCACCGAGCCCGGCTTCTCCTCCGCGTGCTCCCGAGGCCACTCCGAAAGCACCTCCTGCGGTGGTACGTCAGCCGAAAGCTCCGGAAGCTGCGAAAGCCGAAGTCAAACCGGCACCGGTAGCTGCTCCCGTAGTACCACTCCAGCCGAAAGTTCCTGAAGCACCAAAGCCGACTGCGGCTCCGGTACCTGCTCCTGAGCCCAAACCTGAGCCTCCGAAACCAGCACCAGCCCCAGTAGCACCTCCACCTCAGCCAAACGTTGAGACGCCAAAGCCGACGCCCGCTCCTGCTCCAAAGCCGGTAGCACAGCCGATTCCTCAGGCTCAGCCGAAAGCGATGACCGAGGAAAAGAAGAACGACGACGATCCACCAATTGCGATCATCCAAGCGGATAGTATTTCGAGGTAATCAAGGCGCCGATCTCAAGAGCTTTCTTTCTCAAAAGAGGGCGACGTTCGCCCTCTTTCAGCGCTTCTTTAAGCCATTATTCTATCATCATCCGCATCGGTGGGTACTCATCTGTAAGTTCGGTCGCGAGGTCTACCTGTCCTTCCGACCTGAGTCCTGTGAGCGCGTTTGCCGAAAGCTTGGCTTCGGAGACGCTGAACAGGGTGTTGTTGATGCGAACGATGCGGTCGATATCGAGACCCGTCTGGTCATACCAGTAGTCGCCGGACTTCATGAAGTCGTCAGGCGTATGGTGGGTGATCGTGCCCTTGAGCGAGAAACCGGAGTTGACGTTGAAGTCGTAAACGTACGCACCCTGGAAGACGGGCATCGTATCAGCGTCCCACTCGTTCACCTTGGGAGATGACTTCTTCTCGTAGACCGTCACTGGGAACGCAAGGAGTCCACGCTCTTTATCGAAGAGCAGAGCCTTGTGATCGGAAAGAAGCGGGCTATCCGTACCGCGTGCACCGATGACTTCCTTGTGGAGCTCCTTCGGATTCGCGACATCCGTGACATCGAAGAGCGCGATTTTCATGCCGAGAATCGCGGTGTAGTACACAGCGTCGTCGGAATGCACTTTGTCTTTGTCGATGGATTCATCCACATCTTTGCCAAAGCCAAGAACGTGATTCTCGTCGACCGGATGAAGGTAGTTGCTGTAGCCGGGGATCTTGAGCTTGCCGAGAATCTTGGGGTTTCTGGCATCCGTGAGATCGATGACGAAGAGTGGATCAACCTGTTTGAAGGTCACCATGTAGGCGCGGTTCCCCGTGAAGCGAACCGAGTAAATGGATTCACCGGGCGCGATGTCGGTCACCGAACCAAGGTTGTCCAAATTTTTATTGAGAACATAGAGGTTATTGGTCGACTTCGTCATCTGAGGGGAAGTCGTTCCCTCCATAATCCTGACGTCACCACCGATCCACTGCGCACTCACCGTCGTTGCGATGCGGAACGTGTCGCCATTCTCGTCCATGCTGAACTGATTGAGAATGTGGCCCTTTACGCTGCCCTGAGAGGAAAACTCGGTGCCGCCTGTGGTGTACGCAAAACGATAGATGTTGGTTTTTTCGCTGGAACTGCCAACCGAGTTCCGCCAGCTGTATGCCCAGTCCGGAGACGCGACATAGAGATTCGTAAGGCTGGCATAGACGTTCTGGCCGTTACCGAGGATCACGGTGCGTCCGACCTCAGCGCTCGCTGACAGTGGGATAGAAGCGATCACGAGATACTGCGGACGAGGAACACGCGGCAGGATGGTGACGCGATTGCAATCCGTAACCGGTGAATCCTTGATGCTCTTTGCAGAGTCGTCATAGAGAGGGATGAGGCCCTTGGCGTTGGCCTCTTTGGTCTGCGCGTACGGTCCGTACCAGCGTGGGCCGGCATTCAGGACGAGGAGCATCTTGCCGCCGACAAGGCGAGTGGAAATAGTATTACCCTCGAATGCGACGGTGCGGATTTCTTTCGGAGATGCCTTGGTTGTGACATCGTAAATTTTCACGACTGACTTCTGCACTCCAGCCCAGATCGGCGGATAGATCATCATTTTCGCGCTGGCGGAATCTTCCATCATCGGCATGGGCTGATTGGCCCACGTGGACTGTCCGGTGACAGCGAGCTTCGTACCATCGATGTAGAGATCGTTCGGCATGAATGTATCGAACGAAATTGTGGACACCACCTTCATATTCTTCGGATCGCGAACGTCGACGATGCGCACTTTGTGATCCCGACGGCTCACGACATATAGGAAACTGCCGTCGGTCTTTACGCGGTCGCCTTCATCGACACCTTCCACTTGGACGTTCGTCTTTGAGTAATCGTCTGATCCTCCTTCTGAAAGCGTTGCGCCCATCTGAGCTTCATTTGCGGTTGGAGCAGCGACTGCCCGATCCTCCATGGTTTTGTTGAAGTACATGACTCCCCCACCGTATCCAGAAGCAGAATTCTCAGTGAATGCCTTGAGGTCGGCACAGGACTGCGCAAGCTGGGGGCTATCAGACGAGAGGTTGATCTTCACGTCGGTGTACTTCACGTTGAGGTAACCCTTCGTGGGCTGATCAGTCTTCTCTTCGGAGAGTCTCCACATCATCTCGGCCATTTCGCCGCGGTTCAAGGGAGCATCGAGTGTGGCAACAGTGGGCGGAATGGCTTTGGAACTCTCAAGCGCGAGGGCGTATCCCTCGTACCAATCAGAGCCTTCCTGACTGATCTGCTGTTGGTACGCGAGTGCGAGCATTTTGCTGGCTTCGACAAAGTTGATCGCCTGATCCGGCTTGAAGCTGCCGTCCGGATAACCGGTGACGATGCCTTCGTCCTTGGCGGCGCAGACGTAGCGTGCGAACCACTGGTCAGCGACATCGGGGAAACAATTCTTGCCATCCATCGCGATCTCTCCCCTGCTTTCGAGGAGAATCTTTAAGAATTCAGCGCGGTTAATGCCACTCTTGGGTTTGAACGTACCGTCAGCGTATCCTTGTAGGACGCCTTTGGTCTCTAAGTCTTTGATCGCCGTCTGATACTGCGTGCTTCCTGAAATATCAGAAAACGCGGCGAACCCTGTTGGCAATAACGACAACGTGATGGCTGTAGCCGCAAGGCCGGCCATCAGCTTTTTGGGTGAAGGAAGATCGTGGAACATGAGAAAGAGGGGAAGTGACAGTATCTTATACGGATCAGAGCTGATTAAGTTACAACGCAAAAGAGAAGAAAAGTTGGTTTCTCTGCTGATACTACTGGGGCGACCGATGGGACTCGAACCCACGACCCTCTGGACCACAACCAGATGCTCTAACCAAACTGAGCTACGATCGCCATATGTGATGATGTGCCACTGCGACCAAACTGCCTGCCCGCCGTAGCCCCGAAGGGCGTAGGTGGGAGCTACGATCGCCATAGCATCGCGATTTTAGAGCAATCATCCGAAAGTGCTAGTCCTTATCGGTACACATCATGATCCCCCACATCGAGGAAAACGATTGCATCCGGTTTGTCGTAACAGAAAACAATTCTGTACTGATAATTGACGGAGAAACTGAAGCGACCTTGCAGTTTTTCTTTTAGCTTATGGGTCCGAAGGGAAGGATGTCGGATGTCGCTTTGGAATATCACGATCTTCTCGCGAACTTCCTGCTTCAGAGACGGCTCTAGTCCATCAAACTGTCGAATAAAGGATGGTGTGTAGAAAAATTTCACGGTTATCGTAACTGAGCAGCTAACGTATCAAGGTCGCCTTCGAGCCTCGGTTCCTTCTCGGCTCTGAGTACACGTTCGACGGCCTGATCTTCGGAGAACTTCTTCAGGGCCTTTCGCATGGCATCGGCTTTATTGACCGCAACACCATCGCGCACCAGCTCATCAAGAATCTTCAGCAACTCAGCAGAGAGAGGAACAGAAATAGTCGTCATGCAAGTATATGATAAGATAATATGATAATATCATATATCATGACTCGTCGGGGGTCAAGACTCCGTCAATCATTTTCAAACACAGATGGACTGATACAA
>JAGORY010000013.1:6282-20104 GCA_018062585.1 Candidatus Peribacteraceae bacterium | reverse complement strand
GCAACCGAGAGATCGGCCACTTCAATAGTTTTCGCCTAGTTCGCGGAGACATAGCTCGTAGCCTTGCGGCGTACTGTGGCAATGGCGTCTTCCTCGATGTCGCGTTGTTCTGGATCACGGCCCGAGTTAGCCGCTCACCCGTCCTCCTGCGGCGCGAACAGGATAGACCTTCCGGGTATTCATTCCGGAAACTCTTCGCCCACTTCTGGCAGCTGCTCCTCACGTCAGGCACGCGTCCTCTCCGGCTCATTACACTCATGGGTTTCGGTTCACTCATCCTCGCCATCTTCATTGCCGGATATGCTGTGTATGCAAAATTCTGGCTGGCGGTACCAGTCCAAGGTTGGGCATCTATCGTTATAGTCGTCGCGTTTTTCTCGGGCTGCATCCTCATGTCGCTCGGCGTCATCGCGGAATATATGGCGGTCACGATGTCCATCGTCATGGGTCGTCCGCTCTACGTCGTCTCGACTCGTCCCACTCCTCCTCGTCGCAGGTCATGAAAGAAGCGATCTGGATTGTCGGGCGCGGCCTCCTCGGCTCCTCACTCGAATCGCGCATACGGACGGATTATCCCGACGCTCATCTGTTCGTACCACCTCGTTTTTCATGGAACGATCCTGCGAAGCTCGAGCTCGAATTCACTACCGCGGTCACATCATTTCGGGAGATCGCAAAGACATGTGATCGGTATCGCCTCTTTTGGACAGCCGGCCGCGGCATCATGAGTAGTACCGATGATGATATGGCCCAAGAGACCGCAAATCTGGCGCGGTTTCTCCGGATTTTGGATGCCGATCCGGAGCTAAAGACCATCGCGGGCGTTCTGGGATTCTCCAGTTCCGCCGGTGGCGTGTACGCGGGATCGACGGATGATACGATCACGGAGATGACACCCGTTGCTCCGACAATGGCATACGGACGCGGAAAACTGCAACAGGAGGAACTCCTCAAAGCGTCCGTGAGCGTGACCCGCGGAGTCCTTATCGCGCGTATCGCCAACCTGTACGGACCGGGCCAGTCCCGCACCAAGAAGCAGGGCTTACTCACGCACATCGCTCGTTGCATGCTGACCCACACGCCCATTCACATCTTCGTGCCCTTTGATACGATGCGAGATTATCTCCATGCGAGCGACGGTGCCGCGGACTTCCTCAATGCATCGGCGTGCGTGAAATCCGGCGAGATCGTCATCAAGATCATTGCCTCGGAAGAGCCGGCAACCATCGCCGCGATCGTGGGGCTTTTTAAACGGATCACGCGCCGCACTCCGCTTCTCGTGACGGGCTCAAATGCACTTGGAGCTGCCTACCCACATCGCATGCGTTTTTCATCGGGCGTGCTACAACATACTCGAGCAGCAAACCGTATTAGCCTCCCCGAGGGCATCGCAGAAACATTCGCCTGTGAACGCATGCAGTATGCGGCAGAAGGAATGCGAGCCTAACCAGCGTCCACCACCGAGGTCTACGACTATTTTTTGATCGCGATAATGCGGTAACCGTCTGCTGCATAGATCTCCGCGCCGCCTTCAAGGAGCTGCTGATATTGGGTGGTCCGGTTATCAACCGGCGTCACGATCATGTAATCGAGCGGATACTTGTGCAACTTTTCTGCAAATGACAGAGCATAGTACTTTTCGTAATCTTGTACGTGCTGCATGACGACATCGGCAGGTAAGGCGTCATAGCCTCCGCCGAGTTCGCGATAGTAACCCGCGTAGATACTGGACCCCACCGTCCATCGCATTGTCGTCGGGAACTGGGTACGTGCTTCCTCGGGCGTCAGCCCCTTGAGCCAGAGTGTGAAGAAAAAGGAGTCGCGAATGCGTTCGGTTGAGACGAGATAGTTCATCGCCTGCGAAAATGTGTAGACGTTCATGGACGTGTAGACCGGTAGAAGATCGACCAATGAATTGTCCAAGGAATGCACGACGGAATCAGACGGAAGATTTTTCTCGGCAAACGCCAAAACGGGTGCATACACCTGCTTCTTACCCCAATCGGCGCCGTATGTTGCGTACGAGTCCCGCTGTTGCATGAAACCGAAAATGACCGCAAGGACGACGGTTGTGATGAGTACACCGCGATACCATCCCGCGCGAAACCGCTCACGACAGAGGAGTAGAACGACGAGTGTCATACAGAGAGTGCCAAGCGGCTGCACGAAGTACCAATGGTAGTGCTCGGGGAACAGATGCTGACCGGTAATGAGCTGGTGATTCATCGCGATCAGTCCTCCGAGTGCGAGTGCGATTGCGAGCGGCCACTGCTCTTTCCAAGCGATGCGTTTTCCGAAGATCGCAAGAAGAATCAGTGCGATGATCCATGCTCCGATGACAGGCTCGCGAGAAGGAACGAGGCCCTGCCGACGTGACGTCGCGAGGTACCACGGATGTTGCATAAGTTCCGCGAGATGCAGGAAGTAGATGCTCCCAAGGAGCGCAAAAATCCCGAAGAAAAGAACGATATGGAGGAGTCGCTTCGTATCCTTGTGCCACGCGTACCAAAGGAAAAGGATTCCTACGACCGTGAGAAGATACGTCCAAGCGTAGAAATAGGCGTACAGAACCAAAGATGTCGTACATGCAGCGAGTACGATCCAGAGAACATCGGCCTTCCGCACCCACTTCGAGAGAAAGAAGATCGTGAGATACACCCACGGCATCGTCCACAGTGGGTTGATCGGACGGGCGAACCGGAGCCATCCAAATACCGCGAACGAACCCGAGGAAAGCAGATCCAGAAGATTCCACGGCGCGCTAAACGCAGCAGCCGCAAAGAGCATCACGGTAACAGCCACGAGTGATTCATGGCGCCTGCTCGTCAAAGAATTCGCGAGCAGAAATGCGATCATGAAAACAGCGAATGCGCAGAGACCCTTGAGAAGAATAAAATTGAGCGCGGGTTCGAATGGTGAGAGTCGAGACAGCGTCGCGAGCGTCCACTCGGGAATCGGCGGCTGGATGGATGGCTGGTCTTTCGGAGCGGAGAGATAGGCATTGCCGAGTCCCGGATGTCCGTCGAAGATTTCATGAAACCGAACGGCGTAATATGTTTCTGCGTCATTCGGCATGATTTCGATCCCCTGAAAGGGGTACTGACCGTCGATACGCTGTATGGCATTCGGCAGAACGACGGCACATCCAAAAAGGAAGGCGAGCAACAACACTCCAACCGGAAAAAACCTGTCGCCTCTGCGGTAGGTACCAAGTGAAGTGGGAGAGGCGAACATTGCCGAGCCAATATAACAGCAGGCGTCAGTGCGCAGCAAATTGCGGAATTGGGCCGTTTTTACCTTGAGAAAGGTGGATAATACCGATTAAATACGATCACGTCTCCCACTTTGAAAAGGAGACCTTCATCCGTCGTACCATGTGTAGCATCTGCGGCATGACACCACCGGAAAACGGATGCGTCGAAAAAATGATTGAAGTGCAAACGCACCGAGCTCCTGACGAATTCGGCGTATACCAAGACGAACGGATCTCACTCGGGATGGGAAGACTCAAAATCATCGACCTTGTATCACCGGGGCTGGCGCCGTATCGCGAGGATAACTTCGTACTCTGCTACAACGGCGAGATTTATAACTATCTAGAGCTGAAAGCTGACCTCGTGAAACTGGGATGGGATTTTCATACAACGTCCGATACCGAAGTCCTCCTGAAAGCATGGCGTCAGTGGGGGGTAACAATGTTTGATCGCCTGAACGGCATGTTCGCGTGTGCGATCTACGATACGACGAAAAAGCAGCTCATGCTCGCACGCGATATTAGTGGCGAGAAACCGCTCTACTATGTCCACAACGGCAAAAAACTGGTGTTCTCGTCCGAAGCCAAAGCGCTCGCGCAGGCCCTGAACGTCGAGGAGCGTGACGATGATTTCTTCGAAGCGTTCCAACACTGTTTCATCACGACGCTCTGGAAAGGCGTCGAAGAAGTACCGCCAGCGCATTACCTTTTGTTCGATCTTGCAACGGGAAAGAAAGAGATCGTCGAGTATTGGAAATTCACGCCGCGCGATATCAACCTCGCGACCGCGGAAGAAGAGCTCGAATCTCTCATCGCCGACGCGGTGAAGCTTCGCATCCGGAGCGATGTACCGATCGGACTCTACGCATCCGGCGGTATCGACTCCTCTATCATTTCAACACTGCACGATTTCGATCATCAGTACTACTTCGATAACAAGCAGCCGGGACTCAAGGACGAATTTTTTGAGAAAATCCCGCAGGTCCTCCGGCACCTAGATTTTCCGGTCGGATCATTCGGTTTTTTTGGCATGTGGAAGCTCGCTGAAGCGGCATCGAAAGACGTCCGTGTCATCCTCTCGGGTGAAGGAGCCGATGAACTCTTCGGCGGCTACGTCCGTTATCTCCCCGTCGCGCGCGAAGCAGAACTCAGGACCGCGTTTCCATCGTACGACGAGATGTTCGGTCGGCACTATGGGAAGCGCGATTACTTAGGAGCGTTCGCCAAAATCACCGCCCGAAACGACACATACGTAGAGTTCGTCCGCGAGAAACTCAGGCCTTACTTCGAGATGTTCAAGGACCCAGTCCACGCGATGGGATTTGCCGACTTCAAGCTGGTCTTTCCAAGTCTTCTCCAAATGGGAGATCGCATGGCCGGCGCATTCGGCATCGAAAACCGCTGCCCGTTCCTCGATAGACGCCTCATCGAGTTTGGCTTCAGCCTCCCCCCCTCGCTGAAGATCCGCGGGCTCGAGCAAAAGGTGATGCTTCGGCGTCTTGCCGAGAAGAAGGGCTTAAGGAAGGCTCTTGAGATGGAGAAGCAGGGCATGTCGGTCCCGTACAACATCTGGAAAAACCGCTCCGGCTGGGACAGAACCCACTACTTCAGCTTCCTCAAAGACACGTGGAAAAAGATCGACTTCGGTAGTCCCCCCTCTCAGCGCGTCATGAATAAAAAAATGGGCACCCCCGTGGCCGTTCCCGCGCTATAATCCCGCCACCCACTTTTGCATGGAAAAAGTTCTTGTGACCGGCGCCTCCGGATTCATCGCTTCGCACATGATCCCCTACCTTATGAAGGCGGGGTATCACGTCGTGGGCCTTGATCGTTTGCCGTGCACCTACATTGCTCCCGCTCCGACCTTCGAATTCATCCAGAAGGACATCGATGACTTGGAGTCTGTCGAAGGCATGGACTACGTCATTCACTTGGCATTCGAGACGAGTATACCGAGCTGTATGAAGGATCCGGTCGGCACGACGTACAACAACCTCGATCTTGGAGTAAAGATGCTGGAGCTCAGCAAAATCGCGAAAGTGAAGAAGTTCCTGTATCCGTCCACGGCGTCGCTGTACGGCAAGCAGGAGCTCCCGTGGAAAGAAAGCATGCCCGCGTTCCCTGGTGAGCCGTACTCGCTCCAGAAGTATTCGATGGAAAGGTACCTCACGTACTACGCCGATAACGGCCTCCCAACCGTCATTTTCCGCCTGTTCCAGGTCTTCGGCGAACGCCAGCGTCAGGACCAAGTGCTCGCCAAGTTCTTTCGATGCCTCAAAGAAGGCGTACCAATTCCGGTGACCCAGACCGAAGCCAAAGATGGCGGCAGCGCCAGACGGGATTTCGTCTACGCAGGCGACATCGCGGAGGCGTTCACGATGGGCATCCAGTCGGACAAAGTAGGAAAGGGAGAAATCATCAACATCGCAGGCGGTTACAACTACACGATCCGCGAAATCGCCGAGATCATCAGTGATAAGATCGAAACGATTCCGCGCCGCAGCTTCGACCTCGATGAGCACCTCGCGGATGTAACAAAGGCAAAAGAGCTCCTCGGTTGGACAGCAAAAACCGACGTCAAAGACTGGCTTCGCACCTACCTCACAACCCTATGATCACCCACCACGATTCCTGCCGCATGTGCGGCCACAAGGAACTCACGATGTTCCTTGATCTCCACGATCAGCCGCAGGCCAACCTCAATATCAAACCGGGTAGCTGGGTTGCTCATCCCGAAACGATGTACCCGCTGCAGGTCTACTTCTGCCACAACTGCTACCTCGTACAGCTCCTCGACGATGTCTCCAAGGAAGAGCTCTTCTCGCAGTACCAATTTGTGTCGTCCGGAGTCGGTAACACCCCCAAGCACTTCCAGGAGTATGCGAAGGAAGTGATGGATAAGCATCTCAAGCCCGGTGAGTTCATCATTGAGGTCGGCGGCAACGACGGCGTGCTCATGGGCGAGATCAAGGACAGAAAGACCCTCAACATCGAACCGGCGCAGAACATCGCTCCGATGTCGCGTGCCCGTGGTGTCGAGACAATCAATGATTTCTTCACGAGCAAACTCGCCAAGGAAGTATCTGCGAAATACGGCAAAGCGCAGGTCGTGATGGGCAATAACTCGATCCCCCACATCGGCGATCAAATCGACGTCATGAAGGGCTTTAAGGAGCTCCTTGCCCTGGGCGGCACCGGCATCATCCAGGCACACTACCTCGGATACATCTTCGATACCTTGGGCTACGGCGACGTCTACCACGAGCACATGTCGTACTACGCGCTCCGTCCGCTCATCTCGTTCTACAAACAGTTCGACCTCGAGATCTATGACTACGAGATGCTGCCGTTCCAGGGAGTCAGTATCCGCATCTTCTTTGGGCACAAAGGCGAGCATCCCATCCACCCGCGCGTCGACGCACTCGTGAAAGAAGAGCTCGCAAAAGGCTGGGACAAGCTGGAGACGTACCAGAAGCTCGCAAGAGACGTTGAGAAGTCCAAGAACAAACTCGTGGCTCTGCTCAAGGACCTGAAGAGCCAAGGCAAGCGCATCGCCGCGTACGGTGCTGCCGCCAAAGGCGTACCGATCCTCAACTACGCCGGCATCACCGATGAGATCATCGACTTCTGCGTCGACGGACTCCCCCAGAAACAAGGTCTCTGCATGCCGATGTCCCACATCCAGATCATCTCCCCCGAGGAAGCCCGCACGCGGGACGTCGACTACTACCTCCTGCTCGCTTGGAGTTTTAGGGACCACATCGCCGAGAAAGAGAAGGACTTCAGGGCAAAGGGCGGCAAGTTCATCATGCCGATCGGCGATATCGAGGTGTTCTAGGGTCTTCTGGTATTTGAGAATCGCCGGAACTACACTGCGTAGGACTTATGAACGATAAAGGCGGCATCTTCGGCATGATCATGACCTACAACTGTGCGGCGTTTCTTGAGCACACGTACAACATTCTCCCGAAAGAACTCTTCGATTCCATCATCGTCGTTGACGACGGTTCATCAGACGACGTGGAAGATGTCGCGAAGCGCCTCGGCATTCCGTTTTATCCACATGCCCACGGCGGATACGGCACGAACCTCAAGTTCGGACTCAAGAAATGCACCGAACTCGGGGCCAACGTCATCGTGGAGATCCACGGAGACGGACAATTTACGTCGTCGATCCCGGACGCACTCGCACGTATGAAGGAAGGCTACGACTTGGTACTCGGTAACCGCTTTTATGACCTCAAGCAGCCCCGGATCGACGGTATGTCCTGGATCCGGTACATCGGAAATTCGGTACTTTCAGGGCTTGGAGGAGTGGTTCTTCGCATTCGGCCACAGGACCTATTCACCGGATTTAGGGTCTACAGCAAGCGCCTCGCCGAGAGCTCGGATTTCAGAGTGACATCCGAAGATTATTTCTTCAGCTTCGAAATCATCGCGATGGCGAAGTACGCCAACCTGCGGATCGCTCACGTTCCCGCTCGTTCGTTCTACAACCAAGCTCACACATCCATCAGTTTGTGGAAAGGCTTCCTCGAAATCGCACAGACTCCGTACACACTCATGCTCTACATGCTTGCCTGCATGGGTATCCGACTCGGCATCTTCAGATCCAATATCGTCAGGGCCCCAAAAGCGTAAGTCAGAAGGCGCTTCAGGATTTACGAGTGATTTTTGTGATGAGCCAGTCGTATCCGATGCCTGCAAACAGCGCGTAGCAGAAGATCACCGGCATCAGGTAGCGCGGGGTCGCGTCCGTCAGGATGAAGACAGCTGTGTTGTAGCCGATGAGAAGGAACCACAACACGTACTCGCGGCGCACAAGTGCAGGGAGACCGAATGCAAAGCCGATGTAGAGCACCAGCATAGAAAGTGAGGCATAGACGTTATAGGCGTGGCTCCAGCCACCTCCGAGGTACGGCAGATGCAGCTCGATCGTATCGACTGCCGAAAACCAGAGGTACGAAGGCAGATTCGCCATTATCTTTGCCTTGGATTCTTTCTCGAGCGCGGAGTAATCAACGCCACTCTCCACGCCGTTCGGCCAGCGCTGGTGCATAAGTCCGTTGAAACTGCACTGCGGCGAGGTACCCGTCCAATCGCGCGAAATGTATTCGGCATAGAGACACAGAAAGGGTTCGGTTCCACGCACGTGCTCCGCCTGCACACCGCGGACGTACCACATGATGACGGTGCGGCGGTCATCGATGACTGTAAATTTTCCGGTCTGCGCATGATTTCGTAGTGCCCACGCACCGACCGTGAGATAGCAAAGAAGAATGACGATTGCGGCATCCCGGAGCGGCTTTCTTCGGATCCACCAGACAAAAAATAGAACCGGCGGAAAGAAGATGAACGGGTAGTATGTGAGGATCAGAAAGCCGAAGATGATTCCCATGATGATCGCCTTCCACCACGCACGCTTTCGCTCGTACGACAGAAAGAATCCTGAAAACAAAAGCAGGAGCGAGAGCGCCAAGCATTCCCGGTACGCCGAGAATATCGCGTGAAAGACGGACCCCGAGACGAGGAGCAGGAGAAAGCAGATGCCCGCCGCGCGCCAACCCGTGAGCCTCGATGCTTCGTTGCAGAAGAACCACGCAACAAGAAAAATCATGATGCCCTGCACGAGCGAAAATCCGATGACACTCTCGATACCGAAGACTGCGTACACGACGACAAGGAAAAAACTCATCCCCGGCTCGCGGTCGATGAACGGCGTAATCCCATCAATACTGTAAAAACTATGGAGAAGTAGGTTGATCGCAGCTTTGCTGTAGTCCACGGCATCGCTCCCGAAGATGGTCACCACTGGAATCCCGATGAAAAACGGAAAGATGACAAGCCCAAAGAGTGCGTAGATTAGTAACCCGCAGAGGAGCCAAGAGCGCTTCATGAATCTAAGTGTACTGGCGCATCCACTCATCGAGCCACAGAAGTGCCCAGACGTGGTCACTCATATCGACGCCGGATGCGTAATAGTCGGCGAGGAAGACTTCTAGCGCCGCGTCATCGAAGATTGTGCGGAGCGGGGACGACACCGAGAGAAGTCTGTCAAGGACGAAAGGTTTTAAGTCATTTCGGAACCACTGATCGAGCGGCAGGCGGAATCCGGTCTTTTTCTTCTGCAAAATCTCAGCGGGGATCGTATCCCGAAGCACGTGCTTGAGGAGCCACTTCTTGGTGTACCCCTTGAGCTTGTACTCAGCTGGCATCCGCGCCGTGAGTTCGAGGAGCGTGTGGTCGAGGAACGGCGACCTTGCCTCAAGTCCGTGTGCCATGGCCCCGAGGTCTACCTTCGGAAGCAGGTCGTCGGCGAGGTATGTTTCAAGATCGGCGCTCATGGCCTGATGCAACCAACCCATGGCCCGCGCTCTTGCAGAAGCCGTTTTTTCGGCATACCACGCGTAGGTATCTGGAAATTCTGGTGTTCCTTTTTTGTACAACACTCGCTTTTCGGACTCGGAGAAGAGACTCAGGTACTGCAGTTGCCTCTCGGCGATCGGATCTCTGATTGTCGATTCGAACCGAAGACTTCGGTAACTGAGCGTTGACTGCATGACGGCATGGAAAGCTCTGACTACTGGGAGCGTGAGTGCATGAACCGGGAGTGCCGACCACAGTCGTGAGAATTTGAGGATCGGATATCTGATGTAACCCGCAAAATTCTCGTCTCCCCCGTCGCCATTGAGGGCAACTGTCACAAACTTTCGGGTTTGCTCGGCGACGAGGTACGTGGGAATGACCGAAGGGTCAGAAAACGGCTCCTCGTAGAGCTTTACAAGCTCCGGTAGCAGATGCACGATATCAGGCTTTACCGTGATCGGGTGATGATTCGTGCCGAATTTTTGTGCGATGAGAGCTGCCTGCGGCAGTTCGTTGTGGCTTTCCTCCTCCGTACCGATGGTGAATGTCTCCACGGGCTTATGCGAGAGCCTACTCATCGCCGCAACGACCGCCGCTGAGTCGATGCCACCCGAAAGAAAAGCTCCGACCGGCACGTCAGCGACCATGCGGAGAGCTACGCTTTCATCGAACGTCTGTAAGAAGTCGTGCTCGAAGTCTGCAAGGCTTCGGCGTGTGTCCGCGGCGTACGACAGTTCCCAGTACCGCTTAAGTTCGCTCTTGCCTGTCCGCAGATCAATGGAAAGAGTGTGAGCCGCGGGTAACTTCTTGAGACCGGTAATGCCGGTATGAGGCGCCGGCACGTACATCATCGTGAGAAAATGATGGATCGCTTCCGGGTCCGCTCCCTTCGGGCACTGCGGTAGTTCGCGAAGTGCTTTGAGCTCGGAAGCGAAAGCGAATACTCCGTTGTTTTCGAAATACTTGAGCGGCTTTTTACCGAGACGATCCCTTGCCAGTAACACACGTTCCCTGACTTCATCGTAGATTGCGAATGCGAACATGCCGCGAAGCCGATCGACACATGCATCACCGTAGACGGCATAGAGTTTGAGAAGCACTTCGGTATCCCCTCTCGAACGGAACCTGTGCCCCTGAGCTTCCAGGTGCTTCCTGAGTTCCGCAAAATTATAGATCTCACCGTTGAAGACTATCGCGGTTTTGCCGTCCTCAGAGAGCATCGGCTGACACGCGGCTTCCGTGAGATCAAGAACTTTCAGTCGACGGTGTCCCAGTCCGACGTTGCCTCGGTTGAACGTGCCGCGTCCATCCGGGCCTCGGTGACATACGGCGTCCGTGAGCCGGTCCAGGGTCAGTGGATCGATATGACTTCCCGATAGATTGATGATTCCCGCGATGCCGCACATAACCCGATTGTAGCGCGTACCCCGGCGTCTGGCTCCGGGAAGCCTCTGACCCTATACTCCGGCCATCACCCCCTTTTGATCGTGCAGGAAAAACAACAAGAATGGGCATGGCAGTGGAACAAGCTCGTTGACGATAACAAGTGGCTGTTCTCTGAATGGATTCTACCGAACACGCTGGAAGACTTCCGCGGCAAGAGTGTCTTGGACTGCGGCTGCGGCGGCGGTCATCATCTGCTGTTCACGGCACCGCTCGCCTCCGAAGCGGTGGGTGTGGACCTCAATGCACTCGAGAGCGCGAGTCGCGGCACAAAGGACCTCAAAAACGTTTCGCTTGTCGAGGGAGACATCGCGACGATGGACCTCAAGCGGCAGTTCGATGTCGTCTATTCCATCGGAGTCCTCCATCACACCGACGACCCGACCGCGTCGTTTCGGAATATCGCGAAGCATGCGAAGTCTGGGGGAAAGGTCATCGTGTGGGTCTATAGCTTTGAAGGAAATGTGCTCAACCGCTGGCTCGTGGAACCGGCAAAAAACATGCTTGTTCATCACTTGCCCCGTGTGGTCGTCCTGGGGCTGGCACGTGTCCTCACGGCTCTGGTTTCGATCCCGGTGTACACCGTCTACCTCTTGCCCCTCACGTTTCTTCCGTACTATCAGTACTTCCAGAACTGGCGGAAGCTCACGTTCGAGCGAAATGTCCTCAACGTATTCGACAAACTGAACGCTCCGCAGACGTTCTTCATCAAGGAATCTCAGGTACGAGACTGGTTCCGGGACTCAGATTTCACTGACGTCCATATCTCACCCTATAAAGGAGTGAGCTGGCGGGGCTCGGGAATCAGGCGCTAGGGAGCCGAGATGAGCCAGAACCTCTATACTGTAGCCATGTGCGGAATCGCAGGCTTCATCGGCGAAGACAGGGCGCGCATTGAAAGGATGACCGCGTGTCTCGTGCACCGCGGCCCCGACGGGAACGGTGTGTGGACGGGTAGCGGCGCCTCGCTCGGGCAGGCGCGTCTCGCGATCCTCGATCCGACTCCCGCCGGCGACCAGCCGATGTGGAACGAATCGAAAACAGTCCTCATTACGTACAACGGAGAGATTTTCAACTACCGCAGACTCCGCGAGTCGGAAGGTTTTTCGTGCAAGACCGGAACGGACACCGAAGTACTCTTGAAACTGTACGAAAAGTACGGCATCGACTTCGTAAAGAAGCTTCTCGGCATGTTCGCCTTCGCGATCTATGACACACGAACAAAGACGCTGCATCTTTCGCGCGATCAGTCGGGCATCAAGCCGCTCTATCTCACGTACGTCGATGGAAATCCGCACTTCGCATCCGAAATGCGCTCGCTCATGTCTGCTCTGCCGACGAAACCGGCGATCAACCTACGCTCGATGTCATCATTCATCCGTTTGCAGTACGTACCGGGTCCGGAAACGATGTGCGAAGGCATTGAATCCTTGGCTCCAGGAGCAATTCTTTCGTGGAACGACGGAAAAGAGTCACGTCGCACATTTACCGCCGATGTTGCAGCCCCCAGCATCGCATCGAAGGCGCAATTTTCGAAAGAATTTCCAGCTCTCATGCAAGACGTCGTCAGTGATCACATGATCGCCGACAAACCGATCGGCATTTTTCTCTCCGGAGGAATGGATTCGTCGATCGTACTGCATCACATGACCAAAGTCTCGTCATCACCCGTGAAAACATTCACCGTCCGCTTCGAAGCGACCGAAGCCGAAGATGCTGCACGCTTCAACCGCGACGCCGAGCTCGCACGGATGACCGCGAAACATTATGGAACAGACCATGAGGAGCTGGCGCTCACCGCCGAGCAGTACCGAAACATGTATCGCGATACTGCAAGAGCCTTGGACCTTCCGAATTCGGACGCCGTATCAGTTGCGCAGTTCTCGCTCTCAAAAATGGCGAAGAAAAAAGCGGACGTCGTACTCTCGGGCGCCGGTGGCGATGAACTTTTTGGCGGTTACCCAAGGTACCGCATCGCAAAAATCCTCTCGATGTTGCAGTGGATGCCTTCTTCACTCCGTGGCCTTGCAGGAACCCTTACGGGCCACCCAAAGGACGTTCTAAGCCTCTCGCCCGGTCCTGCACTCGCTGAACGACTACTCGCGCGACCGCTCTCTGAGACACACTCGATTGTGAAAGGTGACTGGTTCGATGAGACGTCCGTCACGAAAAAGTTTGAGGAACATTATTCCAAAGTTGCTGGCGATGCAGTGCGGGAGTTTATGGAAGTCGACCGTCACCTGTGGCTCGTCGATGAATCCTTGAAACTCGCGGACGCGGTCACGATGGCAAGCGGCCTCGAATGTCGCGTTCCGTTTCTTGATCCGCGGGTCATCGCTTGGTCCCACGCAACTCCGAGCAGTTGGCACGTCGGCATGAAGCGCACGAAGGCACTCCTCAAAGATACGTACCGCCACATCCTCCCTGAGCACCTA
This sequence comes from Candidatus Peribacteraceae bacterium, assembly GCA_018062585.1. Lineage (GTDB taxonomy): Bacteria > Patescibacteriota > Gracilibacteria > Peribacterales > Peribacteraceae > JAGORY01. The sequence goes on along the minus strand of JAGORY010000013.1, from coordinate 6,607 downwards.
TTCACACTCGAGAAAGCCTCGTTCTATCCCCCGCTCGCCAAGTGGATCCGCCGCGAGTGCGCACCGCTTGTGGAGGAAGCGCTGTCTGGAAAGCGCATCAATGAATTCTTCGATACAGACAAACTCCGCACGATGTTTGGCGAGCACAAAGCCAAAACCCGCTACAATCTGCATCCGCTTATGAATATCGTGCAGCTGCACCACTGGTTTGAAACCGTCTACGACGCATGAATCCCTTTCGCTACATCGCAGGCCTCCGGAAACTTCCGTTCGTCCGTGACGTGCTCACGATCCAAGCCGGATCGATGGTGCTCATGGCCGCCGG
>JAGORY010000013.1:0-6182 GCA_018062585.1 Candidatus Peribacteraceae bacterium | reverse complement strand
CACCACTGGTTTGAAACCGTCTACGACGCATGAATCCCTTTCGCTACATCGCAGGCCTCCGGAAACTTCCGTTCGTCCGTGACGTGCTCACGATCCAAGCCGGATCGATGGTGCTCATGGCCGCCGGATTCGTAAGTTCGATCGCGTTCGCACGCCTCCTCGGTGTCAACGATTACGGTGTATACGCCGTCATCGTGGCATTTGCCGGGACATTCAGCGCATTCTTTAATATTGGTCAGGGCCAGTCACTCTACGTCTTCTTTTCGGAAGCCTACGGCCGGAAAGACCGCCATGCGCAGGCCGCGGTGCTCTCGAATTTCGTCACCGTCGCGTCGGTGAATGTCATCTTGCTCATCGTTCTCGCGGCGATCATGCCGATGCTGTCCGAGAAATTCTATGGCTCTCCGGAGATCGGAAAATTCGCGCGCATCCTATGCTTCTTCCAGATCAGCGAGATCTGGAACAGTATGACCTTGATCATTCTGCAGTCGCTACGACGCATCCGCTTGAAAGTATTCCTAGAACAAGCCGCCAATCTTTCGTATCTCGGTCTTGCAGTCGTCGCTCTCCTCTTCGGCGGTAAAATCTGGGCGCTCCTTCTGACTCAGCTCGCAGTCAGCCTCGTGTTCCTTCCGATCTCGCTCATCACGCTCAAGATTGTCGCACGTAAGCACGGTCTTCCCGGCATCCGCGAGACGCTCCGCATTCCGTTTACGGAAAGCAGGCAGTATCTGGCGCAGGGGCTCATTATTACCGCAGACAAAACGATCGCCAACTTCTTCCCGCAGGGGCTCTTCTTCATTTTCTCGCTGTTTTTTCCGGCATCCTTCGTCGGTATCGCCAAGATCGCGATGCAGCTCGCAAACGTCCCCCGGAATATTCTGCTGCCGCAGGCCGGAGACCTCTCGACCGCCGCTTTCGGAAAAATGATGGCAGAGGGCACGCAGGTCGTACGGACGAATGCAGCCAAGCTCATTAAGCATGCGCTCGCGTTCCACGCTCTTCTGTCGCTCGGGGCCGCCATCGCCTTCCCGCCCGTCATCTTCTGGTTCTACGGACCGGAATTCTGGGAAGCGATTCCGCTCACGATGTGGCTACTTCTCATTCTCGTGACGCAAAGCCTCTCCATCGCATCGTCGCCGATCCTAAGGCTCAAGCGAAAGACGTATGTCTCCATCGCCTTAAACCTCGTTACCTGGGCTATCGTCATCGCCGCGGTGGCGCTACTGCAAGACATCCTCGCTCCGAATCACCTCTTCATCCTGAGCTTCGCCCTCCTTCAAATCTGGCCGCTCGGCCTTACGTGGTACACCTTCAAAATACTGCTCAAAAACAGATAGATCTATTTCGAGGTCACCGGTTCGCAGACGTACGTCGTTCCGCAACCGCACTCTTTGATGATCGGAGCCCACGCAAACTTCTCGAGGAAACGACTCAGGGGAAGCAGGAAAGCGAAGTACGGGAAGACGATGGCACTTGCGCGATAGCGGACGACTTTGAGCGATCCCTCTTCGATCCGGCGCTTACCGGCCCACGGGAAACGCCAAATGTGGATGAGTTCCATGTTGCCTTCGTATCCTTCATTCACGCCTTCTTTACCGGTCAGGAATGCGGCAACAACCCGCAAAAAGCCGTACGGCAGCGCGTAGAGACTATGACGCGAGAACGCCCAGTAGTTATCGCCCCCAAGCAGCGTCATGCCCGCGAGCGTCATGCACGTCGGAATGGCGATGATGACGTGCTTTTTGGCGAGGCGAGAGAGTTCGGAGGCGCCTTTTGCGAAATTCGGCACATGCTCGAGGACGTGACTGGAGACAGCATAGTCAAACGACTTATCCGGAAACGGCATGTGCTCGATATCGGCGGTCCGGAACTCGGTGCGGTGACTGCAACCTTTCTTCTCGGCGTACTTCTTGGCTTCGACGACGTTCGGCTCCGAGATATCGGTTCCCGTGACGTGACATCCGTGCTCCGCAAGCATGACGCTGAGGGCCCCCGGTCCGCATCCGGCATCCAAGACCGTGGATCCGGGCGGAATGTGATCAACGAACGCCTGCCACTGAGCCGCATGCGAATGTCTCCTGATCGGATACGGCGATGCCAGCCTCTTTTCGAGGATTCGGTCATCGAGGGAGGTATAAATCTCCTTGTTGCGATCGGGTGTGGCGAGAATATCCGACATACGTTGAGGGTAGCAGAAAAATCAGTGAGACGATCAGCGCTGTAGCATGTGCATATAGAGACCGACGTACTTTTGCGTAATGCTTTTCCAGGAATATTCGACCGACACCAGATAGCGGGCAGCTTCGCCTTTTTTCGTAAGCGGGGTGGGGTCCTTCAGAAACGCGAGAATTGCATCCGCGAGGCGCTGCAGACGCTCCGGCGGCAATGTGTCTGGCGGATCGTAGGTGCAAGCTTCGGAGTCGTAGATGGCAACGAGGTCACCATACGTGGAGTCAGGACCGAGGAGATCGATGAGTCCGCCGACACGGCTCGCGATGATCGGCTTCGCCATGCCCATCGCTTCGATGCACGCGATACTCCGGGCTTCGGCGCTACTGGGAACAAGCAACAGATCGGCATGCTGATAGAACGGCAAGAGCTGATCATTACCGCGCTTTCCAAGAAGCGTGATATTGCGCTCGAGATTGTGCTTGGAAATTAGCTCTCGAATGAACGTTTCCGTGCGCCCTTCGCCGATAGCAAAGTAATGGAAGTCCTGGCGCTCTTTTAAGACGAGAGCGAGCGCCTGCACAAGGATGTGAATGCCGTTCTTCGGTACAAGTCTCCTGATCGTGAGAAGTGTCGTGATGTCCGGAGATAATGCCTTGAACTCCGGCGGAACTGGGATCGAAGGATTTGGCGTGAAGAGATCGGCGTCGTATCCGTTACTGACGAGTGTGATCTTGGACCTCGGGACGAATGCGGCTGTGAGATCCGTGATCTCGTCGCTTGTGGAGGTGATGTGCGTTGCGAGACGCATCGAAATCTCCTGACACGCTCGGAACAGGACCCGGTGCAAGAGTTTCGGATTGGCCTCCGGAACGATTCCCCTGCCTTGCTGGGTCAGCAGCATCGGAACACGACGAATGCGGCAGATCATGGCGCAGATGCAGGCGATCCTGAACGAGTACGTGCAGTGAACGATGTCCTGCTCGCCGATTGTTTTCCAGAGGACGCGAAAGGTCCTGAAAAGCGGACCGGGTGAGAAGCTCCACTTCAGGCGAATGACTCGGTCTTCATCGTTTGATGTCGCAAGCGTGTTGGTGAAGACCGTCACCGTGTGGCCTTTGGCCTTCAGTTCCTGCCGCACGTTGAAAACACACACCTCGGCGCCGCCGAGATGAGGGAAATAGTCTTCGCAGGTAAGCAGTACCCGCATGTTAGAAAGACGGGAAATGATCTTTATACTGCTTCAGCCAGTCATGCGTCGTGTGAAGGTGGTTCTCGAAGTCGATCACCGCCTTGTACCCCAGTTCTTTCTCGGTCTTCGAGACATCGGCGCGCCTGTTCTTGATTGTGTCCCACGTACGCTGGGGCACGAAGGTGATACCGGCTTTGTTTCCGACGATGCGGTTGATGGTTTCGGCAAGCTCAACGATCGTGATCTCGTGACCCGAACCGATGTTGTAGATCTTGCCGTTTGCGATCTCTTTTTCCGCAGCCAGCAGCGTACCGCTCACGGTATTGTCGACGAAGTTAAAGTCTCGGGAGGTCTTCTCGTCGCCACTGATAGGAAGCGCTTTGCCCTGCATCGCCATCGCAAAGAAGTTGGGGATGACGTTCCTGTAGCGTCCAGGAAGCTCTCCGGGGCCGAACGAGTTGAAGTACCGGAGAATCGTCGTATTCATGCCGTGGTGCTTGTTGTAGAAATCCACGAGGAACTCTCCGTGGAGTTTGTTGATGGCGTACGGCGTATCCAAGTGATAGTCCTTGTTGTCGACCGAGTAGCACTTGGCGTTGCCGTAGACGCAGGAAGAACTGGCGAAGACGAATTTTTTGACGTTGGCGCGGCGCGAGTACTCCAAGACCTTCACGGTACCGAGACTGTTCACCTCACAGTCGATGACCGGGTGCTCGAGCGAGCTCTGATGAGCGAAGTTAGCTGCAAGATGGAAGACGACATCCTGTTTTCTGTCGAGCAACGCGTGACGAAGACACTCGTCGTGGATGATCGAGCGCCTGAAGTGCGTTACCCGCGGATCCTGAATGATGTCCGAGACCAAATGCGGCGAACTTGAACTGAAGTCATCAATAATCGTGAGTGATTCGACGCCTTTCTTCAGAAGCGTGCGCGATAGTTGCGCGCCGATGGCACCTAAGCCGCCGGTGATGAGAACTCGCTCTTTGCTCACGGTAAAAAGAAGGGTGAAAACAGTATACTGATCTTACTCGCGAACAGTAGCCGTAGCGACCCCTATTTTCGCTTCTGAGGGTCACTGGGGCGCTCGGCGCCTCTTTTACTGAGCACTCTTGCCGATATCCGCCCAGCCCTCGGTTTCAACGGACGCGCGGACAGCCTCGAGAAACATCTGCGACCGGACGCCGTCCTGAAACGAAGGGGTAAACGTACGGTCGTCTTCTCTGATTGCCGTAATGAGACGTAGCACGAGTGACTGAAACAGAGGAATTCGGGGATCAATTTTTGATGCGGGTACCGGATCTTCGTAGACGACCTTGGCGGAGTCGGGGGTTGCGCCTTCGTGAATCCGAAGTCCGCTACCGTACGTCTGCGACTCACTCTCGAGAAGTAGGACGCCTTTTTCACCGCGGATCGTGATACTGAAGCCCGTGCCCTTCGGATCTACATTGGAAAGAACGATGCGAACGGGAATACCGTACTTGCCTTTGAGATCGATCGTCGCATGGTCCTCGCTCGTCACCGGCCTCGTCTCCCCTTCTTCGTCCTTTCGCTCGGTAATCGTAGTACCCGTCTCGGCCATCACCTTATCCAAAGTCCCGAGCATCGATTCGGCGATGTTGTAGAGATGAACGCCAAGTGCCGTGAGGATGCCGCCGCCTTGCGCCCTGTCACACTGCCACTGCCAAGGGCGCTTGGGGTCCGCCCATGTGCCGACGAGCCAACGCAATTCCGCGAAGACGATCCTGCCGGTAACACCTTCCATCATGCGACTCACGAGAAATTTGAGAGCCGACATTTCCCGAAACTCGAAATCGGTAGCGTGAATAATACCGCCGGTATTCGCCTCTTTCAGAAGTGCCTTCGCAGCAGACGAACTCATCGTAAACGGCTTCTCACACATCACATGCTTGCCGGTTTGCAACGCGGCACGCACATATTTCTCGTGATCAACTGGAGCAGTGGCGACACTGATGAGATCAATATCATCGGATTCGATGAGTTCCTCAGGCGTCTTAAACGACTGCGGCAGCTTGTGTTTTTTCTTGAGCTCCTCGGAACGCTTGGGATCACTCGATGCAATGCCGATCACCTCGATGTCCTTGAGACCTAAGAAGCCAGGCAGCTGCACTTGCTCGCCAAAACCTGTACCGATGATGCCGACGCGGAGTTTTTGAGCCATGGGGTCTCATAGTACACGAAGCTCCTCTTTATTTTTAGGCGCACAGCACCTCCGCAATCCTCTCCCCCGCTTTGCCGTCCCACTTTTCCGGAATCTTCACGGTAACGGACGATGCATGAGCGGCAAACGCCAGAACGATCTCGCGGTCCGAGCTTTGGTCTGGGTCGATGAGCATGTTGCTACCGCTTCGGACTGTCGCTGGACGTTCGGTATTGCGACGAAGTGTGAAACAGCGCTTCTGCAGAAAAGCGGCCTCCTCTTGAATACCGCCAGAATCGGTGAGGATAAATTCGGCGGGCGAGACGAGGCGTAAGAATTCTAGGTACCCCAAGGGCTCAATGGACTGGATGCGGTCTCCAAGCTTCAGTCCGTGGGCCGTGAGCGCGGCTTGCGTCCGCCTGTGGAGCGGCAGAATGAGCGGACATTTTTCCGAGACCTCTGAAAGAAAAGCGATGTTCCGTTCGAGTGCTTCTTTACTGTCCACATTTGAGGGCCGATGAAGTGTTGCGACCGCATACCTCTCCGGCAGATCAAACGGCAGACGTGAAGCGTCAATAGAAGGACGCATGCGGATGAGGGTATCGATCATCGTGTTACCGACGAAACTGACACGACCTTTCGCTCCTTCTTTCTTCAAGT